>JBMFTE010000049.1:0-6263 GCA_049967195.1 Nitrososphaeria archaeon
TTGCTCAGGGATAGCATTACATAATTTATGAGAAAATAATCTTATAAGCATAACTATGATCCATCGCTTAAAAGCGATGGCTTTATAATTCAGTAAAACTCCGCACATTTATCTACGTTTGATGTAAGGAAAGCTACCTCAGCAATTCGCAGTAAAGGCAACCTATCCATTGACAGAAAACTACCAATTCGATTTATATATTTTATCATATTTTTCTAGCATTGCCTATAAAGTTATATTTTTACCGTTATCATTAGATCATTAAGCAAAGAACACAATATGATAAAGCACAAGAATATCGGTGCCCACTACTTTTTTATGCATTAGTGATATGACTGCATTTTTATATATAAACATAAAACAAAAACCCCAAAAAGGCAATATTATGTCACTGCCCTTTTCTAGCACAACAGAAAACAATTTTAACATCGATAAATAAATTATTATTTGTACTACATTGATAGCAATAGGCCTGCAATTCTTTTACCAGAATCGGTAAGCTCATATAGAACAATATTGCGGCCATTTACTGTAAAATTTTCGCCCTTTATCAACTCATCCCTTTTTAGATCGCCTAGGCTTATGTAAACAGCCGGCAGAGTATCATTTATTCCCAATTCCTTTAATTTCTTCCATATTTCATAGCCGTGCGCCCTTTTGCTGTACAAAATTTCAAGTATTGCCTTCTTTGTTTTTCCGATCTGAACCTCAGCTGCGCTACTTTTAGGCCTTATATCGATTAAAGCGCCGATTGCTACCGGGTCTTTCAAGCCAGTACCTGTCAGCACATAAAGAATGTTTGCTTTTTTATCAATTTTATGTTCATTAACAGCTTTATATAAACCCGCCAGAGCCACTGTAGCTGATGGTTCTGCAAAAAGGCCCTCCGATTTTGCCAGCGTCGCTGTAGCTTTTAAGATTTCTTCATCCTCTACCTCTACCATAAAGCCGTTGCTTTCATATAGAGCTTTTTCAGCAGCTTTTGGATTGATCTTTTGCACAAATAGGTCATCGGCAACCGTGCTGTAATTTTTAACCCTCACCCCCACAAGCCGTGGCATCTCGCCGAGCAAACCAGCCTCCTTCAGATCCACCAAACCGGAATATATCATCGATAGGGCCCCGCCTTCTCCCACGCTTACAAATATATATTCTGGTAGTTTTGCTGTCTGCTCAAATATCTCATAGGCCATGGTTTTAAGCCCTGACAAAAATATGGTATCACTTTCACCCGTTGTGTAAAATCCTTCCAGTGTCTTTTGCGATTCACTTATTGCATCCTGCTGGTCACTGTAAAAATTTACAGATGCGCCATAACACATTGTTTGATAAAGCTTTCCCGTTATCAGCTTTCTTGTAGCATAAACCGAACACGGGATTCCTGCTTTAGCAGAATAAGCTGACAATGAAGCCCCAAGATTGCCGGAAGAAAAGCATTTTATGCCTCTGTATTTATTGGAAATTGCATAACTGACGGCTACTGATGAACCTCTATCCAGAAATGATCCTGTTGGATTGATTGACTCATTTTTTATCATGAGCGAGTTCGCTTTTAATTCATTTTTGATTTTTTCGGAGTAAATCAGCGGGGTATTGCCCTCACCCAAGCTTACAATTTTATCGACAGGAGGAAGAAGACCCCTGTAATTCCATATTCCGTTGGCCCTTATGGCTGTGGTTTTGATTTTTTTAACCTCGTACTTTAATGGATAATAAACTGTAAGATTGCCACAAACAGAACATTTACCGCTATTTTCCTGTATGTTGCCACATATATAGCACTTGAACATATTAATTTAATTTATAGATAAATCAATATTTAAATATAGTCATTCCATATGAGCGAAATATGTTCAAAAGGAACGCATCAGGGCTAGTAAAAGCGCTAAAAATGAGGGATGTGTTTGTTTACAATTCACTAACAATATCATTATTTTCAATGATGTGGTTCCTGCTTTTTTTCTTTCAACCGGTAGCTTTTAACGGAGGAAGCATAATATTGGGAACCGCACTTCTGGCTATTGTGGCTGTGCCATTCTTTGTAACATATTCTTACTTAAGCAGGGCATATCCTTTGGCCGGCGGAGATTATATATTCCAAAGCAGAACCATGCACCCTGCAATAGGCTTTGTATTTACGTTTACAGGATGGGTTATATGGCAGCTTTTCTTTATAGCCTGGTTTGGGTATTATATTGTTGACGCACTGCTGCTACCCTATTTGTATTTTATGTCAAAACTCACCGGCTCATGGATATTCTTAAATATGTACGGTATAATGAGTTCAAAATATTTTGTATTTTTTATTACGGCCATTCTGCTTGTAATAGCGTTTTTAATATCGTTAAGAGGGCTCAAATTTTACGTTAAGGTTCAATACTTAATATTTATCCTCATGATATGTGGCGGGGCTTCAGCACTTGCAATACTATTTGGGTATACTGCGTACCACGGCATTAACGTCATGTCACCTTCATTGGGCAATATTAACTGGCTGAACACCATTGGCACCTGGTCTCTCAGCTGGGGGGCAGTTGGTTATGGAATGTGGTCGGTCCTTAACAATGAAGAGATATCAGGAGCCGAAAGCCGTAAAAAATATTCCGTCGCGATGATTGGCGCTGTGTTGATTAATGTATTTTATATTATAGCAGTGTGGATTGGATTAAAGGCTGCAGTAGGATATGCCCGGCTGAGCCAGATATCGCAGTTATGGTACAACGGCAAGCTGACTGGCATGCTTGGCACAATAGGCGCACCCTATTATACCGCACTTATGGCGTTTTTAAAGCCAAATCCCATTCTTTATACCGTACTGATAATTGGAGCTGCCGTATCAATGTTTCAGGTCATGATTGCAATACTGATTGGTTCAAGCAGAATTGTCCTTGCGCAATCGCTTGACGGTATTTTGCCATTAAAACTTGCTACTGTCCATGATAAGAGCCACAGCCCCATATATTCTTTGACATTTGACCTTGCTGTCGCAATAATATGGCTGGTATTGATAGTTTTTATCCCTTCAATAGGGCCGTTCTTCGTATCTGTGGTTTTCGCTACGCAGATCACCTGGATGTTCTCTATGGTTTCAGGTATGATAATGGCTACAAAGGAAAAAAATACAGGTATTTTAGTTGCATCAATTGCAGGGTTTTTGTTAAATGCCATAATAGCAGCATTTTACATCATTTACCCGCAGCTTGGCTTTATGTCAATAACATCAATGCTTGTAGTTTCAGGCGTATTTGCAATGGCATTCATATACTTTGTCGTCAGAAACCTGTATTTAAAGAAAAAAACCGGTTTTACGGTAAAAGATAGGGTAAAGGAATTATGATGGTGATGTCATTATTAAGCGGTGAAATTTAAAAATGGTGATATTAACTCCCGGACCCACTGAAATACCAAGCGATGTGCTGGCATCGATGCTGAAAACCGTTAACCCTGATTTGGATCAGGAATTCTTTAACCTTTACGACGAACTAACAAAAAACATAAGGAAGATGGTAAATCATGATGGAAACATCTATGTTATGAGCGGCGAAGGGATGCTGGGACTTGAGGCTGCTATCGCCAACTCAGTTAAAAAAGGGGACAGGGTTTTATCAATTTCAAACGGTGTATTTGGCGAATCATTTGGTGAACTCGCAAGGGGATATGGCGCGCAGGTTACTGCCGTAAATGGGCCTTACGATGAGCCTATTGATGTAAAAAAAATTCCAGATTTAAAAGGCTATAAGGCCATTACATTTGTTTATGTCGAGACACCCGCAGGGCTGATTAACCCCATAGAGGATGTTGCTAAAATTGTTAAGGACAGTGATGCGCTTTTTATTGTAGACGCTGTTTCTGCTGTCGGGGGGGTACCCGTTGATTGCAAGGGCCTGGGGATTGATATATGCTTGATGGCAAGCCAGAAAGCTTTCAGCTCAACGCCCGGGCTCGCGATTGTTGCGGTTAGTGATAAAGCTAAATCTGTAATAAAGAAGGCAAATTATGGGGGATATTACATGAATATTAACACATGGGATGAAAACCTAAGCAAGGGCATGTTTCCCTATACGCCAGCAGCTAACGATATAATAGCCCTGAAAACTGCAATTGACCTGATATATTCTGAAGGGCTGGAAAGCGTTTACAGGAGGCATAAAGAAAGCAGGGATGCAACAATCAGCGCCCTAAAATCGATGGGCATTATGCCATTTGTCAAGGACATAAATTATGCCGCCCCTACGGTAACCGCGTTTTATTCACCGCTTGATTCAAACTTGTTGCTTGATTTTACCTGGAAAAAGCTGGGTGTCATGCTTGCCGGGTCTTGGGGACCATTGGCCAATAAAGTGATGCGAATAGGTCACATGGGTCATACGGCCAGGAAAGAATTTGTAATACAGGCCATAATGGCTCTGGGAGCGGCAATAAATAACTACGGGCTCAGGGCAGATACCATATCTGCAGTTAACAGCGCTAACAAGGCATTTTCATCTTTTGCCTGATCTGACACAGGTTTCCAAAAACCTTCTGGCTGCCCTGATGTTAGATCCCAGGTGAAAATGGGAATATGTTCCAATTGAATTATATGATAACAGGCCATCTCTCTGGCCGTCCGCCCCCGAACCTCTGATAATCCTGATTGCCATTTTCTGGTCCTTAGAAATTTCAACCAAATTAGAATAATGGTATTCATGTCCTTTTAATTTCTGTCCAGTTAAGGAAATTGGGTTATCCATTATTGTTTCAAGCTCAGTGTATCCAATAGTAAGTTTATTTGTCATGTTTACCTTTGCATTGAAAATTCCTACCCACCGATGAAATTTTTCATGATCATAAATTCCACTGGTCAAGTACATCAGGCCACCGCACTCAGCCAAGATTGGTGTCCCTCTTGCAGAAGCATGATTTAGAAACTTGATTGTGCGATTTGATTTTTCCAATTTGCCAGCAAACAGCTCAGGGAACCCACCACCTATGATAATGCCTTCAGTGCCATCTGAGGGCGGTACGTCATTGATTGGACTGAAAAATTCTATCTTTGCGCCCATTGCCCTCAATGCTGAAAATGAATCCCAGTAATAGAAATTAAATGCATCATCAAAAGCTACCGATATTTTTGCCGTTATGGTTTTCTTAACAGCGTAATTGCTGTTAACTTTCACCGGTTCGGAGCTCATTAGGCTCATAACAGCATTAATATCAATGTTCTCTGAAACCTTTTTGCCAATTCCAGCATAATCAGGGTATCTTTCAGCTGCCGGAACTAGCCCGAGTTTTCTTTCTTCTACCCTTAAAGCTAGATCTTCATAAATATACCCCACCAAAACAACGTTCTTATAGCCTTTAATTGCCCTTTTAACATATTCAGCGTGCCCATCTCCGGCAACCCTGTTCAGTATAATTCCAATTCTTCCACCTGAGAATTTAGCTATTCCCAGAGCGGTTGCGAGAGCTGTCTGTGCCGTCTTTGAAACATCAATCACGACAATTACATTTGAATGAAGCGTTCTGGAAATCCGGTAGGTGCTGCCAAAGAACCTGTCGGTATCAGTATAAGCGCCATCAAGGTACCCCATGACCCCTTCGATCACGCACATATCGGACCTCCTGCACCCCTCATAAAAGGCATTTAAAAGCCCTGACCTTCCCATTATCCAGAGGTCAAGATTTATCGCATAGGACCCGGCCACGCCTTCAAGATAAGACGGATCTATAAAATCGGGCCCAATCTTGAACGGCTGCACCCGATAACCCATTTTTTTGAGACCGTAAATTATGCCCATTGTAGCGAGCGTTTTTCCACTGCTGGATCCAGGTGCTGTGATGGTAACCCTAGGGGTCTTGATTGGCATGCATTAATATTGCCATACCGGATATTAAACGGTTAATGTTTTTCCGTTAATTCTAAACTAAACTAATTTTAGGAAATAATGATGCTTTTTTGCACCGCGTTTCACGCAATATTTTTCCGAAAAGCGAAACTTTCGGAAATAACAGGCAGAATTATTTACCTGATCCACGATAAAACTAAGATTATGCAGATTGCAGTAGCAGCTCACAGCGGAAATCCAAGCGCGTTAGCTATCAATGAAAGCGTGGCATTTATTAAAAGCATTAAAATTAACTGCTACAAACCGGTGCTAATTTTGGGAGGGTACTGGGGGCTAATGAAGATTGTGGTTGATGAAGCGGTAAAAAACAGCATAAGCGTCTTTCTAATACTTCCACTTGAAAATGAAAATGTCAATGTGCCTTCTGAAGTAATAAAA
>JBMFTE010000050.1:0-6256 GCA_049967195.1 Nitrososphaeria archaeon
GACCAGATTCCTGATATCGTAAGGCCAACTATGAAGGATCTTACTGAAGCGATGAGAGGCTGTGGCGTTGGTTGCGATTTCTGCGAAGTAACACTAAGACCGCTAAGATATTACCCTGTTGAAAAGATCAGAAGGGAAATAGAAGTTAACGTTAGAGCCGGTGGCCATTCTTCTTGGCTGCATTCTGACGAAATATTTGCATATATGCACGGCAAAAAGTTTGAGCCAAATTATGATGCGCTTGTTGAACTTTTCTCTGGCATAATGGCTATTCCAGGAATAGCGCATGTGAACCCAACTCACGGCAGAATATCAATACCAGCCGGCTATCCCGAGCTGATAAAGAAGCTTTCAGATATAATGAGGGCTGGGCCGGGAAACTGGATCGGCATTCAGGTGGGACTTGAAACAGGTAGCGAGAAGCTGGCCAAAATCCATATGCCAAACAAAACTCTGCCACTGAAGGTGGGTTCTGATGGCAGCTGGCAGCAGATTGTATGGAAGGGGGTGTATAATATGAATATGTACTACTGGAGGCCGGCATTTACCGTGCAGGTGGGACAGGAAGATGAAACAGATGAAGATAACTGGGAGACGGTATCCCTCATAAACAGGCTTAGCAATTCGGAGGTTAATGGAAAACCGTTCGAGTTTACCGTGACACCGATGCAGAATATACCGCTGGGGCTGCTAAAGGACAGGGAGTTTTCTGCTATAAAGCTATCTGAATCTCAGCTTGCTGTGTATTATGCTTCATACAGGCATTTGGCTAAAATGGCAACCAGAGATGCATATTCCGAAGGCGGCGGTAATCCTCTGTCAAAGCTGGGTGCATCAGCACTCATAAGCCTAGGAGGGCGAGCAATGCTAAGGTTTGTGGAGTCAATTTGCAGGAAAAATGGTCTGGATGTGGAGAGGGTAAAGAATTATGGCCTAAACGGTTTAGAAACTGTAATTTCACCGGTGCAGATGGCCTGAACCTGTACGATTTTTTTCGCCAATCATTGTGAGCGTTTTTAACTGACAGTTGTGTCACACCTACTGTGCATTTGGGCTCACAATTATTTGGTTTAACTTATGTTGCACCAAAATATGAGATTAGTTCTTCCTTGCTGGTCATGGGAGGACTGCAATAGCCGCTGCCACACACGTACGCGGTGCACCCGTTATTTTTTGCCTGATAGATTGAGGTAAAGTTTGATAAGCTATCAATCAGGGGATTATCTAAATCACGGAAAACAATCACGCTGCCGGGCGCATATATTTGGTAAAATGCCCTCATGAATTTTATTGCTTCGCTGAGCTGGCCAACCAAAATTACCCTTTTTGGGTTTGACTCATAAATTTTTTTAATCAGATAGAAAAAAGCATGCGCCGAAGGCTGTTCGCAGGCGTAGGGACTAACACTTCCTTCAATATTGTCATACTGCGCCTTTATTGAATCATCACCTGTTATCAGGTATAGCCTGAGCAAGTTATACAACATTGTAGAATTGCCTGATGGGAGCACAAGATCCTCTGTATCTGTTATCCTTGATATTGTCCTATCGTTGCTTTTGTAATAAGGCCCATTTTCATTTTTGAAATTTTTGTTTACAAGCCCAAGCAAATTGATGGCTGTTTTCAGGTATGGAATTTCAAGAGTTGCTTCATATAGCTCAAGTGCACCCCAAATCATAAAAGCGTGATCTTCAAGCATGGCATCTATTTTAGCTTTACCCTCAACAAAGCAGTGTTTTAACTTGCCATCAATAAACATATTTTTCTCCATAAATCCAAATACGTTTTTGGCAGAATATACAAAGTCATCCCGACCTAGAACGGAACCGGCAAATGCCAGGGATGCTGCTGCCAATGAGTTCCAGTCAGTAAGTATCTTACTGTCTATTTTTGGTCTTACTTTGTCAACCCTTGACCTCTTTAGCAATTCTAGGCACCTTTGCCCTGCCGCTGTGCCATTAGCCCCCTTGACAATATAACCATCACCAAATGGTATCAGCATACTGCGTTTTGCGTATTCCATTAAATCAGGCGGCAATATGCTAGCCGGGTCCGTAACCATATAGTACCCACCCTCTTCACCTTCACTGTCAGCGTCCTCCGAAGAATAGAATCCACCTTCACATGATAACAATCTGCCATGCATGTACTTGGCCAGAAGGTCGACGCATCTTGCGAATTCCTTGTTACCTGTTGCCCTATACGCGTCAGTGTAAAGGATAACTGAAAACGCCTGATCATAAAGCATTTTTTCAAAATGCGGAATTTCCCAGTATTGGTCTGTAGAATACCTGTGAAACCCATATTCGAGCTGGTCAAAAATTCCACCGTTAATCATTTGATGCAGCGTTTTGCTCACCATATCTTTCATGCCACGATTTAGTAACAACATAAGCGCGCAGTAATTTGGAAATTTGGGAGCTGTGCCAAATCCACCATACTTGCTATCATAAGATGAACTCAGCTCGAACATTACCCTTTGAAAACAATCTCCTGCAGGCTTGTCAGGCATCTTCCCTGACATTGAATCTACCAGCAAATTACCATAATCCAAAAGCTCTTTCCTTTTGGTTTTCCACAGGTTCATAATCAGCGGAATCAATTCCATAATGCCTTTCATTCCATATGAGCTATTTTTTGGAATGTAAGTTGCTGCAAAAAAAGGCCTACAATCGTAAGTCATAATTATATTGAGTGGCCATCCCCCTGTACCCGTCATAAGAAGGGATGCCTTCATAAAGTAGCTGTCCAAGTCGGGCCTTTCCTCCCTGTCAACCTTTACATTTATGAACGAATTATTCATCAGGCTGGCAACTTCTGTGTCCATAAAACAATCTTCGTTCATCCTGTGACACCAGTGGCATGAAGAATAGCCTATTGAAAGAAATATGGGCCTGTCAAGTTCCTTGGCCATGTTAAATGCCTCATCTCCCCATGGATACCATTCCACTGGATTGTTTGCATGCTCTCTCAAATAGGGGCTGCTTTCCTCATTAAGCCTGTTAACCATGTTATAACATGATCATCATATTATTAATATCTGGTGGAACTTTTTTAATGGGTCCGCACAACATTTCAGCATGAGGAAGGTTTTTTGTGAACTTACCGGGCAGGAACTTATTTTGCCTGATAAAATTAGAAGGATAGTAAGTTTGAGCCCGGCTGTAACTGAAACGCTTTATTTAGTGGGGGTGGAGAAAGAAATCGCTGGTGTAACTGCTTTTGATGTGCATCCCGAAGAAGCCAAGGGTAAACCGGTTTTAGCAGGATACAACAAAGTAAGCATGAGCAAATTACGCGATTTGAAACCAGATATAATCTTCGCTGTAACTGGATACCAGAGGAGCACGGCTTTGGAACTTTCTAAACTTTACCCAACTTATTTAATTGAGTTGCCTGTCTCCGTTGCGTCAATAGTCGACATGGTTATCAAGGTTGGCATCGTAACGGGAAAAATTCACGAATCGAGGACATTATCAAAGAACCTGCTGAAGTCATTTTCGAAAATTCATGATAGGTTAAAGGGCAGTGTTTACGTAGAAATAGACCTTGGCGGGCCTGTTACATTTGGGGCTTACAGCTATATAACTGATGGATTATATACAATAGGGCTAAATAATATATTTTCAAACCACTTAACCGAGTGGGAGAAACCCGACTTTGATACAGTGAATTCAGCTAATCCTGATTACATAATTTACGAACCGAAGATGTTCAGGCGGGTTGGGCAGGAGAAGGTATTTAGTATGTTCAAAGAACGCGGATGGGATAATCTGCACTCAAAGGTTTTGGTGACGCCCGGGCCATATGATTTTCTTGCTCACCATGGGCCCAGTTTTATCACAAAAGCTCTCCCATGGATTGTGGCTAATGCCTCAAAAGCAGCCAGATTAAATGAGTTATGAAATTAATGTGTTATCAGGGTAACGTTTTTGTCACCATGGGCGCCGTGAGCGGTGGCACGAGAGGAGCAAAAGCAAATTGGTTGACATTCAATATTGCGATAGTGTGCCATCCTTTCTTGCCTTGTTAAAGGCTGCTATGTATGCGTATGTTCCTAATGGAACCAGCACTGCCACAAATACAAGCATTATATAAATTTCAGGTAGTATTGCAGAAAATCCCTGACCGTAGAGGAGGGCTGCCCGCAGCCCCTGAAGCGCCCAGGTAAGTGGTATAAAATAACTTACGAGCCTAAGATAGTACGGCAGAGCAGCCACAGGGAATACGACGTTGCCCATAAGGGTCGAGAATGTTGAGTAGAAAAAGGCTATGGGATTACCCTGCTTTGTAACCATGACAACAGCGCCGGAAATTGCTGCTATTCCAAATGACGAAAGCATGAGCAAGAATATGAGTAGCAACGCAATAAGAGTTCCACTCACCGTATATATCACCCCTAGGGCTCTACCCACCAGAAGTATCACTGCTGCACTGATGCTGTTCAGGGCCAGGCCCCACAACATTGTATAAACCAGAAAGCTCAAAGCCCCAGATGGCGCAAGCACGTAGTATTCAATGGTTCCATAAAGCTGCTCATTTCTGAGCCTCTGGCTTGCAGTCGTAATTGTTGAAGCCACATAGCCCTGAAAAGCCAATCCTATCACGAAGAAAGCTGTATAATTTCCTGCGCCCAGTTTGGAAACCAGACTGTTTCCCAGCGCAGTGCCGGTAAAGTAATATGTGAATACAGGTAGCACCCAGCTAAGCAGGGTCAACACTGCCTGGGTCCTGTAGCTGAACCAGACCCTGAACCCTCTCAGGTAAATGTAAGCATAGAGTTTAGAAAGGATGCTCACGCCCCCACGCGCCTCCCCTTTTGACTTGGTATGGCCTGAAATCAGCAGTGCTTTCACCTGCAAGCAGTATATATGCATCTTCGAGTGTTGGTTCAACAGCCGTGTACTCCCCAGTTAGCAACGAAATCTTATCTTCAGGGCCCCTGATGAGTGCCTTTCCGTTTTCGTACTTGAGCACAAATTTTTCCATTTCAGTCGGTATATTCTCTGTTGAAACAGATGCTTCAGCAAATTGTCCAGCCATTGACCTTATTTCAGCTGGTGTACCGCTGCTTATTACCTTCCCGGTCCTGATTAAATAGATTTTATCTGCCAGCTCTTCTATTTCTTTCATAAGATGGCTTGTGAGAACTATGGTTCTGTCAGCTGCCAGCCTCCTTATCATCTGCCTGACCCTCCTAGAAGAAGTTGTATCTATTCCCAGCGTTGGCTCATCCAGCAATACCACATCGGGGTTATGCATCAGAGCCCTTGCTATTGCCAGTCTTCTTAGCATGCCAGTGCTATAATGCATGATTGGCTGGTCCCCCCACTCGCCAAGCCCCACTGTGTCCAAGAGCTCTCTGGCCTTTGACCGGGCCTCCTTAAGTCCCATATTATAGAGCGCCCCGTAAAATACAAGATTCTCAAGACCGGTTAATCTAAAATACATAAGCCTGTCGCTTACCGTTACAAGCCCTATCTTTTTACGGACTTCCTTAGCCTGCGAAACTATATCCCAGCCATCTACATAAGCGTGGCCTGATGTGGGGAGTACAAGCGTTGAAATGATTTTTATTATAGTTGTTTTTCCAGCGCCATTTGGGCCAACAAGCGCAGTTATTTTACCACGATCAGCTCTAAAATTCACGCCCCTTAGTGCTTCAACCGACCATCCCTTAGAATTGAATGTCTTGGTCAGTTCAATGGTTTCTATCATTTTAATCCACCATTCCCATCAGAATTTCAGCTGCTATTAAGAGGTCATGCCTTTCATCTATATTTAAACCACTTATCCGCTCTTCGATCCTTTCAAGAACGCGTTCCCTAGCAGCAAACAGAACCTCTTTGCCCATTTTTGTTAACCCAAGCTTGACCCTCCTCCTGTCGTTTCTATCTTCAATCCGGGTTACAAACCCCCTAATATTAAGAGCTTCAACTAGCCTGCTGGCCGCGGGGGTAGAAACACCGAGGTAGGTTTTTAGTTCTAAAAGTGAGCTGTTGTTATTTCTGCTAATAAAAGACAGGACCCTGAATTGTGCTACAGACAATCCGGAGCATTCTCTCATCCACGTACGGAATGTCCTTGAAGCTGTAAAAACAGCTTCCATGACTTTCTCGTTAAGATGAATATTGTTAGCCACATTAATAGTTAGCATTGCTAACTATTTAATATTTTTTCCTGCTTAACGAGCGGTGGGGCTGAAAAAGCGTTTTCGGAAATTGAAAGCGCACTGGCAGGAAATGAGCTGGTTGTG
>JBMFTE010000051.1:0-6247 GCA_049967195.1 Nitrososphaeria archaeon
CATGACCATAACAATGATAAACAGAATAATCATGGCCAAATCAAATGGCACCACATAGATCATAGAACTTTTTAGGCTGATTATAATTGTGGCTGTGGCAGAAATAATTTCCATAACCATCCCCATGATCACAGTAAACGTGAGCGCAGGACTTAAAAATGCGAAAATCAGCGCGGGATACAGTGTAGCAGTGATCACAATTTCCCCAAGCAATGAAGCTATTGCAGCTTCCCTTTTTCCCTTTAATATTAAAGAAAATGAGGCAAAAATTTCTGGCATTGCTGCAGATAATGGAAAAACTATGAACGATTGTGTGAATGGACTAATTTTGGTTATTAAAGATGCTTGGATAACCGATTCTACCAGCAATTTTCCAAATACAGCCAATCCAATAAACCCAATTACAATGCAGGAACCAGTTAGCATGGCAGACATTTTTTTTACGTTTTCGGAATGGCCATTCTTTAAGTCAGTAATATAAATATAAAATGCTACAATTATAATCACAGTGAGTACTATTACAATATAAATTCTTGCTAAAAAAATCATGGTCAAATATGCAAATACTGAAACAATTATCGGTACGTACAGGGTTAGGTTGATATTTTCTTCAGGATCATTAAAAAGTTTTAAACCGTTTCTTCCAAATTTAGCCAAACTTAGAATTAATACAGCCGGAATGCCAAGCACAATAACTATAAACGGTTCGCCAACTGCCGCTGAAAGCGCCATTCCCGGCCCTAGTGTGCCCCCATACAATAAATTCAGTACTATTATCACCAGGTCCGGCAGACTGGAAAACACCGGAAAAACAATTAGCATAAATGTGTAGTCCCTTAAATTTAATATTCCTGCAAGTGATTCCATGCCTGATACTAGAATGTAAGAAAAGAATGCAAGGCCTATGATTGCAATTAACAGCCAAACCATAATTTCTTATTTGATTTATGCAGATATTAAGATATTTGCCGCGGAATTATGTTTAGCTTAATATTTTTCCTCAAAGATTACTTTTAGGAAAAAATTAACACGAAACAAATTGACATGGGTGTTTGATATTTCCCAAAATTTGTCATTAAATAATAAACCGGAAATGTTTTTGCCATTAATAGAGCGTGCAATAAGATTATCGAGGTACTTAATCCGCACATGTTTTTTCGTTTTTTTACAATTTTAGCAAATTTTTTATACTACTTTATTATCACCAGTTACGATGAGCAGCACTATAGTTGATAAAATATGGAATTTTCATCAGGTGACCACAGACGATGACGGCAGGTCACTGCTATATATTGATAGGCATTACACCCACGAAGTTACATCCCCTGTTGCATTTAGCGATATGAGAGCAAAGGGATATAATGTCAGGAGGCCAGACCTCACTCTGGCAGTAATGGATCATAACGTTCCAACCAATTCAAAAGAAAAGCCGACAATGGAACCGCTATCAAAAAAGGAAATGGATGCCCTGTGGGAAAACAGCAAGTTTTTCAATGTCCCGCTTCTTGACTTTTACAGCCCTTATCAGGGGATAATACATGTAATAGGGCCTGAACTTGGGCTTACAATTCCCATGGCGACAGTTGCAGCAGGTGACAGCCATACAAGCACGCATGGAGCTCTTGGGGCACTATCATTCGGTATAGGCACGAGTGAAGTTGAACATGTTTTTGTCACGCAAACGTTATGGCTGAAAAAGCCAAGGCAGTTCCGGGTTCGCATGGATGGAAGGCTCAGGGGCGGCGTTACTGCAAAGGATTTAGCTCTTTACCTTATCAGCAAAATAGGAACCGGAGGTGCATTGGGCCACATAATTGAATATGATGGAACTGCAATAGCTGACATGGACGTAGAAGGAAGAATGACGCTCTGCAACATGTCAATTGAAGCTGGAGCACGCACTGCCATAATTGCCCCTGACCAGAAAGTATATGATTATGTTAAGGGCAGGCCGTTTGCACCCAAGGGGGAAGAATTTGAAGAAGCGGTACAGGCGTGGAACAAGCTAAAGACTGATCCAAATGCAAAATATGATAAGGAAATGAGGTTGGATGTCTCCGGGTTAAAACCAATGGTCACATGGGGCACAAACCCGTCAATGGCCAGCCAAATAGATGGATACGTGCCAAGCCCGGATGAATTCAGCGATAAAAACAAAAGGGAGGAAGTGGAAAAGGCACTGGTTTATATGGGGCTAAAGCCTGGCACCAAAATTCAAGATATAAACGTAGATGTGGTTTTTATAGGATCATGCACAAACGCGAGGATAACTGATTTAGCAGAAGCTGCAAAGGTAATAAAGGGTAAAAGGGTCAAGGACGGCGTAAAGGCCTTGGCTGTTCCGGGGTCGGAGTGGGTAAAAAGGCAGGCAGAAAGGATGGGCATTCATAATATATTCATAGAAGCTGGATTTGAATGGAGGCATGCAGGATGCAGCATGTGCATTGCAATGAACGGCGACGCACTGCGCCCAGGACAACATGGAGCTTCCACATCGAACAGAAACTTTGAAAACCGTCAAGGTGTAGGGGGCAGAACCCACCTTGTAAGTCCGTCCATGGCAGCTGCCGCAGCAGTATACGGTCATTTTGTAGATGTAAGTGAGATGAACTAGAAATGGCAGTAAAGCAATATGCAGGAAAAGCAGTCCCGCTCCTACTGGACAATGTTGATACAGACCAGTTAATCCCCGCCGAATTTCTAAAGCTTTTAGAAAAAAAGGGATTGGGCAGGTACCTGTTTTACAGGTGGAGATACGACCAAAAAGGCAATGAAAACTCAGAATTTTTGTTAAATAATCCCAAATTCAGGGATGGTACCGTGCTAGTAGGCCTGAGAAATTTCGGAATAGGGTCATCAAGAGAGAACGCTGTCTGGGCACTGGTTGATTATGGATTCAGAGTTGTGCTTGCAGAATCTTTTGGCGATATATTCTATGAAAACGCTGTGAAAAACGGGTTGATTTTAATAAAACTTGATATTAACACTCTTCAAGAAATTGGAGAGCTAGCTAAATCCGGAAATCTAGTAGTAAACGTGGACCTCGAGAAAAGAAACATAATGTATGCAGGAAAAACTGTGCAGTTCCAAATGGATGAATCGGTGAGAAAACGGTTAATGAGTGGTAAAAGTGAAATAGAAATTACAATGGATTACAATGGGAAAATCGGTGAATTTGAGAAAATGATGCCAGAATTTCTTAAAGTAAAAGTGGGTCAAGATCAGAGAAAACTAGTTGAGGGCTGAACCAAAAGTGAACTACGCCCAGGTAAAGCTGGGCGCTTCACCAATGAGGCTAATAGTCACATGCAGAATATTCTTCAACATGGCCGCGGTGGTCTCGTCATCCACGGGCGTTAAGGTTGTACCCAGGGCCTTTTGTATCATTGGCAATTGATGAATCACTGTCGATTGTCAAACCATAGAACTTGCAGGCATAGATTTTTTTCAGGGAGATTTTGTTCAAATTGTTGCAGTTGTAGCGTTCCTGGGTTAATACCTTTTTATTTCGTACGTGTTTTTATGCCGGCTTAGCAATGTTTTCAGTTTAGCCATTCTTATGTTCTGCACTTTTCTGACCTTGCAATTTGTATTTATTGTTCTCAGCAATTACACCATTAGTGAACTATTTTGCTTGAACAAAAAAGCGTCTCCGCGTTAAGGTGGTTCTTTAACACCCTAACTTCAAATACTTTGACAGGCATGTCCTTTTTTCCTTCTTTTTTGCAATTGTTTATTGACCGCATAATTTTTGGGGATAAAAAGCATAACTGTGATCCGCTTAAAAGCGATGGTTTTGTGATCAATAAAGAGCGCTAAATAAACTTAAATTTGCTGGAAAAAGAATGTTGATATGGATTTAGGTTTAGCTTTACGACCGACCGTGTTCTCACCCACAGAATCAGTTAAAATAACAAGTGAACTAAGCTCAGTTTCTTATTTTTTTATACCTGACATCCAGGGCACAACTGACCCAATAGTTCTGGCACTTTCTATCCTTATGAAGAGGGATGATTGTTATGCAGGCAGTGGTGTAATAAGAATACTGGAACATGATATTTTGAACCTTTCGAGGCAAGTTCGAACAATTCAGGATCTTACTGGTAACCGCTTTTTCCTTGGCGTAGGGGTTGGTGCTACCCCAAATTCAGCCTCAACCATAATGGACCAATTTATAAATTCAATAAATTCAGTACGATCAACTAACAATGAGCTAAAAATATACGCGGCTGCCTTAAGGGAGGGAATGGCAAGAAAGGTTGCAGGGATTGCAGATGGCATCATACTCAATTTCAGCACGTTCAGTCATGCTGGCAGAATGGCCAGGGCATTTAAAAGCAGAGGCGGAAGAACTGTGTTTTCATACCTTAAAATTTTCATATCGTGGAACGAGGAAAGGGCAGAAGAAATGGCCAAGGAAGAGCTAGTCAAATATGGTTCCATGCCGCAATACGCATCTCTTTTTGAAAAGGAGAAAATTATCCGTGAGGTGTCCAACATAGAGGAAAATTCAAGAAACATCCTAAAGGTGCTACAGGCAAAGGGCGTTTTGCTTGTTAATCCATCAAACTCGGAATTGAATACCGCCATAATGTTTTTTAAAAACAGTGGCGTTGATGTTCCAATCATATATCCATATTTTTCATTAAACTATTCTACTGAAGAAAAAATAGAGAGTTTAAAAAAGTTAATTTAATTTTACAATTTTTTGCTTGCTATTGTATAGCCTTTGAATAACAAATATGCTAAATGAAGCTATTGTTATGACTATCCCCAAACCGGTGAGCGGGCTTATGGTAGCCAGAATCATCTGCAGGACAGTCTGAGGCGGGTTCAATGGATTGGGGGTAAGAGTGCTTACTGGAAACACTATACCCGGTGTAGCAATTATGCTTGCTGTAACGGCAACAAGTCCCGCAACTATAACGGCTTTCGCCATAAATCTTATGTTATCTGGAATTTGTTGTTCCTTTTTTGGTAAAAATCTCCTAATGTAGGGAAATATTAGGATTATTGCACCTAGGAATATCATGAAAAATCCTAGATCGGTTATAAATGAATAAGTGGGCTCAGTTGGTGGTACTGGTGGAGCTGGTATGGCAGTCCATATAACTCCAAGCACGGATGTTACCAGTCCTAGAAAGATGGTTGCTAAAAGCAATAGTTCCCTGAATACAAGCCTGCCGGTGAACCTGGTTATAATAAGCGCTACAATGAGGGCTACAAGTGAGAATAGTATCATGAACAGTTGAACCGATGCCAGCCATGCTGGCGGAATGCTGAAAGTGTATGTCGAGACAGGCATCTTAAATGGAGGTGAAGAATAATTCAGTGAACTCAATGGTATCTGAAGCGGTATTGGGTATTGTTCTGTGGTTAACTTCTCATCTAATGTTAATCTGCTTCCGTTTTCAAATTTTATGTAACCGGCTGTATTCCCTGTTGTTCCCACTATATTGGGCGTTGGCCCAAGCACTATGGGAGGTCTGGGATTCTGGTTAAAGTCAAACGCTGACAAAACACTGCCTGACTGGGCTACCCATGATGATAAATACGGCATGTTCCAGTTATAGTCGATGAATTTAAGTATGCTGTCATGGTTAAGCACCGTGCTGTCAATGTAATTTTCCTTTGCATAAGGTGATATAATCAATAGGGGTACCCTCCCCCCATAACCAAATGCGTTGACCTGCGGAGGCGGTACGCTGTCGTAAAAACCACCCCATTCATCCCAGGTTATAAATATAGCTGAGCTGTTCCAGTCCGGACCCTGCATTATTGAGTTAATTATGTTAACTGTCCAGTCCTGCCCGGCAGTTATGTTTGCTGAAGGATGCTCTGATATATCTGGAATATTGCCTTCACCTGCAAGGCCGAATGGCATAACAAATGATACAGCTGGAAGAGTTCCGTTCTTAGCTTCAGCCAGGAATACGGAGAGATTTTCAACATTATTCATGTAGGCCAGATTGTTGCTAAAACCCTGTATTGAATTTAATGGATATATTTCGCTTGAAGGAGGATTTTTTACAGAACTGAATAGCTCAAAGTAACCCCAGCTCACATTATTTTGATTTAGCTGATAGAATATTGTCTGATTGAGGTTCACATATGGCGGAGGACCAAAGTCATTTGAAACTGGTGAGTAACCTGCAAGTGATGCTAATCTATTCGGCAAAGTTTCTGTAAGTACTGGTGTATAATAATTATCAGCTAGTACATATTCTTCGGCGTAATCCCAGTAATA
>JBMFTE010000052.1:0-6239 GCA_049967195.1 Nitrososphaeria archaeon
CGTTAACTGCCAAATAATTATGGTTAGCCGGGGGTGGGATTTGAACCCACATACATGCGGTCTGCAGCCGCACTCGTAGCCGTTCCGACACCCCGGCTTATGTGCGTTCTATTTTTTTATATTATTAACCTTTTGAAGGTACTCGAATATTGCGCTGAAATCCTCATCACCAAGTTCCTGATCAACAGCTCCGGTGTAAGCCGTCCAGAGCGCCGACATAACCGGCATATATATTTCATATTGGTTTGCAACCTTTGTAAGCAACCCGAGGTCCTTTTTCATATGTTTCAGGTAAAATGTTGGGTCATAGTTTTCAGCCACCATTTTTACCCCTTTTGTTTCACTGAATTCGGTCTTGTATGTACTTACGTTTAGCACATTTATAAGTAGCCTCGGATCTATACCATCCTTCTTAACCAGCGTTAGACCTTCGCCAAGAATTTCCGCGTATCCGGCCACAAGCAGGTTAACAGCCAGCTTTACAGTTTGTGCGCTGCCTATGTCACCAATATAAAATGTCCTGTGCGCAAAAGCTCTTATCAGGTCCATCTGGTCCTCATATTTTTCCCTTTCTCCGCCAACTAGGGCTATCAGTTCCCCTCTTAGAGCTTTGCTTGGCCCCCCTACAACGGGAACCTCTATCCTGTGAACCCCCTTCCTTTTCAGTTTTTCATTTATATATTTGGATTCCATCGGACTTATTGTGCTGAAGTCGAGAATTGTTTTATTTGGCTTTATATAATCTGAAATGCCATGATTGCCTAAAGTTACGTCTTCGTCAGCGGCATCATCAGTAACACTGACTATAATTATATCGCTTGCTTCGCACACGTCGCTTACTGATGGCGCTATGTCCATCCTGTCCCTTAACCCTTCTAATTTTGCCCGGGTCCTGTTATAGCCTGTTACATTGTATCCTGACTGCACGGCCCTGATGGCCAGAGCAGACCCCATTTTACCTAACCCTATAAACCCCAGTTTTACCATGAATTAAATTTAGAACGATAGCTTATTAAATATTTTTTAAACATTAATTTCATGGACTGCAGCGACGCAATTTTAAGTAGAAGAAGTGTTAGGAAATTTGCAAATGAAACAGTTAACGATGCCATAATCCAAAAGATACTGCTGGCGGGGGCATCCGCTCCCAGCGCGCACAATGAACAGCCATGGCATTTTATAGTGTTAAATTGTGAGGATATAAAGAAAAGGCTAGCCCAGGAAATGATGAATGCGTACATAACAAGCGGAAAGGCAGATGAGGTTAAGGCAAGGAAGTCTTACGATAAGACGGTTAATGCTCCGGCAATAATAATTGGATGTCTTGACACGCGATTGCTCAAATATCAAAACGAGCTGGAATATAAAATGGGTGTTCAGAGCCTTGCAGCCGCGGCTGAAAATATGCTGATAGCCGCCAATTGCCTGGGCCTGGGGTCTTATTGGAGGGCTGCGCCATTGGCTACAGCTGGCATTATAAGGGGTGTGCTAGGCATCCCTGATTATATTGAACCCCAGTGGATGATACACCTTGGTTATGCTGTGGGGGAACCTAAGGCAAAGGCGCTGCGCAGTGGTATTAATCACTGGAACCGCTGGTAACCTAGGGTCTAACATGCCATTCTAGCTCGATACGCAGAAATGGTTATTTTAGCGGTGTTTGACTATATGCGCATGGAAAAGGCAATAAGAGAACCAATTGTGGTGGTGCTTGGACATGTCGATGCCGGAAAAACATCACTGCTGGACAAGCTTAGGGGAACGGCTGTTCAGCAAAAGGAAGCAGGGGGAATAACACAGCATATTGGTGCCAGCCTTTTTCCAAGCGATGTTCTGGTCTCCATGACTGGCAGCCTGCTATCAAGGTACAGGATAAATGTGAAGATTCCTGGAGTGCTTTTCATCGATACTCCTGGACATGAAGCTTTTTCAAATCTAAGGTACAGGGGAGGGTCAGCCGCAGACATTGCCATAATAGTAGTTGATATAACAAAGGGCATTGAAAAACAGACCATAGAAAGCATAAACATTTTAAAGGATAAAAAGGTTCCATTTCTTATAGCTCTAAACAAGATAGACCTAATTGCGGGCTGGAGATCCAACCCGCGAAGTACCCTCGAAGAAAATATAAAATCACAGGACCTTGCTACACAGAAATTGCTTGACGAAAGAATTTACACAGCTTTGGGCCAGCTTGCGCAGCTGGGTTTTGATGCTGAGGCCTACTACAGAATAACAAGCTTCACAAAGCAGGTTGCAATGATTCCCGTAAGCGCAACAACGGGGGAAGGAATACCTGAGATGCTTACGGTACTTCTGGGGTTGGTACAGAATTTCATGAAAAACAAGCTTGCTTTTAAAAAGGAGCCCGGGAGAGGAATAATCCTAGAAGTTAAGGAAGAGGAAGGGATGGGAACTATATTTCATGTAATTTTGCTCGAGGGAATCGTTTCTCTTAACGATAAAGTTGTTGTTGGAACATCCGCAGGTTCAAAAACAACAAAAATTAAGGGGATATACCTGCCAAAGCCTCTTGATGAAATGAGGGACCCTCGTGATAAATTTAAGTCTGTAAGGGAGGTTGAAGCATCTTCAGGGATAAGTGTAGTTGTCACAGATCCAGATGAGGTTGTAGCTGGTGCACCTATGTACGTGATAAATGATGAAAATGATGAACTCATTGCCAAGAGGGAGATTGAAGGCGAACTAAAAAAGCTGATAATAAAAAATGACCAGATAGGCGTCATAATCAAGGTTGATGCTCTGGGGTCACTTGAGGCCATGTCATTCTTGCTAAAACAGGCTGGCATACCAATCAGGTACGCGGAGGTTGGTCCAATTACCAAAAAAGACATAATAGAGGCAGAGCTCGTAAGGGAAAAGGACAAATACTTAGGTGTTATACTTGCATTTAATCAAAAGATTCTGGTTGAAAATCCAACAGTAAAAATTTTTACAGGAAAAGTCATGTATGATATAATTGAAGAGTATCAGAGATATGTTACCGAACAAAGGGAGAATGACCTGCACCTAAAGCTTGAACAGATGACATACCCGGCGAAGCTCCAAGTCATAAAAGGTTATATTTTCAGAAGAAGCAATCCAGCAATATTTGGGGTACGGGTAATACAGGGAACATTAAAACCAAAAGTCAAGGTGATGAATTTATATGGAAAGGAAATTGGGGTCATTGAACAAATTCAAGTTCAGGGCGAAACGGTGCAGGAACTAAAAGCTGGTGAAGAAGCAGCAATTTCAATAAGGGACATAACAATAGGACGACATATAAGAGAAGATGAAATCCTTTATACGCTGCCCAAATCAAATCAGATAAACGACCTAAAAAAGATCATAAATGATCCAAACGATATAAAGGTACTAACTGAAATATTGCAAATACGAAGAAAAGTTGAGTTAATGTACGGATATTAAGCCCTCATCACAGTTTACCAGAATTTTGAGTAATATTTATAAACACGTAATTAAAATATTACGTGATGGATATGTATGGAAAAACCAGACGTTTTAGCGAAGGAGTTGGATGCACTTGGCCATCCGTTGAGGTTGAAGATGATAGCCATGCTAAGATTACATGGGGAGATGCACATGGCACTTCTGGCTTCAAAGCTGGGGGTGAGCAGGGCGCTGGTGAAAATTCATATGAAGAAACTTGAACAGGCCGGGCTGGTGAGAAGTAGGGTAGTGCTTGTGCCAGGACAGGCAAAGGCACTCAGAATGTACGAACTGCTCGACTTCAAGATAACCGTTGATCCAGATATAATATTAAAGGAGGTGAATCCAAATGAGTGAAAGCAGTACCAATAAAAACTTAATCATTCTATCTTTAATAGTTTGGGTAGCCGTTGCAGCATCTTCTATAGCCATGGTCATTTATACCGGAATTCAGGGAGTTGTTTTTGCATTTATAGTGATAGTCGTTGCCATCAGCGTGTGGAGCAGGACCCTAAGAGATTTGAACCAAAAAAACAGCAGACATGATGATGAGCTAGTAAATGAGATAAGGGAACTTACAAAGGAAATCCAGGAGCTTAAAAAATCGCTAGAGGAATAAAATATGAAGCCAGTTGTTGCTGCTTCAATTATCTTTATTGTAATAGCACTGTCACTGTTTGTATCATTTGCGCTACCTTCAATTCACCTTTACAATTACAGCGTGTCGGGTGAACGGGTAATCAGCGCGTCTGGGATAAACGTCATTAACATAAATGATCCGGCAGGTTCTGTGGAAATAACTGCATGGAACGGATCACAAATACTGGTGAGCTACGTTTCTACATCAAACATCTTTAGCCCTGTGGTTCCCACAGTAAATGCAAGTGACGGGGCCATCAACATAAATGCCAGACCAGAGTATCTTTTGTTTGGGTATTCGATATATGTAAGCGTCAAGGTTCCATCGTCGATGGCACCATATATTCACACTAACCTAGGTGCCGGCAACATAATCGTGCAGATGCCTTATTCTAAAAGCGTTTACCTTGTAACTTCAGCTGGCAACATAGATGCCAATATATCAGACATGTCCCAGGCGACACTAGAAACCACTACAGGAAACATTGCCCTGTGGTCAGTTAAAACGGATAATATTTACGCATCTACAGTTACTGGAGATGTATCAGCAAACCTGAACGGACCACTGATCGGAAGCTACGTGTTCAGGGCGACCACAGGCAACATAAATGTGCTGATTCCGGCAAATTCATCGGTATCTTTCTACATAGCAACAACTACAGGTAGCATAGGGGTTTCTGGCATACCCTATAACATGATCTCAAATCAGAATCAGCTGATCAAGGGGGTTGCGGGAAGCGGAATGGCATCACTAAGTGAAACAACCACCAGCGGGAACGTATTTCTCAGGGCAAATTGAATTCTATTTGATGATAAATTGCCAGTGGCGTAATTCGGTCAATTTAGGCTACAGAAGGATTTTAGAAATTTTTGCAATATGCATTTAAGAAAAGGCTGCAATCTAAAATACATGATTGAAGACAGCAAATTGAAGATAAATTCCAGAGAAGGCAATGGTTTTACATCGTATATTTTAGATGGCGATGGGATTAACGCATATGTTGGAGGGTCCCCAGTTTTCATGATGGAAATAAACGGAACGCCCTTTTACGCGAAAGCTGAGTGGCTTAATTATTTTAGTTTAAAAGATGCCAACCTTAAACACGGCTCGGTTAAAATGCGTTCTGCCTTTTTTATGGTTAAGGGAGCCATGGAAAGCGGTTCACTAAAAACGAAAACCGTTATTGAACCCACAAGCGGTAATATGGGTATCGCCATTTCTGCGCTTTCTAAAATATTTGATTTCAAGTTTATTCCAATTATTTCATATAAAGTTACAGAAGAAGTAAAAAACATATTAAAGCTGTTGGGGTCTGAACCAATAGAAGTTGATGACAATCTTTGCCCCCGTGTAAGCAATACCGACACAGACCAGGCAATAGCCATAGCTAAAAGCTATGCGCAAAGCCCGGCTACACGTGCCAAATATCTGTGGCTAAATCAATATGAAAATAACTTCAACCCCATAGCCCACGCAAATAGCACGGCTTCTGAGATATTAGCCCAGGTTAAAGGGCTGGATGCGGTATTGACTGGCATAGGAACAGGTGGCACTTATGTTGGACTTAAAACATCTCTTGAAAGCCATGGTATTAAGGTAATAGGTGTCCAGCCCCAGCCAAATCACAGGATACAGGGCCTGAGAAATTTAAGTGAGTCATCGCTTATGCCGGCGATACTCGAAAGAAGTGGTGCAAAGCCCGGCGATTTTAAGGAGGTTAAAGACAGTGACGCATTTAAATGCATCAGGGACATATATGAAAAGTACAATTTGCTTCTAGGCCCTTCTTCTGGTGTTACATGCCATGCGGCCATGGAACTTGCAAAAAAGGGGGACAAGGTTTTGGCAATCCTTGCTGATACCGGGCAGAACTATGTAAGCATGTATCATGAAATGGGAATAATAGACAGTGTTCCTGATTTTGAATTTATGTATGATAAATCGAAACTTATTTCGGCCATTAATGTAGGTTAGGAGTTTGAGAGAAGCTGTAAATCTCCATGCTGAGATGCACTGACTTCAACAAATGAGACAAGATTTATACCCTTTTTGTAATCTATCGTGTGTAGGGATGGTCCGAATTGACGCCTGAGACGCCTACGGCAGGCACCAGACGGGTGCTATCTGAATGTCATTGTATCAGTTG
>JBMFTE010000053.1:0-6192 GCA_049967195.1 Nitrososphaeria archaeon
TTTAGCTGGGCGTAGTTCACATTACCAAAAGATCCAACACGTAGACTGAATTGCTCGTTTGATTAAAGTCTGATGTAACCCAACATATTTATAAAGTGGTTAAAATAAGAATAGGATGTTGAAAATAAAAGATCTATCAATGGGAAGTTCAAGGGTAAGTGTTGAAGGCGTAGTTGTGAGTAAATCAGAACCAAGAAATGTAAAGACAAAAATGGGCGAGGATGCGCAGGTGGCGGATTGTGTTATAGAGGATGACAGTGGTAAGATTGTTATGAGCCTCTGGAACAACCAGATAGAGCAGGTAAATGAAGGCGATCAGGTAAGGGTTGAAAACGGATACGTAACATCATTCAGGTCAGAACTCAGGCTCAACGTTGGCAGGTATGGTAAACTTTTTGTCAATGGCAATGCAGTTTAGTCAGACAACATATCTTTTTAACTTTCCTTCCTTGAAAGCATTATAGGCTTTTTGAGGTGTTTTTATGTCGGTTATATATACGTCTATTCCAGCTCCGGAAAGGGCAAGAACTGCGGTTTCGTCAATGCTCTGTGCTATTACGGCATTTACACCCATCTTCTTCAGGAAATCAATAATTATCTGAGCCTTGTGCCGTTCAGAGCCTGCTGCAGGGTTGTCATAATTCGTATAATTGCCATTATGTGTATTCATGATCAGAAGCCCAGGCGCCTGTCCGAAGTAAGAAGAAATGCTGCCGTCTTCTGAAACAGGAAAGGCAAGGATCCATTTTTTGCTCATGCTGCCCGGTTCAACATGTATTGTAACTGAAACAACACCCTTTACTTTTTCCTTAAGAGTTTCTTCAATATAATCAGTCATTAAATCAGCCTTGTCCACAGGCAGCGAGTGAGGTAGTTCTAGGTGCATTTCTACAAAGTAAAATGGACCGGCCTTGCGAACTTTTAACTCGTGAAAGCCTATTATACCATTAAGCTGATTCATGACCTTTGAAATTGCCAGCACAACCCCCTTATCAGAGGCATCGAGCAACGAAAGCACAGCATCCTTCATAATCCAGTAACTTTGATACACCAGGTAAATGATTATGATTAAAAGGCACAGATATGCCAGATAGATATAGCCGGCCCATTCCATAAATATACCGGCTATTACAATAATACCCAGTATGCCATCTTCGTAGTTATGTAACCTTTCGGCCTTAATAACAGAAGAATTGGACGATGTCAGGCCTGATATCCAGTGACCTAGGTAAATGCTTACAGTAATTGAAATTATTTCAGTGGCTAGCAGTGGTAAAAGGTCTGTAGGCCTCAAATGTATAAATCCCGTAATAGCTATTTCAAATGCTGAATAAACAATGGCAATGCCCATAAAGAGAGAAACAAGGCTCTCGCCCTTGTACAGTCCATAGGGAAAGTTTGCGGATGGTGCAAGTGATACGAGGTAAAGCCCAAGAAATGCAGCAAGCATCATGACAACGTCAGCCATGTTGTGAATTCCATCAGCCGTGAGTATTGGGCTCAGGAATAGCCTGCCAACGGAGATTTTCAGCAAGCCGAGGAAAAGGAACGCAAATAGGCTCACGAGGGTCCTCCTTTTGGCTTTGCTCAGATCGTTATACATTGCAGTATATCGGTTTAACGATATATAAATATTTTTAAACTATCAGCCTAATTTTGTATCATGGTAAACCTGAGCCTTCCGCCGAGGATCAAGGTACTTGAGGCGGTTTCAGCAGTTGCGCGTGAAAGAGTCAAAAGAACTGATGGAGCATTTAAGGTCGCCGCATCTGCGGGGAGGCGGGAATACACAGTAATTTTGGATGATGCGTGCGCTTACAGCGACGACAATGGCACCCTGCGCAGAGGATATGTTGGCTATCCTATAATAGCTGCCATGATAGTGGTAGGAACCGTTCCGGGTTTTCCGGAGCTTGGTGAAGCGTTAAAGAATATACCATGGGCCGAGCTGAACGCTAAAATGGCCAGTTACCGGAAGGTAGAGACTTATGCAAAGGATGTTGCCAAAAGGGCCGGAATAGAAAGAGACGCAGTTGACAGGTATATCACGGAAGTACTTGCCATACTGAAGGAAAAAAGGCTAAAGTTTAAAGACATGAGGCAGTCAACACTTACTCTGTAATGAAGATAGTAAACTACGTGCACGGGGGGATGAATAGAGTGGGTGTTTTAAGGAATGGAATGATTGCTGATCTAAGTGAACCTTTTTCCAGGTATGGCCTCAGGGCGGACAGCCTGGATTTACTGCTGGAAATGAACATCGTTGACAGGCTAGACGAAGCGCTTAGCGAAAGCTCAATCTCAGTTAAACTTTCAGAAGTAGTATTACTTCCGCCTGTAATCCGGCCTGAGAAAATAATGCTAGCAGCGGTAAATTATTATTCTCATGAAAAGGAACAGGGTGCTAGCAGGCCTGAAATGCCGTACCTGTTCACCAAGTTCAGGAATGCCCTGATAGGGCCATATGACGATGTTCTGCTGCCCAACATGTCTAGTAAGATGGATTATGAAGGCGAACTGGCGGTGATAATTGGAAAAAAGGGCAAGTATATAAAAAAGACAGAGGCTATGGAACATGTTTTGGGCTTTGCAGCAGCTGACGATATCAGCTTCAGGGATCTGCAGTTCCCACCTGGATGGCCTGCTGCTAGCAATCCCTATGGCCAGAACTGGCTGCGGGGCAAATCACTGGACCAAGCCTTCCCCCTTGGCCCCAGTGTTGTTACGGTAGATGAAATCACTGACCCGCGTTCACTGAGCATAAGGACAACTGTAAATGGTGAACTTAGGCAGGATGGAAGCACTTCGGATATGATATTTGGGATTGATGAGCTGATAGAGTATGCATCGAGTGGCATAACCCTGATGCCGGGCGATGTGATATCAACGGGCACTCCACAAGGGGTAGCTGCTTTTAGCCATAAAACATTCCTAAAAGACGGAGATGTGGTGGAAGTAACAATCAGCAAGATAGGGTACATAAGGAACCGCGTAAAAAGGGAGCAATGAATACCAAAATAATAAAAGTGGACCCTATAGAGCCAGACAGGAGGGCAGTTATGAGGGCTGCACGCATAATCAGGATAGGCGGTACTGTGGCTTTTCCCACGGAAACAGTTTACGGCTTAGGAGCTGATGCATTTAATGAAGCTGCAGCCAATAAGATATTTGTAGCGAAGCGTAGACCTAGGGACAATCCACTGATAGTTCACCTAAAAGGACCGGATCAGCTTGAGCTTGTGTCCTCGGTTGATGAAGAAATTATGAGGATAGCCAGGAAGGTCTGGCCAGGACCAGTTACGCTGGTTCTGCCTGCGGCACACGACCTGCCGCTGGCGGTTACGGCCGGCCTCAAAACGGTGGCGGTAAGGGTTCCCGCGCATCCGGTTGCTCTTTTGCTGATAGAACTTTCCGGAACTCCCATAGCAGCTCCCAGCGCAAACCTTGCTGGCAAGCCCAGCCCAACAACTGCACGGCATGTGATTGAAGACCTGCAGGGCAGAGTTGATGCTATAATTGATGCTGGGGAGACCTTTTTCGGAGTGGAATCAACCATAGTTAACCTTACAGTTAAACCGCCGGTCCTTCTCAGGCCAGGTGCTCTTGGCATTGAAGAACTGAAGCCAATAGTTGGCAAGATCGTTGTCCCACGGGAAGCGCAAGGTAATTCTGAATATAAAGTGGCCATTGCCCCAGGCATGAAATACAGGCACTACGCACCAACCAAGAGGGTCTTTCTGGCTGGCAACACAGAAAATTACCTGAAAATACTGGAAAAATCAACCGAATATGGTAGGCCAGCTGCCATATGCTCGGAAGAAATGAAGCCTGCCGTAGATGGCCTGGGAATCAGATGCATAATAATGGGCAGAGAATCGGACTTGTACACTGTAGCCCGTGGGTTATTTACTTCGCTTAGGGTCTTGGACAAAATAGATGCAGATTTTGGGATCGTGCAACCGTTTGATGAAAGTGGCATAGGGCTTGCAATAATGAACCGGCTAAGAAAGGCTTCAGGACACATGGTTATCAATTCGCCGGAGGAACTTCCGGTCTATTTCTCAGAACGCCGGTAAGTGTTTTATTGATGTCAAAACCATCGCTTAAAAGTGACGGGCATAGTTGTGCCTTTAAGTTTCTGTTCTCAAAAATTATGTGGCACTTGCCAGAAAAATGGTGAGAAAAACGCCAAAGCCCGGCGTAAATGCCGCCAGGTTACTTTGAGGTCAAGGTGTTGAATGATTACCAATGTGGGCCACAGTTCATGCAGGAACATTCTGCATGTTATTGTCATTAAAAGTGCCCAGTTAAAACTGGGCGTAGTTCACCGACAATGTTAAAAGTGTAAATATCTAAAGCCTAGCGTGGTCTATTATGAGTAGGGTTTTAGTATGTGACCCAATTGATGATGAGGGAATAAAGATGCTAAGAAATGCAGGGGTTGATGTTGACTATAAACCGTCAATTACCCCGACCGAGTTAAAGCAGAATATAAAGAACTACGAAGGTGTAATTGTAAGGAGCAGGACCAAAATAACACGTGAAATAATAGAATCTGGACCTAAGCTAATAGCAATAGGCAGGGCCGGTGTTGGATTGGATAACATTGATCTGGTAGCTGCAAAGGAAAAGGGGATAAAAGTTGTTAATGCACCAGAATCCCTGACTCAATCAGTTGTTGAGATAGTGATTGGCTTTATGATATCTTTGAGCAGGTACATCTGCAATGCCGATAAAACCATGAAAGAAGGCAAGTGGTTAAAGACCCAATATTTGGGAAATGAACTTAACGGTAAGACCATTGGCATTGTTGGTTTCGGAAGGATCGGAAGGGGCGTTGCAAAGGTGGCAAGGGCTCTGGGAATGAAGATTGTGGCTTATGATGTAATACCCATTGACGAAAAGATAAAGCAGGAACTTGCACTGGAGCAGTTGCCTCTGGAAGAAGTTTTGCGGGTTTCAGATTTTGTTACATTGCATGTGCCTGGGGGGCAGGGCACATATCACCTGATTGACCTGCAGAAGTTGAAGCTCATGAAATCATCATCATTTATAATTAACACGTCAAGGGGGAACGTGATTAAGGAAGAGGACTTGATTTATGCGATAAAGAACAAAATAATCATGGGCGCGGCACTAGATGTATTTGAAGTCGAGCCCCCCACAAACAAGGAACTCTTTTCACTTGAAAGGGTAGTCCTAACCCCTCATGTTGGCGGGGAAACGGTTGAGGCACAAAAGCTGGCGGCAACGCTTACAGTGCAAAGGTTAATAGAGGCGATACACACATGAATAACATGTACGATTATATCAACCAAACATGGCAGAAATATTACAGAGAAAAACCAGATGAATACAAATCGTACCTGATAAAGTGGAGGTCCGAGCCCAGAATAGTAAGGGTTGAAAAGCCAACAAGGATTGACAGGGCCCGGGAACTTGGGTACAAGGAAAAACCTGGTTACATAGTCATCAGGATGAGGATGGCAAGGGGCGGGATGAAGATACAGAGGCCAAACTCGGGAAGGAGGCAGAAGCACAGCGGCTCAAAGCTGATATCGGGTCAAGATTCAAAGGCTAAAATAGCAGCACAGAGGATATCTGCAATTTACAGAAACATGAAGGTGCTAGGCACATATTACTTGGGAGAAGACGGGAAGCACGTCTGGTATGAAATAGTCTTGCATGATAAAAGTGGAAATTGAAACAGAAACTGGTTGAAATTTACCTTTCTTCTATTTTAAAGGTAAACCCCGACCTTAATGTATTAAAAGAGTTAAAGGAAAGTGGATTAGCCAGTAATGATGGCCTGACAGAACGGGGAAGGTCAATGATAAAGGTGGTTCTTGCCGGGGGGGTGTTCGATATAATCCATCCGGGGCACATATACTTTCTGAAAAAGGCCAAGGAATTGGGGGATGTGCTGGTAGTTGTGGTCGCAAGAGACGTAAACGTAATTAAATTTAAAGGGAATAAGCCCATGAACAATGAAAATCTGAGGCGGGAGCTTGTTGATGCCATTAAATATGTTGACGCTGCAATTCTGGGAGACGAAAATGACCTGATGAAAACCGTGCAAATTGTACGGCCAGATATAATAGCGCTGGGATATGACCAGGCGCACAGCGAGTCGGAATTCTCTGAAAATAGCAAAAAAATGGGGATAAATGTAAAAGTTGTAAGGGTAGATTC
>JBMFTE010000054.1:0-6121 GCA_049967195.1 Nitrososphaeria archaeon
GGAATACCCGCTGAGTATTCCGCACGAGCCGATGAAAAAGCATTTTTAACCGGGCTCTGCTAGCTATAATTTTTTAAAGCTGATGCAATAGTTTTAACTACATTGCTTATATGCAGTCATTTCAATCAGTGCTCATGGATAAAAAAGTTAAGTTAAGGGTTTACGGGATGACCTGTGAAGGTTGCGCCATTACCATTGAAAATGGCCTGAAATCTGCCAGTGGAGTTAAGGATGCCAGTGTTTCATTAGAGGGCAAGGAGGGCACTGTGCTGATAGACGATGAGAGGATTTTACCCGAGGACCTGCTTAAGCTGCCCGTTTTTGGTCCAAAGTCCCAATATAAAGCCCAGATTGCCGGGGTTGACGGTTAATGGAATATGACCTGGTGATCATCGGCAGAGGTGCTGCCGCGTTTTCCGCGGCAATAAGGGCCTCCGAAATAACCTCTCAGGAAGCAAGGATAGCAATGATAGGCACCGGCCCTCTGGGTGGAACCTGCGTTAACGTTGGCTGCGTGCCCTCAAAGTATCTTCTTGAGGCGTCACATAGGGTGTATGAGCAGTCACACCCGAAAATTAAGGGGATTGACGCGGTTCACGCGAAGTACAGTTTCTCAGAACTGATGAATGGATTGAGGGAACATGTGGCCGATTCGAGAAAATCAAAGTACATGGACGTGATATCAAATTACCCTAACGTGACAGTTTACGATGGCACGGCAAAATTTGTGGACGGCAAAAGGGTGCAGGTGAAACAATTAGATCGCACGGAAGTCATAAGCGGTACGGACATCCTTGTGGCAACCGGTTCCAGGCCGGCTGTACCGAACATTGAGGGGCTTGAAAAGGCCGGTTTCCTAACAAGCGACAGCATATGGGACATAAACGAGCTGCCAGAAAGCATCGCAATCATAGGGGCAGGGGCAATCGGGCTTGAGCTTGGCCAGGCCTTCCTGCACCTGGGCTCCAAAATTACTGTAATCGAGGCACTTGATTCCCTCCTCCCACAGAGTGAGCCGGAGATTGGCGCAGCGCTCCTTAATAGGCTGGAAAGTGAGGGAATGAAATTTTATCTGCGTTCCAGGATAAGCTCTGTTCACAGTGAAAACGGCAGGAAAAGCGTAGAGGTAATAACATCACAGGGCAAAATGGAAATTGTAGCTGAACAGCTCCTGGTTGCCGCAGGGCGCATCCCCAACACCTCTGGCCTGAACATCCAGGCAGCTGGCATTGAAACTGATCCAAGGGGAGGAATCGTAACTGACAGCTCAATGAAGACTTCTGCAGCTGGCATATACGCCGCCGGGGACTGTGTTTCAAAGAAGATGCTGCTGGAAACGCTGGCCGCGAGGGAGGGGGCCATAGCCGCGGGCAACATTTTTGGACAGGAAGGCAAGATAGACTACAATTCAACGGCATGGGCCGTGTTCACAAACCCCCAGGTGGCAGGTGTTGGCCTAACTGAAAGGGAATACACAATGAAAAACAAATCGTGCTCCTGCAGGACGTTTTCGCTTTCAAACCTGACAAAGGCTGGCATAACCGGCGAAACCGATGGGGTGATAAAGATAACGGTAGAGCCCAGCACCGGCAGGGTAGTGGGAATGCATGTGTTTTCCCCGAATGCCACGGACATAATAACCGAGGGAGCATATGCGGTAAAGAATGGGCTTACGTATGAAGATATAATTGATACAAGCCACATATTCCCCTCATACTCTGAGGGAATAAAGCTGGCTGCCCAGTCGTTCATCAGGGACATTTCAAAGATGTCATGCTGCATTGAGTGACAGCCTAGAAGCACGCGTTTAGCAAAAACCGAAGCTAAATTTTAGTATAGTGCAACAAGTAACCGTTGCGTTATCTGGAGTGGTTTTCTGAATTGTAGCAAGTTCAACCTGGGCACGGGGAATCGGCGAGCGCGGTGTCCTGGGGGTCGTTTTTCACCCTGTCCCCGAACCTTACAATGGTTATGCTTTTTCCCCTCGCGCATTCCAAAACCCTCATTGCCCTCAGCAGGTTGTTCAGCCTGGTTTTGTACCCCTTTCTGCCTGCCATTTCAATGAGCAGGATCATCAGCGTATCGTAGGAAAAGATAACAGTGTCCGGGGCTGCAGCAAGCAATTCGAACAGCTTTTCGATTGCTTTCTTTGGCTCAGTTTCAAAAACCACCTGCGCGTTGTCATAATAGTGGCTGTACAGCCCGTCCATGTCTATCACGTTGCCATCTATCTTGAATATCAATTCCCTGCTGGTCCTGACTATCCTGACCATTAACGGCTCTACCAGCCAGCCTTATGCAATTGAAATCCTGCTCCCGGAAACCAGCACGGCTGGTGCCTTTACCGGCACTGAAACTTCCCCCCACCATTTTACCCACTTTGCGCTCTCCGTGAATGAAACAATGTTCGAGAGCAGTCTGGGCAGGCTGTCGGAAAGCCTCATGCCTGAAACGGGGTACTTTATCTGCCCGTCTTCCACATAAAATGCCGCATCCCTGACCAGGGTTGAGAATTCACCGGTTATGTAGCTGTTGAACCTGGTGTACCAGTTATTTGTTATCACTATTCCCCTTTTCATCTGCCCCAGCAGCTCTTCTTCAGTAGACCTGCCGCCCTTAATCACAAGGTTCCAGGGTTCCGGCTCGATTATGCCTGCATTTCCCGTGGTCTTCGCGTTCCACTTTTTTGCCGTTGTGGAGTTATGCAGGTATGAGTTGAATGTGCCGTTTTTGATGATATCAGTGGTTCCCGTTGGTGCTCCCTCATCGTCAAACGCCCTGCTCCCAGCACCTCCATCAACCTGCCCGTGGTCAATCAGGGAGAAGCTTTTGCTGGTCACGGTTTTCCCTTCCATTCCACTTAAAAATGACATGCCAATTTCAACCAAGAATGCAGAAGCCGAGGTGCCGACCAGTTCCATGATGCTTGCGGAAATGTTCGGCCTGAGTAGCACATCATACAGCCCGTCCTCCATCCTGCGCGGGTTCCTGGAAAGCACGCTGTTTGTGCCGGCTTCCCGCCCCGCAGCTTCAGCGCTGATCTCAGAAGCCTTCGTGGACACGCTTATGCCGCTGCCAGATGCCCCATCCTTGAATGCCCTGACGTTGAGGGCGTAGGAGGTCCTCCTGTCAACCCCTTCGTTTCCCGAAGAGGTAATTATGCCTATTTCATGGTCGTTGCCCTTCAGTATGCCGGCTGCACGGTCGGACCCGGCCTCAGCTGCCCCCTGAATGGCATCCTTCACCGCCCTCACCATCATCTCCTCGTCAATCTGCTCGTCTACGTCGCCATTAAAGGCGTAGCTTGCCCGTGGGGGAAGCTCGGCAACGTCCCCGTCGGGCACTGAGCTCATTTTGCTCAGGAACGCTTCGAGCTGCCGGTCCAGGTCAGACATGTTGTTGATTACCGTCATTGACCTCTTTTTCCCAACTGTTGCGTATACATGCAGCACCGTTGACGACCCCGCAGCCGCAAGCGAAATGCTGCCGTTAAAGAACCTGATGATCCTCTCGCTATTTTTGTGCTCGATTATTGAATACTGGTCAACCCTTTCCCTTATCAGCGCCCGTGCCCTTTCCCTGTACATTTTTCCCTACCTCCTCCTCAGGTAAAGCCCGTTGAACAGCATGTAGGGCCCTCCGGTCCATACCGGGACCCCCTGCTCCGGGTCCCCCTTCCCGCATGTTGCAGCGGTGAACTCCAGGTCCCGGGACCTGCCGGCAAGCCTTGACCACAGTTCAGGCGTGTTTGTTTCAAGAATTACCCCCCTTAACAGCTGCCCGAGCTCCCCCTGATTTATCTGATACGCTTCATACCCAACGTACCTCTGGTTCATCCTGGTGTCGTCTATGTTCCATTCCATGAATGACTTCATATATATCCCGTTCTTTGCCTCCCTTATCAGCTCTTCCATGGTCATGTCTCCCGGCTCCACATAGGTGTTGGACATCCTTACTATTGGCTCGACGTCAAATGAAGAAGCCCTTGATGCCGCGTTGCTCTTAACTCCGTACAGGGATGCTGTCTCTCTGTTGTGCAGCAGCTCGTTTACCTCCCCTGACACAACAAGCTGCTTCTTTCTTGCCTTAACGCCCTCATCGTCAAACATGTAATAACCGTAGGAATACGGTATTGTGGGGTCGTCGGAAACGTTCATCTGTTCGCTTCCTATCTTCAGCTTTTCACTTCCTGGCCTGACATACGATTCGCCCCCCTGCGCTCCCTCCCTGCCAATTACCCTGTCAGCCTCAAGAGGATGGCCAACTGATTCATGAGCCATTATGCCCGATATTTCAGGGCCCACAACCACGTTGTATGTTCCAGGCTCAACGGAACTGGTGCTTTTAACGATTGCCGGGATGGATTTTACCTCCTCCTGTATACTATCCCTTACTGCAAGCCTTTCCAGGACTTCAGGGCCGCCACTTCCCCCTAGCTGTAAAAACCTCTGCGCCGTCTTGCCGTCTGAATGGGCTGTAAGTATAGCTGTTACCGAATACCTGCTCGCGCGGCTTCTGACAATTGTATTTTCGGAATTCACATAGTAGGCAGTGGTGAGCTGGCCTGACACGTGTATGCTCCTTTCCCCTATCAGCCTTTCCTGCCTGACCATGCTGTCGTAATCCTCAGCCCTCTCCTTCAGGTCATCAAAGCCTGCATCTTCAAATTTCTTGTGTTCGTCGGTAAGCCAGTAGGCCGTGGTAACGATTTCCTTTGAAAGCCCGGTTTTGCCGCTGAGCCGGCGCGCAAATTTTACCGCGCTTTCCACGGCACTCTTGACAGAGCCAGCCTCAAGCATGTTTGTGTACGCAAAACCAAGAACGCCGTTGTACACAAGCCTGATTCCTATCCCGCCATATGTTACAGATGATGGCGGCAGGGGCTGGCCGTTGTTAAGGGCATAGGACATGTGCTGTATCCTATGAATGCGCGCTTCGGAATACGAACAACCCGCGGAGAGCGCTATGTTAACAGCTTTATGCGCTAATTCTTCCTCCATAAGCAGCATATCGTGGAACGTTTAATTAAGGTTTAACCCAAATCAGGAGTATGGAAAGGGAAGTAAAGCTAAGGGTAAAAGACAGGGGGGAGCTGTTGGAAAGGCTGGGCGAGCTGGGAGCCCGGTTTGCAAGCCAGAAGGTGCAGGTCGATCATTATCTTGACATTGGTGATTCCCTGAGGAGCAGGGGAGAATCATTGAGGGTGAGGCAGGAGGGGGATGACTGCTATATAACGTTCAAGGGCAGGCAGCTTAAAGATGAACTGAAACTGAGGGAGGAACTGGAAACGCCGGTTAAAAACTGCAAAACAATACTTGAGATAATGGGCCGCCTTGGTTTTACAGAAAAAATGACCGTAAAAAAGGTGAGGGAAAGCTACAGATTAAATGATATCATTGTTGAAGTGGACAAGGTCGAAGGGCTTGGCGATTTTATCGAAATCGAGCTCAGGGGCCAGTTGCAGGTGCAGGACCTGAAAGTGCTGGTTGATAAATTGGGGATTGAATGGATGCCTATAAAGGATGGCTATGCCGATATGCTGTTTAAGATCAAGAAACCTTAGGGCTTTCCTTGCCTGCATTGCTCATGGCTTCCTTCACTGAATCATTTATTGCGTCCGCCATGTAGTGGTCAAGCAGCTTAAAGTTGACGCTTTTGACGTTTTCCACCTTTTTTATTGCTTCAATCACGTCCATTGACAGCTGGTATGCAAGCATTGCCGGACATGCCGGGGTTGTCATTCTAACTTCCACACTGACGGTACCATCGTCCTGAAGCTCAAGCTTCTGAACAAGGTTCAGGTCCATTATCGATACTCCAACTTCAGGATCAATCACATATGAAAGGTTCTCCCACATCTGGTCAAGCATCTTATCCTTATCCATTTGCATTTTAATGCCGGGGGATGCTATTATTGTTTTTGCAAATATTTTGAGGGTAGCGCCGTAATGTATGCTCTTAATGCTGGCTGCAATTATTCACTTCTCATATTCACCCTACAATGCTGAGCAAAAACTGGAGAATTGCAGCAAAAATTAAGCAGTGTCAAGAAGGTAAGGATGCTTCTGGAGAGAATCCAGAAGGAGTGCGTGTATTTGGCAAACGAAAAGGTTGACGTGGT
>JBMFTE010000055.1:0-6052 GCA_049967195.1 Nitrososphaeria archaeon
AGATACTTAACTTCCTTTTCAGCGTTCTGGACCCATCAAGGAAGCCGTTCAACCATACCCTTTACACCGTGGACGGTGGGCCTCCTCCTTCAGAAACAACCCTGGACTGGCTTTCAGGCTATCTCGGTTCAAGGCCTGTTAGGGTGGGAAACGCGGCCCACCTTCAGATCCAGCTGGACATTGAAGGTGAATTTATGAAAGCGCTTGAAACCTATTATGACATGACAAAGGACAGGGATTACATACTCAACAACTGGTGGGCTGTAGAATCAATAGCAAGGTTCACTGAAAGGAGCTTTAGAAGAAGGGATGCTGGGATATGGGAGGAAAGGGGGAAGGAGCTGCATTATACGCACAGCAAGATCATGATGTGGAGCGCCATGAACACCGCAGCAAGGCTTGCCATTGAGCTGGGTAAAGTTGAAAGGTACAACCAGTGGAAGATGAGCGCTGAGAGAATAAGGGATTTTATATTCAAGTATGCCTGGAATGCTGAAGTGCAGTCATTTGTGAGGAGCTTCGGATCACAGGACGTTGATGCCAACCTTCTTGTAATGCCGCTTTACAGGTTCATTGATGTCAGTGATGACAGGTTCAAGCTCACACTGGACAGAATTGAAAAGGAACTCGTTTCAGATCACATGGTGTTCAGATACAGGGAGGATTTTCTTGGTAAGACCAGGCACCCCTTCGGGCTGGCAAACTCCTGGATGGCAAGGGTAAAGAGCAGGCAGGGTGAAAGGGAGGAGGCGGTAAAGTACATAACTAGGCTGATCAGCTGTTCAAATGACCTAGGGCTTCTGGGTGAGCATACTGACATGAAAACCTGCGAGCCCCGCGGGAACTACCCACAGCTGTTCACCCATATCGGAATCATTGAGGCCGTAATAGATATACAGAACATGAATCAGGTCCAGTGAACTACGCCCGGTTAAAGCTGGCCTCTTAATCGAAGTGCGGAATGCAGGTGTTCCAGCATGAACTGTAGCTGTTCCATCATTTACTGACATTAAGCTTGCCCAGAACCATATGGCCTTTTGTCAATTTCTGAATCCCTGTCGATTATCAAACCGCAGACATATACTCTCTCTTTCAGGAGATTTTGTTTCGCATGTGGCAGCTGGAACATTTCTGTGTTGGGGCGCAATGCCTGTCAATCTTATACGTGTTTTTATGCCGGCTCCACAATGTTTTTGACATAGTTATTTTCGTGTTTTGCTATTTTCTGTTTTTTTGTTAATTGCATTATATAATTTTTAAGAACAGGAACTGTGATCCGCTTAAAAGCGATGGTTTTGGATTACAATAAATAGCTTTAACTTTCTTAAGAATATTTATTTACTGTAACATCTAACAATGTGTATGAGAAAGATGCGCCTTTTTATAAATGGTGAATGGAAGGAACCTTCGTCTGCCCTTTACACAAAAAAGCTAAACCCCGCGACAGGAGATATTTACGGTGAGTTTCCTGCTGCCTCAAAGGATGATGCTATGGCTGCGGTAGACGCGGCTTACTGCTCGCAGAAAAAGTGGGAAAAAACAACTTCAGTAGACAGGTCAAAAATACTCTTCAGGGCCCTGGAATTAATTGAGAGGTCACGAAAAGAACTTGAAGAAATTCTGATAGACGAAGTTGGCAAACCTGCCATTGAAGCCAAGCAGGAGGTTGACGGGGTCGTGGACCAGATAAGGTACTATGCGGAATTCGCAAGAAAAATTACCGGTGATGTAGTCGAAGGATCAAAGCCGGAAAGGCTGATCCACCAGTACCTGGTTCCATATGGCGTCGTGCTGGCCATAACGCCGTGGAACTTTCCGGCCGGAATGGCAGCCAGGAAGGTTGCTCCAGCATTGCTCACCGGTAACACAGTAGTGCTCAAGCCAAGTTCCGATACGCCATTTACGTCAGAATGGATTGTTAAGAAATTTGAAGAAGCGGGCATTCCAAAAGGCGTCCTGAACCTGGTTACAGGAAAGGGCAGCGAAATTGGAAACCTGCTTACATCAAGCAAAAAGGTTTCCCTGATAACGCTTACAGGCGAATCGGGAACGGGCCAGGAGGTCATGAAATCGGCGTCATCCACGATGGCCAAGCTGATACTTGAACTTGGCGGGAAGGCGCCTTTTATGGTCTGGGAAGATGCCGACATCGAACTTGCCGCAAAGACACTCATGTGGGCCAAGTTCTGGAACTCGGGGCAATCATGCATAGCTGCTGAGAGATTGTTTGTGCATGAAAAAATTTATGATAAATTTATGCGTAGGTTCCTGGAACTTGTGAGCAGGCTCACCGTCGGTGACCCCCGTAAAAACCAGATGGGACCAATGATAAATGAAGCCCAGAGAACCAAGGTTGAACAAATTGTCCAAAATGGACTGGATGAAGGATTAAGTCTTGTGTATGGAGGAAAAAGGCCCCAGCTAAATGAGCCTTTTAACGGCGGGTTCCACTACATGCCAACGGTAATGGAAGGAAAGGATCAGAACAGCTCCGTGTTCAGGGAGGAAATATTTGGGCCGGTACTGCCCACAATAAAGATCAGTGGGTCATTTGACGAAATGATTGATATGTCAAACGATTCCCAGTACGGGCTTGCCTCTTACCTGTTTACAGGTAACCTTTCCCTTGCTATGAGGGCATCAGAATACGTAAAGTTTGGGGAACTTTATGTTAATATGCCTGGACCAGAGGCCAGCCAGGGATACCATACTGGCTTCAGGATGTCCGGGCAGGCAGGGGAAGGATCGAAGCATGGCATTGAGGAATACGTTAAGGTCAAGAACATTTACATAGATTACAGCGGAAACCCGCTTGAAGAGGAGGTCATTCCCCCATACGGTGAGAGCAATTGATCAATGGAATAATCACACCGACTGTTACGCCAGTAAATAAGGGGGAAATTGATGAAAAACGCATAGCTGCATTGATGGAATTTCTGAAGAAGATAGGGGTAAGCGCTGCCTTTCCAATGGGCTCAACCGGCCTTTTCCCCCTGTTTAACAAGGAAAACCACATAAGGGCCATAGAGCTTGTAATAAAGCACGCTCTTCCTGGAACGAAGGTGCTTGCAGGTGCAGGGAGAAACGACATTGACGAAACGCTTGAAGTTGCCAAGAGCGCAGCCGATGCAGGGGCAGATGCCATAGTCATAGTAACTCCTTTTTACATAAAAATGAGCCAAGATTCTGTTTTGAACTATTATTCGACAATTGCTGGCAAGGTAAATTCCAAGATTATAGCATATAACATCCCCCAGTTCACTGGCAACTCAGTTTCTGCAGAAACATTGGCCAGATTGATCAAGGAACATTCAAACATAATAGGGGTAAAGGACAGTTCCGGAGACTTGAGGTCAACGCAAAAGTACATCGCCATGCTGCCCAGCGGTTCTTATATATACCAAGGGCAGGACGACCTCCTCCTTCCATCAATGGCTCTGGGCGTGTCTGGTGGCGTATGTGGAACAACTAACTTTACTGACCTGGCAGTAAAACTGTGGAACAGCACTGGTAAAGATTCAAGGCTTCTGCAGCTGAAACTTTCAGGTATTATGAGGGCAGTTTCCATGAGTGATTTTCCAAAAGCCTATTATTACCTCTTTGAGAAACAGGTCATGAATAACCGCAAACCAAGCGGCTACCTTCCTCCGCCGATAGAGGACCTCAATGCTCAGGAAGAGAGTGCAGTGAACGGAATGGTGGAACTACAGTGAAGGCTTTAGGAATAAGAAACGGGCAGGCGGGCGCGCAGCTCATTGATACTACACAGCCTACGGAAATAGGAGATGGAGAGGTGCTTCTGAAAACCATGTACACGGGCATTTGCGGCACCGACCGGGGGATAATCAGCGGTCAGCTGAAGTTTGCTAGGCCGCCTGCAGGAAGCGATTTTTTGATCATGGGCCATGAGGGGCTGGCAGAGGTACAGGAAGTTGGAAAATCTGTGAAAACAATTAGGCGTGGCGATATAGTTGTCCCCATGGTCAGGAGGCCTGGTAATTGCCTGCAATGCAGGATCGGAAGGCAGGATAACTGTGAAGACGGAGATTTTGTTGAGGCAGGAATAAGGGGGAAGGATGGGTTCATGAGGGAGTATTTTGTTGATGAAGAAAGATACTTGGTAAAGGTTTACGACAAATCACTAGGCAGGCTTGCAGTGCTTACCGAACCAATGAAAAACGTTGTTAAATCTTTTGACGCATACCGCACCGCGACCAAGCGCAGCATAGCCCAATGCAGCGATGGGTCATTTGACTGCAGGAGGGTCACGGTTGCGGGCGGCGGGCCAATAGGGATACTTTTCGCAATGATTTTCAGGTCATATGGGTTTGATGTCCAGCTGTTTGACAGAAATGACCACCTCGGCAAGCTGTCTGCGATTTCTGAAAAGCTGGGCATCGACTTTAAAATTTCAGACGGCACAGGCCTGCCGCCAAATTTCATTGAGGGGCTGGATGTATTTGTTGATACAACAGGGAGCCCGTCAGTTATAGGAAAGGGGCTTGAGGGCCTGGGGCATAACGGCTGCATGGTGCTGTTTGGCACAAGCTCAGGCGGAAGCTATCAGCTTACTGGTGATGTGATAACCAGCTTGGTCGAAAAAAATGCTACAATAATCGGCACCGTTGACGGGTCCAAGGCACACTACATTGAAGCCCTAAATTACCTTTCATCCTGGAAGGGAATGTTCCCGGGGGTCCTGGAAGATATAATAACCCAAGAAGACAGCCCCGAAGCCAGCATTTCAGCATTAAACACAAAAGTTACCGGGGAAATCAAGAGAATCATAAAATGGGCGGATTAATCAGCGCTGTTCCATGTGCCCCTGACTACCCACACGGGCTCTCTGGGATTCCACTCCTCCATCCCCTTAAATTCATATTCCTTGATCATTTCATCCTTGACATCTATCCCCAGCCCCGGCCTTTTGCTTACCTGATAATATCCGTCAACAACAGGCGTGCCGTTTCCTACAAGGTCCCGCTTCCATTCCGGGAAGAAATCATAAAACGATTCCTGTATTTCCAGATTTGGTATTGAAGCGTCGAACTGGATTGTAGCCGCATTCTGTATTGGGCCAAACGCGTTATGGGGCGCGAGTGTTATGCCGAACGATTCAGTTAACGCACCCACCTTCCTTATTTCAGTAAATCCGCCAATATTACATATGTCCGGCTGCAGGATATCCACAAGCCCCTCGTAAAGGTACTCCATAGCCTGTTCCTTTGAGATGATCCTCTCGCCCAGCGCTATTCTGACATCGGTTCTGCCACGATAATTTCTCAGCCCCATCAGGTCATTGGGGTGAACCGGCTCCTCCATAAAAAGAGGGCTGTACTGGCCAAGTTCGTCAGCTATCATTATGGCTGATTTTGCATTGAATCTCCCGTGATGTTCTATCATCAGTTCCACGCCATTGCCAACCCTTTCCCTTACCGCCCTGACTATATCTGAACTGGATTCAATCCCCTTCCTGTCTATTTTATCATAGTGGCCACCAAAGGGGTCAAATTTCAGGGCCCTGTACCCCTTTTTCACCGTCTGGTCAGCCTTCTCGGCGAAATCGTCAGGCGTTTTACAATCGCTGTACCATCCGTTAGCATAAACCGGCACCCTTTCCCGGTACAGCCCTCCAAGCAACTGATGAACCGGGGCACCAAGTGATTTGCCAACTATGTCCCACAGCGCAATGTCCACCGCGCTGTACGCTGAAGTTGATTCAAATGAGCTGTGCATGTAAAAGTCGTTCTTTTCCCATTCAATCCGGTTTTTTTCAATTTCAAAAGGATCTAGGCCAGCATACACCCTTCCTATTTCACTTATAGAATGAAGTAGAGGTTCTGCCCTGAGTGTGGGGACGGCTTCTCCATACCCTACAAGCCCATCGGCTGTTTCAACCTTCACCAGCACCATCACGGATGCCCATGTTGCTGGCCCCTCCTTCTTACCAAGCACGTGCCCCTGCACGCTTTTTATTTTACTCATGGTTGATGATTTGCCTGCCACTTATTTAAAGGTAGGGAAAATTTTTGGTTCAGGACAGAAAACTTGG
>JBMFTE010000056.1:0-5938 GCA_049967195.1 Nitrososphaeria archaeon
CATCGCTTTTAAGCGGATCATCATTATGCTTTTAAGGTTATATCCTCAAAAATTATGTAAAGCTATCCTCGAGCAAAAACGTGAGAATTGCAGAAAGCAGAAAGAAGAAGGGGTCGAAAAGGTACAAAATGCTTCTGGCAAGAATCCAGAAGGAATATGAACACCTTGCAAACGAGAAGATTGATATAGTGAACAAAATTGGTTCATACCTTGTCAGCAACTTTTCACTCGTCAGCTTCCAGGACGACAGCGTGCATTCGTGGTCAAAGCGGTTCGGCAGGAAGGTGCAGAACACTGGCATAGCCAAACTGAAAACACTGTTAGGCAGGCACAAAAATACGTACAAAATAGATCGGTACTATGCATCAACACAGGAGTGTTCCAATTGCCACAGGCTCAACAAAATCCCTCTCAGTCAGAGGGTGTATGTCTGCAAATACTGTGGATTGATAACCGACAGAGATTCAGAAATTGAAAAAAGTTCATATGGTATTAAGGTAATGCTTAATGCCCGTATATGGCTGCCGCAATTTATGCTGGAATACCTGCATTCCGCACGAGTCAGTGAAGAGACCAGTTTTAACCGGGCATAGTTCACTGTCCCTCTGTTATTGTCAATTTCTTTTCTTATATCACTCAACTAGGTTCTGCTAATATTTTATTGTTTAATCTAATAAGTTTTTATAGAATTTATGAAATATTGTTGGTTTGTGAAACATCTAAGGCAATTTGGATCATACCACATTTTTCGTTTATTCTATTCGTGATCATCTACAGATATGATTAAATTGTTCAAATTACAAGGTAATGGAAAGTTGAACAAGGAAGAGTTAAGAGTGGAGTTTTCAGAGAAGCGTCCTGAACTTTACTCTGTAGAATTATTTAAAGAAAGGGGCTTTATAAGAAAAAAGTGCAAAAGATGCGGAAGATACTTCTGGACACTGGATGAAAAAAGAGAATACTGCCCCAATCAACCTTGCTCTAAATATGAATTTATAGGAAATCCATCAGGTGACCGGTTAAATTATGTTCAAATGTGGGATCGTATAAAGGACTTTTTTATAAAAAATGGTCACACTTACGTAAAAAGGTACCCCGTTGTAGCAAGGTGGAGGGATGACCTCTACTTTACTGTAGCATCAATAATAGACTTTCAGAGGGTGGAGGAGGGGAAGGTCATATTTGATTTTCCTGCAAATCCACTTATAGTTCCACAGACAAGCATAAGGTTCAACGACCTCGCAAATGTTGGCCTAACGGGAAGGCATTTCACTTCGTTTTGCATGATAGGGCAACACGCATTGGCTAACAGTGATGGATACTGGAAGGATAGGACAATAGACCTAGATTTCAGGCTTTTGGCTGAACAGCTGCACATTTCTGAAAATGAAATAACATTTGTGGAGGATGTGTGGATGGGATATGGAGCATTCGGTTACTCTCTTGAATATTTTGTAAAAAACCTTGAACTTGGTAATGCAGTTTTTACTGAGTTTGAAGGAAGCGTTGAATCTTACAAAAGGTTTGAACCGCCAGTTGTGGATATGGGGGCAGGGCTGGAGAGGTTTGTATGGTTGACAAATGGAACGCCTACAAGCTATGACGCGGTTTTCGGTCAGATGGTAGGTAAGCTTGCATCTATTTTGGGAATTGATATCGATAATGGCCTAGTCAGGAGTTTCTATATAAAGGCTGGCGACCTAGATTTTGCTGAGGGATCACAATCTGAGCTTTTAAATAAAATGTTGGGGTCAGATTTACAATCAAAGAATTCAATACTTCAATTGAGAGATTTATTCGTTTTGCTTGATCATAGCAGAACGCTCCTTTTTGCTTTGGCTGACGGCCAATTGCCAAGCAATGTCGGCGGGGGATATAATTTAAGGGTATTAATGCGCCGAATGCTTGAAATAATAAGGGAAAGAAAATGGAATATAAGCGTTTATGACCTTCTAAGCTGGAATGCTGAGTACCTTAAACCGATGTATCCTGAACTTAGCGAATCCGTGGGTTCCTTGCAGGAGATAATAAATGTTGAAACACAGAGATATGATAAACTTGAAGAAACCACATCCAAAATACTTGAAAAATACAGGAAATCAAGGATAAATATTAAAGAAGCTGCGAAGCTATATGAATCTAATGGTATATCACCCGAGTTATTATCTAAAATGGGGCTGGTTGATGTGGACCCAGCTGAAGTTCTATTATATATAACATCAAAACATGAAAGACCTTCATCAGTGCCTCTTAAGCCAGTTTTTGATCCGGATGGATTAGCAGAAACACAGCAGCTTTACTATGATAACATATATAATTTTGAAGCAAAAGTATTGAAAGTTGAAAACGGTTATGTAATACTTGATAAAACTGCTTTTTATCCCAGGTCGGGAGGACAGGAGCCAGATAGGGGTAAACTCGATGGCTTTGAGGTTGTAGACGTGGTAAAGATCAGAGGTATAATAGGTCACAAAGTTCAAGGCAAAGAGTTTGTGCCTGGCGAAACGGTTAAAGGAGAAATAAATATGGAAAGGAGGTTGTCCCTAATGAGGCACCATACTGCAACCCACGTTATTAATGCAGCCTCCAGAATGGTTCTTGGGCCATGGGTATGGCAGAATTCCGCATTTAAGGATGAAAACAAGGCAAGGTTGGATATCACGCACCACTCTGCATTAAGTGAACAGCAGGTTAAGAAGATTGAGGAACAGGCAAACAGGATAGTTTTGGACAACATAAAGGTAGAAAAGCTTCTTATGGACAGGGTAAAGGCAGAGGGTGAGTTTGGTTTCAGAATATATCAGGGCGGTATTGTTCCTGGCAATAAGCTCAGAATAATTAAAATAGGAAATTATGATGTTGAAGCATGTGGAGGAACGCATGTGGATTACACAGGCCAGATAGGTTTTATAAAAATATTGAAGGTAGAAAGAATACAGGACGGTGTAGACAGGATAGAATTTATGGCTGGGGTACCGTCGATAAAATACATACAAAGCATGGAAGATACAATAGGGACTATAAAACAAAAACTCAAAGTTCCAGAAGATGAAAATATACCAAAATTTATAGACAAGCTGGAATCAGAATTAAAGTCGGCTCAGTATGATTTAGAAACATTATTAAAAAATTACATTAACATTTTAAGCAAAGATTTACCTGATATATTGCTTATCAATGAGCCCTGGATGACAAGAGAAAAGGCAGTTGTCATGGGCAACCACTATGCCATAATTGGAGGTGGTATCTTTATCGCACTTTGGCATCAAGTGGATGGCTTTGGTTACATAATAATAACTGGAAATCGCGCAGAAGAAAGAGGGATTTCTGCTCAATCTGTTTCCGCAGAGCTTAACATTGAATTTTCTGGCACAGGAGGAGGGCGAGGAAGGTCTGCTCAGGGTATTATTAGAAAGTTGGACAATCAGAAATTGCATGATATTATAGAAAGATATAAACAAAATTTAAAATAATTCTACAATTCCACGGCAATAATGTTTTTTATGTAAAACGTTAATTGCCATAGATTGATTTAAACTGCTGAGCAGTTACATTTTATGGCAAACTTGGATATTGGTTGCTTGATCCATTATATGCAGTTCAAAATACCATCTAATGTCTGACAAAAATGCCTGCCTGCTGATGGTAATGGACAAGAAAAATTTATGGTACGTAGTAGTTTACTTTTTATGATTAATATTAATTGGAAGAGGCACTAGTGCAAATATGACAGCGGCGGTCCAAAATGTTATCATGGGACCCATATAATAAAATGTCCTGCCGCCGGAAAAGGAGCCGGTTGCATATAGCAAATAGTAAAGGCCGTTCATAAACCCATAACTTACTCCCCAGATTTTGCTTGGCATCTTTTTTGATATTCTCTGCTGCACAAGGATTGTCCACAGGGCAAGCCCCACCGCTTCTACCCCCCATAAAAGACTTAACACTATCAGGTTAGGTGCAAACGGAAGAAGCAATGCAATAAGTGCGCTGGTTAAAGTCACAAAAAATATTTTTCTGCTTTCACCATATTTATTTATGATCTTTCCTGAACTTCTGCTCGCAAAGAACCAGCCGATGCCTGCAGGTATATATACAAGCAGCAATTCAAATGGAGTAGCATGATATCTGGCTTCAACATAGGGAACCATCATGGGATATGTTATCCCCTGCCCCAGCCCAAGTAACATCACTGAAATCAGTATCCCAGCTATTTCCCTAAATTTACCACTGCTTTGGCTAGGTTTGAGTACATTCAGATTTATTTGTGGAAGCCTATAAACTAGGTAAATCCCTGACAGAGTAGCAATTCCAAATATTAAGAATATGGCCTTTATGCTCGCAATATAAAGTTCCGTGAACTGTGATATGAGGAGAGCTATAAACCCAATAAAGCCGCCAATTCCTGAACCAATTATACCATATAGCATCAGTTTTCCATAAAGGGAGGCATCGTTAATTCCGCCTTTAGCGCCTACCTGCACCAACAACCCTACACTTATAAAACTAGCACCTACACCCATCATGAACACTGAATAGTAAATTTCCATAATGGAAGACGCAAATCCGATTCCAAATAAACCGGCAGATAGCATAATCACACCGGAATACAGCAGATCTTTCAGGTGGTTCCTGTCAACCATAAAGCCACATAATGAACTGGAAATGAACCATGATAGGTTATATACCGCATAAGTTATGCCAACTTCTATGGAATTACCCTTTAGCAAAATTACTAAGATTCCTAGGATAAATTCAAGCAGCGCAAAGTAAAGATTAGCTATAGCATTTAATATAAAGGGTTCATTACCCTCTAATTTCATTCGCATATAATTTTGTAACACTATTTATAAGGTTATTTTATAACATTAAAATTTAAAAACAAAAGGTTTATAAATATCAAATTTAATGATATAACGGTGTTATTATTATGATAAGTGAAAAAAGATTACCGAGCAGCGAAGTTATCAACGAGGGGAAGGCTGTTATTGCAGAATTTGAGGTCCAAAGCATTGTACCTACGCTAATGAGACATATTATAAAGAGATATCTTAAAAAAACTGGATTAAAGAACGTAAATGTCACTCATAAGTTGGGAAGTACACCATTTACCATGAAGCTTGTAATTGAAGGAGAGATTATTAAACCGCTTTCGAGGGAACAAAAAAGCAAAATTAACAGGCTAGTTTCTTCAATTGAATTTGTGCTTGAAAAAGTAAATGGTAGAGGAGCTGAAGCCGATCCAGAAGAACTCAGGAGCATGCTTGCTAAAGAAGAACCCTCTTTGAGAAAGATTTACTATAGGGTAAAGTGAATTACGCCCAGTTAAAACTGGTCGATTTATCAACAAGGTTTACAGTCAAAAATACTTTTAAGGTATTTCAATATGAACAGTGGTACATTTAGATGGTTCTTAACCGCCTGTACCGTAAGGCTACGGACAGTCTTCATTTCCTTATGGTTTTCTTCTGTGTATATTACTAGTCTATATTGTTTCATAATTTTTGAAAATAGAAACTTGAAAGCTAACTGTTATACAAAGGCGATGGTTTTTTGATCAGTAAAGCACCAAAATTGTTATAGCTATTCCTTTAAAGGCGATATAAGAATTACATTATCTCCGCGTATAACTATGATCCCAAGAGCTTTAGATGTACCATCTTCATATATTTCTTCACTATTACCTAAAATAAGATTCATGTGTTGGTCAAAACCGTCAAGTTGACCCCTTATCTTTTTATTTCCTTTTAAACGAATTAGTACTTTCTTATTCAGGCTTTCTGAAAGTACCTTCAGTGTTATATCAGCTGACATTTATTGCCACTGTTAAAGTGATAAAAGGGTTAGTTATATACTTTATGTGGGGCATCATCTCATGCGAGTCCTTTATATCATTTCAAAACCATCGCTTTTAAGCGATGGATCACAGTTACGCTTT
>JBMFTE010000057.1:0-5884 GCA_049967195.1 Nitrososphaeria archaeon
AAGGCCGCCGTAGCCGCAAAATCGTCGCTCAGCAGTTCGGAGCTCAGCCCAATACTTTCAATGTTAACTGAAGAATTTGACCTGCTGGGCGTTCAATCCTTGCCAGCCATTGAAGTACTGGAAAATTGGAATCAGGTTATGAAGAGGGGTATTGATGTCGCAGTAAGCATTGGAGGGGACGGAACTCTGCTTGGGCTTGCCAGGTTTTTACCTCAGGGCGTGCCCATTGTTGGAATAAACATGGGTGGGAGGGGGATCATAGCAGAGGTGGAGAGGAATGAAATAAGCCAGCTGCTTTCTTCATACAGATATGGCAATTACTACATTGAAAGAAGGCTGAGGTTAAGGGCAGAGCTAGCCAGAAATGAAACGTTCAACGTTTTAAATGAATTTTACTTTCAGCGGGCAAACTTTAACGTTACACCATACTTTGAGGTAAATTCAGTTAACGGCATCAAATTTAAGAGTAGAATGGACGGAATAATAATATCCACGCCAACCGGCTCTACAGGCTATAACATGAGCAACAAGGGGCCTGTCCTGACCGAAACCCTTGAAACATTCATAATAAATCCAGTTATGCCAATAGACTACATCCCGGTGGCAGTAATTCCGCCGGGAGAACTTAGAATAAACTGTTCGGATTATTCATATATGATTGCTGACGGGCAGATAAAGTACGAGATACAGCCAGGAGAATCAGTCAGGGTGTTCAGGGGGGACGATTTACGGTTAATAAAAATAAAAAAGGGAAACAACCAGTTCCTAAAGATGATTAAATGATGATAAGCGAAAGTGAATTTAAATTAATAATGAAGGTGATGGGAGGCAATTTGGTTTCGTTGAATCCAGAGATATATGCCGTGTGGACAAGGGGATGTAAGGATCCTGCCCGCTATCTTTTCGCATATGTGCCAGATGCGCATCACAGTGAAAAATCAGTTTTTGACAGTATAAGGCTAAAATTCAGCCATGACATTTACGTTGTCGTATCGGAAAAATCAATCATGGTGAACGGCAAGTTGTACGATTTAGAATCTGGCGAAACTCCTGAAGGGGATGTCGTCAGGCTTTTTATGGAACTTGTAAGAAAGCATGAAAATCTTATATAGCCAGTTTTTAATTTGAGATAAGGGGCCGGTAGTTCAGCGGTAGAATGCCCGCCTTGCACGCGGGAGGCCGCGGGTTCGAGTCCCGCCCGGTCCATTTCACTTCTGGAAAATTAGCATATGCTTAAATATTGAAATTCACTATTGGCGAGCATGGAAACATATAAGGTTGAATTCTTTAATTTTGAAGACTTGGTTAAGGATTTTCTTTCAATAGCAAGCATGTTTGGAAGGGGGGTCATAGTAACAGCTTACAGGTACAGGGGTAAAATTTTCATAATTCAACCATCATATGAATTGATAGGAATACATTACATTACTGACGAAGAAAATAAATATCCGGCCGGTGAATACATATTCGATACGATAACTTCAAAAGTAAAGCCAAAAAATGATAAAAGGGAACTTAGCGCCAACGAAGTGTTGGTAGTTATAATAGATCAGAAATATAACTCACTGTTTGATTGACGTTATTAATGCTTTTCCGTTCTTGACAATGATAGTATGCTCGAACTGACTCACGTATGATCCGCTGCTCTCCACAAGCGTCATATATCCTTCAATAATTCCCCTTTTTTCCAGTTCGTTGATTGCATTTTTAGCACTTTCCCCAAACTGCCTGTAGACCCACCTGAGGGCAAATGGTAGGGTTACATAGTTTTCCCATATGTATCTTATGATATCAGCATGGGCCCTTTCCCTGATTGCCCGGGCAGATGGCAACCTGTAAATGTTGCTGTGCGCACCATCTATTACGTAACCGGAAGCGTTGCCGTCAACAAAAAACGGTTCTATGGCGTAAGCATTACCTTCAACGAAGCTCCCACGGGCTCTTGCCTGCACCATGGGTATTGACACATTTGCATGGAGGTTATAGTGGTCCACTCCGTGTCCCATGAGATTTTCTATAGGCTTAAATCCGTACCCCCGTGCAAGCTTTTGCACTATGCCGCCAAATTCCTCAAAACTCATTCCGCTGCGGATTCTATCAATTGCCTGCAAAAGCGTTTCATGATTAGCTATTTTCATACCTTCATATGCCGGAGAAAAGTTAATTGTTATGGCTGTATCAGCAATATAGCCGTTTACATGGGTTCCAAGGTCAATTTTAACTATTGAGCCTTTGGCAATTTTTTTATCGTCTTCTGGCTTTGCCGTGTAGTGAGCTGCCTCCTCATTCTGAGATATATTTACCGGAAATGCTGGAAAACCGCCCTGCTTTATTATATATCCCTCCAAATCTTCACATATATCAAGTACATCCTGACCTTCGTGAACCGTGTCTTCTGCCCTTTTCAGCGCATTTGCAGCAATGGTTCCAGCCTTAATGTAACTTTCAAGAACTTCGTTAATCATTTTGCTTATATCCCTCCAAGCCTTCTGAGCACTTCATCTAACTGTTTTATTTTAACATTGGCCAGTATAAGGTTTTCCACAGAAGCCATTTCCACAGCCAGCTGTTCCACCCCCTGCGTGCCATGCATCATGACCATCCTTGGCTTTAACGGCGATATCCTGACAGCCACCATAGGGCTTCTGCCTATCCCCACCTTTGTAAAGATAAGCGCCCTTTCAGAGGATTTTCCGAAGATCTTGTAAAACTGTTCACCCCTCATCGTAATTATGGTTTTGATGCTGTCAAGGACTGTGTGTCCATAAATTGGTGAATCCAGCATTTTTTCCCCTGCAAGTATATCAGCTTCAAGCAAGTCGATTAGTTCTGATGCTTTTATAGGTTTATCATATTCCTTCATGTTAATTATCGCATCGTTGGATCCAATGTTTCCGCCACCGTGCATTGCAAGCACAACCGCAGGGGCTCCATTGCTTCTCACAAGCGCATCTATGTACTTTCTTATGAATCTTGTTCCGGGCTTCCTCCTCCTTCCGCTCTCATAATCGCTTAGCACTGATGGTGAAACCCCTATCATTCCTGCAAGGTTTTTTTGTGTGACACCCAATTTCAGCCTAATGTTCTTCATCGTTTTGCCTGGCGAACTTGAGTAAATTATCATCCCGGCAACCTTATATATTTCTTCGCTTTCCAATCTGTCTGATTTTACCAGCAAAGGAATATAAATGTTGGCTAGATTTAGATGTTCAATGCGCATTTTTGCTGAATATTGGTTATTCCAGCAAAGCAAGAAGTTAAAATAATTAGTCAAAAAAACTTAAAAATTGTTATAACACGGTTATAATAATGAAAAATGAGGGTATTTATGACGTTATCATAATAGGGGGAGGCCCCATAGGGCTTTGGGCATCATACTACGCCGGGTTCAGGGGGTTGAGAACCCTTCTTGTGGAAGCTTCGGACACTCTCGGCGGGCAGGCAATTTATCTGTATCCTGAAAAGGAGATAACCGATCTGCCGGGAATACCTGCAATAACAGGAAAGAAACTTGTGGATAACTTGGTACTTCAGATGAGCAGTGTGAATGTGGACAACGTTCTGCAAACAAAGGTTATTTCAATTCTGGGCTCCAACGGCAATAAAGCTATAATAACAGACAAGGGAAGGTTTGAAGGAAAATACGTATTGTTAACTCCTGGAATCGGCAATTTTTTGCCAAACAAGCTTGGAAATCCTGAGGTGGAGAAGTTTGAGAACAACGGGGTTTATTATTATGTAAAAAACAAGGAAGATTTCAGAAACAAAAACGTGTTAATAGTGGGTGGAGGGGATTCAGCTGTGGACTGGGCGGTAGAAATGATCGGCATAGCCCAGGATATTTATCTGGTGCACCGAAGGAATGAATTCAGGGCAGCCGAAGCCAACATAAAAAGGATAACTCAGGCAGGCGTTAAGATATTAACCCCATACGTTCTTGATTCGCTGATAGGAAATGGAAAAGTGGAAAAGGCAGTGCTTAAAAAAATAACCGACTCATCTCAGACAACAATAAACGTTGATTCTGTCCTCCTCATGCTTGGGTACAAGCTTGACCTGAGCACTATAAAGGGATGGAACATTAATATCGGTCAGGATGGCATACTTGTAGACGCAAACTGTGTAACTAATGATCCTAAAATACTGGGTGCTGGAGATATAGCTTCGCCAAGGGACGGGATAAAACAGAAGCTGCTTGTAATAGGGTTTGCGCAGGCCACAACGGCAATTAACTACATAAGCAAAGCGCTTAGGCCTTCCTATCCAACTTTCATCCACAGCACTACAATATCTTAATGCCTGCAAAAATTGACCGGGATACCTGGCACATCACAGTTTATCATGAAAACGCTTCCTGAGTAAGGCTGATCTGCAATTTCCTCCTTTGATAAGCCATGCCTTGCTGTAGTAACAAAAATAGTCTTCAAGCTGGGCCCGCCGAAGGTTAGCGAGGTAACATTTTTTGCTGGCAGCGTTATCTTTTCCAAAAGTTTGCCGTTGTAGGGGTTCCATCTGCTAATCATGCCGCCCCCCCAGTGGGCCACCCATATCATTCCCTCAGAATCCACAGTCATGCCATCTGGTACCCCCGGCAGATCGCCAAATTCCACTGCTGTCTGCCTTTCCGATATAAGGCCTCTAACGGCATCAAATGAGAATTTCCACACCTTTCTTGTTGGGGTGTCAATTAGATACATAAGTCTGTTATCGGGGCTCCAGCCCAATCCGTTTGAAATGGTTAAGCCAGACAGTTTTTTCCTCATAATGCCACTTTCAAAGACATAAAGTGATGCTACCGGCAGCTTTTCCCCCCTGTCCATGGTTCCGGCCCAATATCTCCCATAAGCATCGCATTTGCCATCATTGAACCTGTTTGTTATGGGTTCATCCGCTAAACTCGTAATTTTTATTGCACTTTGTTTATGCATATTTATCAGATATAGACTCAAATCAACAGTGGCCAGCAGGTCACCGCCCTCTGTTGGCGAAATGCTTGTAACGTCACCTGGCGTTTTAAAAACCCTCTCCTCATCCTGTTCCTCAGAATATATGATATGGTTTACTATATCGACCCAGAAAAGGGTCATTTTTGAATAATCCCATATAGGCCCCTCACCAAGTTCTGCCGTTTTTTGGATAAAAACTTCAGCTTTCATACTTATCAAATTATTTCAGAGGATTTAACATTTATGGCAATTAAAAGAGGCCAAACTACTTTATGTATGCAATTCTCAAGCGAATGGTTTTTAAACGTGCCACTTGTATATTTGCTAACTAGGATGCTGGCATAAGGATGCGGGAGTCGCCTAGCCAGGTCAATGGCGCTGCCCTGAGGCGGCAGTCCTGTTGAGGTACGTGGGTTCAAATCCCACCTCCCGCAAACCCGATTCAGGGTGCTAATCGGTGGAAAATTGCGTTTATCATGGTATGGACATACACAATTATAGGGCAAGAATGGGCTATATGCTGAAAACTCTGGACAGGAGTGGTATACCTGAAGAAGATAAGGAGCTGATTAAGAAATACGTTAAGAGCCTGCTGAGCACGAATATGTCGTTTGGGCGCGTCGCCAAATACATTGCCGGGCTCAAGGTAATCAGGGAACACATGAACTGCAACTTTGCCGATGCCGGCAGGGCTGAAATTGAGGGGCTGATGGGGTGGCTCAACTCAACAGATTACACGCCACACACAAAAATGGATTACCGGGGGGTTGTGAAACGCTTTTACAGGTGGCTGCGCACTGGGGCAGTGGACAACAGCCAGCCGTTCCCGCCTGAAGTGGTGTGGATTAAGGAAGGCATGAAGCGCAACGAAATGAAAGAGCCCGATGTGCTTACGGAAGATGAAGCGATGGCAATGATAAATGCCGCTGTAAAGATGA
>JBMFTE010000058.1:0-5826 GCA_049967195.1 Nitrososphaeria archaeon
CCGGAAATAATAAAAATAATAAGGGAGGAGGGCGTTGACCACGTGCAGCTGAATACAAACGGTGTGAACCTTGCGCTGCACCCCGAACTCGCTAAAATATACAAGGATGCCGGCGTGAGCAATCTGTATATGAGTTTCGACGGCGTTACTGCAAAGACCAATCCTAAAAATCACTGGGAAGCCCCATATGCAATTGAGGCCTGCAGGAAGGCTGGCCTTGGCGTGGTGCTTGTGCCGACGGTGATAAAGGGAGTTAACGACCATGAAACGTATGACATAATAAAATATGCGAAGCAGAACATAGACATCGTGAGGGCCGTAAACTTCCAGCCTGTATCTCTTACCGGAAGGATGAGCAAAAAAGAACGGGAAAAGTACAGAATAACCATTCCTGACGTCATAAAAAGGATAGAGGAGCTGTCAGGTGGTGAAATTGCTAGAGATGACTGGTACCCTGTGCCCAGCTGCTCCCCGGTTACGCATTTTATAGAAGCCATAACAACCAGGAAACAGTATGAGCTTTCAATTCACTTTGCATGCGGGGCTGGCACCTACGTTTACCTGGACAGGAAAACCAATAGGCTGGTCCCGATAACCAGATTTGTGGATGTGAACGGGCTGGTGGAATTTCTGGACGAGGTTTCTGACGAAATAAATTCCGGCTCAAACAAATACGTGCAGCTGGCAAGGGTTGCCCTGAAAATCAGGAGTTTTGTGGACAAGTCCAAACAGCCAGACGGATTGGACCTTGGCAAGCTGCTGTTTGATGTGCTGTTCAAGCATGATTATTCGTCAATGGGCAGGCTGCAAATGAACAGCCTGTTCCTCGGAATGATGCACTTCCAGGACAAATACAACCACGACGAAGAAAGGCTACAGCGGTGCGACATACACTATCTCACGCCTGATATGAGGATAATACCATTCTGCAGCTTCAATGTGATTCCAGAATGGTACAGGGACAGAATCCAGAAAAAATATGGCATGCCAGTTGAGGAATGGGAAAGGCTGCATCATGAAAAGCTGGAGGATAGGCTGTACAAAGGCCAGCTGAGGAAACAGGCAATCAAAGAAGGCGTTGGTCAGAGCTGCCTGGTTAATGAAATGCTGAGCGGCGTAACAGGTTAAACATAAATTGATCAGCATACAGGTAAACAAGCTGCAGCCAGACGTGCGCCTTTCCGCCCCAGTACCGGAATCTCCCCTGTCAGGCACAATTTCTTTTAAGGTTGATTTTTCTTTTCCCGTTTCATTTTTTGAATCAATAACGCTTGATGTGCTCAAACTGGCCTACAAAAAATCTGACAGAAGGATCCGGATCAAGTACACCATCAAGCTGTACAAGATGAGGGTGGTTGGAAATAAAACCCTGAGAACGATATCATTTGCAAAGAAATGGGTGCTTTACTGGACAAGGGACCCTTCAATACTGGAAAGATACAGAACCAACATATGGATGCTTGGCGTTAACAAGGAAGGATACGCGGAGTTCTTTGGCGATTTCGACGAAGCCAAGAAATTCCTGTTTAAGGTCAGCGAAATAGTTACGATAGCTGCAAGTGAGCTTGGTGAAGGCACAAGCAATGTAAATGCCACTGTTGAAGCAAAGATATGGCGCCACACCTTTGCTGATGCCGGCACTGTCGTGGTGAAGGCAAATCCCGTCACTGTATCGGTAATAAAGGCTTGATTTTTCACTCAAAATCATTCGTTCGGCATAATCGATATATCTAAATATTATTTTTATAATAACCTACTGTATGGAGTACAAGTGGACGGTGCTAACAAACACCACGCTGGGCATAATTATGTCTTCCATGAACATGTACATTGTGCTTATCTCCCTGCCGACAATCTTCAGGGGGTTAAACATCAACCCGTTTATTCCTGGTGAGTTTGTATATCTTTTATGGATATTGATGGGTTACAGCATAATACTAGCTTCTGTGTTGGTGACCTTTGGCAGAATATCAGATATGTACGGGAGAGCCAGGGTGTATACCTGGGGATTTGTAGTGTTCACCATATCATCGGTTCTGTTATCGATTATACCAAGCAATTCTGGCAATAACGGAGCGCTGCTGCTGATAATTTTTAGAATGATTCAAGCGGTGGGAGGAGGGCTGCTGATGGTGAACAGCACGGCACTGCTGACGGATGCTTTTTCCCCTAATGAAAGGGGAAGGGCACTTGGACTTAACCAGATTTCGTTTGTAATTGGTTCATTTCTGGGGCTAATTCTGGGCGGCCTGCTGGCAGGATATGACTGGCACCTGATATTTGTAGTCAACATACCGTTCGCAGTGGCTGGCATGATATGGTCAATATTTAAGCTAAAAAGGGTCCGTGGCACGGGGGCAATTTCGCTTGATATTGTGGGAAATGCAAGTCTGGCTGCTGGGCTTCTGGCAATTTCCCTTGGCCTGACATATGCCCTTATGCCATATGGTAATTCAGCGATGGGATGGGACAACCCGTGGGTCATCGCAACACTTCCGGTAGGTGTAATAATGTTTATGCTGTTCATACTGAACGAAAGAAAAGTCAAGGCGCCACTGTTTAATCTTTCATTGTTTAAAATACGTGCATTTTCATACGGATCTATGGCGTTGTTCCTGAATTCGCTTGCAAGAGGTGCAATTATGTTTCTTGTTGCAATCTGGCTTCAAGGGATATATCTCCCCCTGCACGGGTTTTCCTATACAGAAACCCCATTCTGGGCTGGCGTTTATATGCTTCCAATGCTGATAGGAACTGTAATAATGGGCCCTATCGGTGGAAGCCTTACCGATAAGTACGGTGCAAGGGTTTTTGCAACCCTTGGTATGGTGATTGTTGCAGGCTCTTTGTTCACTCTTACGTTGCTTCCATACAATTTTAACCTGATATCATTTGAAATTATACTTTTTATCAACGGCCTGGGAAACGGACTGTTCTCTGCGCCCAATACAACAGCAATAATGAACTCCCTCAGGTCATTTGAACGTGGGGCAGGAAACGGCATGAGACAGACCTTTAACAATATAGGGTCCACCATAAGCATGGCAATGTTCTTCACAATTGCAATAACCGTTTTTACCATCTATCTTCCTTCGCATATATTTTCTTCAGCAATCAGCTACGGCCTGCCCACACAGGTGGCAACTTTTCTATCCAACCTTTCTCCAAGCGGTCTGCTTTTTGCGGCATTTCTCGGGATTGACCCTGCTTCGGCATTGCCTGCGAGCCTGTCAAGTAAACTCCCTGCAAAGGTACTGGCGCTGCTTGACTCCCATGTTTTCCTCCCGTCAGTGCTGGGACCCACATTTATCATAGGGCTCAGGTTTTCCATTTATGTATCGGCTGCGCTAGTCCTGGTAGGGGCTATTTTTTCGTATTTAAGGGGCAAAAAATATGTTATTGATGAAGAGCAATCACAGTAAGTGCAGTTCATTGATCTTTTCCAAAACTTCCCTCGAGTGCCCCTGAGGATGTACCTTGTCAAACAGATATGCTACCTTCTGATTTTTATCAATGATATAAGTAATCCTTCTAGTAGCAAGTGGCCCATTGGCACCATACTTCTTTATAACTTCCTTCTTTTGGTCAGATAGGAGGTCAAAGTTGAGTTTCTTTTGATCATGGAACCTTTTGTGCGAGTTTACGCTATCAGCACTTACGCCAAGCACCGCAATGCCGTATTTTTTCAGGCTGTCCATTGAATCCCGGAAATCACAGGCTTCAGTTGTGCAGCCTGGCGTATTGTCCTTTGGGTAGAAATAAAGCACGACCACTTTGCCTTTAAAGCTGCTCAGCCTTACGCTTTCAGAATCCTGATTCTTTAATTCGAAGTCCGGTGCGTCAGATCCAGTTTCTATCATGCATTTTATATGCTACCAATAATATATTAATATTGTTCAATTTTTTTATAATAAAAATTCAGTATTTATTATTATTGGCAAAACATTTTAAGCTTGGATTCCAAAAAAAGTTTGGTAAAGGTAAAAAAGGCTTACCGTATTTTAAATTAATAATGTCATGCAATCATAAAATGACCTACGAGGGCGCAATCAACGTGATAATTAGGGGTGAAGTCGATGGAACTGTTGATGTATGGAAATGCAAAATCTGCGGTGGCACTTCCGCTGATTTAAGGCGCATCGGTGAGCCAAAAATGCCTGAAAGTGTGGGTATGGGAACGCTTGTAGAAATCAGCAGGTGGGGTGTGATAGCATGCAACGATCACGGGGAAACTGAGTGGCACCTGGCCCGATCGACCAGCACGATTTCTCATAACTGCCGTGTATTCGGTCCTTGCGAATTGACCGTGAATGAAAATGGAAGTGTAAAATGTAGCAATAACCACGATCACAGGTTTTATTTTATATCTAACAGCATTAACTCCAGCCTGGTGATAGGTTAATGCCAGACCTAAAAGTTAAGGTGGTAAGTGCAAGCATGGGTGACATCGTTGGGACATTAAGGGGCGAAGTCTCCGTTGACGGAAGAAAATATAAATTTGTTGGAACAGCCTTTGGAAGGTATGGCGGCCACAACGTGTCTGTCAAGTTATCACCGCAGGCCCGAAAACAGCTTGAAATGATGGGCTACAACGTGGAAGATATTGAAATTGCGGTGCAGGAAACAATCGTGACAGGCAACTTTGCTTAAAAGCTATGTTATCCAATATATTACGCTGATGATTTTTTCAACAGTTAATGCTTTGCGCTGCAAGGGGCTCAGCGGTGCTGGCTGATTGAAATCAGCTTTGCAATCAACTCATCAATTCTTGCCCTCCTGCCTCCTACAGTCGGGTTTTTCAGAACCGCCAACCTGTACAAATTGGATATAGCCATTCTTGGATGCAGCGGCACAGCATGCCCGTCGCTGCTTTTGATAATCAGGCCATCTGCTTCAGCCCTTGCCTTGTAGCATTGAGTTTTGCTCATTAGCAGGTCAACATAGTACAAAATCTCATCATAATCGGCCTCAAGCAGCTCAGATAACTCCCTTGCCGCCCTCTCCGCCTCACTGGTCATGCCGGATTATAACTCGCTTCCTATATCATTCCCTGTACAGCTCTTCTCCAAGTTCATCCACTGGCTGGCTGTTATTAAGCGAATTGGCCAGAGAATCCACCTTTTCCTCGTCTGTAATTATGTACTTCAACTTGCCTAGGGACATTGAATATGAGCCCGGGCAAAGGAACCCATCTCTCACGGCTATGGCATCAACACCCAAGCCCAAAATATAATGCATTGCCATTTCCTTACTCATCATGTAACCCGGGTTGACCTTTTCGGAAATTATCCCATGTTCTTTATCTATTATGCCGATAATTTCGGCTTCATCAAGCGGCTTCAAGGAATGATCCTTTCCATATGTAACAGCGATCTTCATTAAATATAACTGTGTTATTAAGTTATTTAATGATTATTAAAGAATTTTTTTCGTTTTAAATTGGGCCATGCAACGCTCGTCCAGCGCCGCGCGCAATGGGCCATACTTTGTGCACAATTACAGCTACACGCGGGGTATATTTCTTGTTGGCTCATTTTTGGTCAGCTCTGATGGTGGAATCCATCGCTAACTTTTTGAGTGAAATCGTCTAGCACTGAAGTATGTGAGTTTCCCATGCCACTGTCCTGGGTTCGTCCGCAGCATGTTTCCTGATTTAACTACATTCAGATGGCAATGTGCCCCACCGTTGGCGTCTCCGGAGTCAATTCGGGATGCCTACCAGCTCGTTCTGCCTCAAGGTCACGCGGGAATACCATGCCTCATCTGGCTTGACATAGCACTTATTTATTTTATTTCAAAACCATCGCTTTTAGCAGATCACAGTTA
>JBMFTE010000059.1:0-5719 GCA_049967195.1 Nitrososphaeria archaeon
ATATGAGGGTGGCTGAGCTGGAAGGTCAGCAGGATTGGTTTCACTGAAAAATTGCAGCTTCTCACTCCTTCTTGTCTTCCCCACTCTTGAGAATTCTCGATATTTCCGCCTTTAATTCAACTATTCCACTCCCGGTAGTTGCAGATGTGAAAAATGCCGGGGACAATAAACCGCTTGACCTCGCTGCTTTATAAACCTTGGAAAGCGCCTGTGCGTTTTTACTCAAATCGTCAATGATCAACTCGGGTTTTAGGAACCACCTTTTCACCTTTTCTGTAGTTGCTTCATCAATGTCAATCTTGTTTATAACCTGTATTACCGGGCTATTATACCTAGAAGATATTGCTGAAAATAAAATTTGCATTATCAGAAAATTGCTAATTTCGGACAGAAGAAAAACATCAGATACAAAAAGCATGGCTTTGTTTTCGCCTCCTATTCGCTGAAATAAGTATTGCCCGCTTTGCCTTAACATGAATAGTTCCAGCTGCCCAGGTGTATCTACTATAAGATAATCTGAGTCTTCAACTTCGCTTAACACTTCATTTATTGTTGTTGCAAGTAGGTCCATTGAAAACACCATGGCGCCGTTTGCCCCCAACCCATATTTTTGCGGTAAACCATTACGATCAATATAATCTCTTACGTCAACCGTTGGTTCATATGTTAAATTGTTGGAAAATGGGTCCAAGTTAAGGGTAGCTATATCCCAGCCGTCTTCATTTAATGACCTGCTCAGAGTGCTCGTAATCATGGATTTACCTGAGCCGGCTGTTCCCACAATAAAAATGCTGTCCACACAAATTTATTTTTGAGCCACGTTAAAAACACTGCCCTTGGTAGATTCAATTAAATATACGATCAGGTTCAATAAAAGAAAAAATATTGCAAAAGCCATGATCCCTGCAATGTAATTTAGCTGGCTGATCAGTATTCCGCCTATAGCTGATGAAAGAATCTCGCTAGTGCCAGCTGATGCATTGTACATAAGATAGCCCACCAGCTTGTCGCTTGAATTTTTTAGAAAACCGTACAGCAGTAACGGGGAATAAATACCGTGGGCTAAACCTAAAAACAGCATCGAGATAATAAATACCGTGGGCTGTCTAAAAATTACACCGGTAAGTATTGAAATGCCGTAAAGCAGAACCGAAAACTTCTGAACGAGGCTGCCTGGCAGTTTATGTAATGTATATAGTACCACTCTGGTAATTGCGGAGGTCAAAACTGAGATTAAGAATGCTATTGATACCATTGTCAATGAAAAATTCAGAAATTTATATGCGTATACTCCCAAAAATGACACAGCAAATGGCCATGCCATTGAGCCAGCCACAGAATTAATTATGCTATTTAATATATCCTTGGAAAACAGTAGTTTTTTAATTTCAGAAATGTTCCATTTGCCGGTGGCGTTACGCCCTTCAAATGGATAAAACACGGCCGTGAGTAAAATTAATGCAAATATAGTTAAGGATAATGAAATAAAATTTTTTAAATTGAAAAACATAAGCTGCGCTAGCATTGCCGCTGCAAGCCCAAAAGCAAGGCCGGCGCTGTATATTGTAACTCCCCTGTGCTCAGAACCTTCAATGTACGAACTTGATCCGCTTCTTGCGCTGAATGCTGAAACCATCATAAAAATTATGTAAATCGAGGCAAGCAGAAGCATCTTCGTGCCTGAAGCCAGCAGAACCGTCATTATTATTGTAATAACAAACGAAACAACAATTATAAGCCTGCTGCTCAGGAGCTTTGAGTAAAGGGCGCCCAACAACCCAAAGATCCAGAGAATCAGTATAAAGTACCAGTATGACCTCACTGATGCTATGTCAAAATAAATTAAGATTAAGGGCAGTGTTGCTTGAAAGAAAAAGCTTATAATTCTTAAAGAAAAAGCTGAAACAAAAAGTTTCAGATTATATTTTATCATAAACCTCCTTTACCATCATTGATATTTTTGCCGGATCGTGTCCAGTAGAAACTTTTTCCAGTGCATGTTTTGACATGTCAACCCTAAGGCTGTCATTATCAATTAACTTTAAAAGCCTATCATATAATACGTCTTCATTATTAACAGAAAATCCATTCACACCATCATCTACTATTTCCCCCAATGCCCCGACCCTTGAACTTACAACCGGCACACCGTGAGCAAGTGCCTCGAGGGCAGCAATTCCGTATGCTTCTTCCCTTGTTGGAAATAGAAAAATATCGGCAACGGGAAATATTTGGTTATCAAGGAAAGTGGATGATACAGACGAATAATATTTTAGCCAATCATATCTTTCTAGAAGTCCTTTTCCAACATAAAACATTCTGACATCCTTCCTTTCCTGTATAACCCTTTTCATGATTTTCAAAGCGATATCACCGCCCTTTCTTTTTATGTCCCTACCAATAAACAGTACATTTATCCCATTATGCTCCAATCTAGACGGTTTTATTTTATACGGCAGGGGTATGACTCTTATCTTTTCCCTGTTAACGCCGTCATTTCTAAAACCTTTAGCTGCCCATGATGACCAAGTAACTATAAATTCCGCTTCATCTAAAACAGTATTTAGCATATTAACCACCTTTTCTCCGAAACCATTTGTTATTTTCATATAATTTCTTATTACCTGGGATGGAGACTGATCGTTTTCATGTATCCACGGCTTTCTATACCTGTAAAACGTCCAAAAAAATGAATGTATGAATTTTGCGTTGGTGTTGACAACCTGAGAGCGCAAAAAAAGAGCCTTTACCAGCATGTAAAAACTAGTCATTTTGTTAAATGTGATGTTTCTTATGTAATTTGATTGGGAAAATTTATCTGTCATTATTTCATATGTATATCCAGGGACCCCATACTTTATTCTTAGGCTTGGACCGCTCTTTAATTTTCCAGTAATCGTATCTCTTTCACTTACTAACAGAACCTTTGAGTCCAAGCTACATATACCACATAAACGATCTGTTTATAAATAATTTTATCGAGAATGCCCCTTTTAAAAAGGTTGTTAGAGGTTGAGGATAGCAGTAAATTTCAATTATATGGGATAACTCCTTATAACAAAATCCTGCAATGTAATAGACTTTTTAATCATAATGTGGCACGAGTTAGCAGGTATTGTTCAAATTTATGCCAATGAAACCAACGACGCAGCAGAGGGGGCCATAGCGTCAATTAAACAGGAAACAAGTTGCCGACGAACCCAGACGGGGGACAGTGGCATGTGAAGTTCTAGCGTGAGAGGACGTTACTAAAATCACTCGTAAAGCTTATTATCATGTGCTTATTCCAGACTTTATGCTGGTATTTGTAAATATATTCGTGGAATCTCCAATGATGGATACAGTGCTGTCATCACTTAATAATATACCTGAAGTTGTGGAACTGTACGAAGTCACAGGCGAATTTGATATAATATCGCTGGTTATGTGCAGAGACATAGAGGATTTCAGGCACATACTGAAGGATAAAATATTAAAAATAAACGGTGTCAAGAGCACTGTAAGTTCTGTTGTGCTACATGTACACAAGGGCGATAAAGAAGAGTAATGAGTGTGCAGAAGGCCTGTTCCAGATGTGGAAAACCAGCCTTCTACTTTAAACCGTATTCAGGGGAATATCTGTGCAAAAAATGCTTTGTAAAATCAATTTATGAATCAACGCTAAGAGCAATAAGAAAGTATAAAATGATAGAATATCATGACAGGATAGGGATTGCCGTGTCAGGTGGGAAAGACAGCATCTCCCTGCTTTACATAATCGCCAAGTTCTTCAGGGATAATGAAATAGTTGCCATAACCCTGGATGAAGGAATAGAGGGTTACAGAAACGAAGCTATTACGATAGCGAATGACATGGCAGCAAAATTAAATATAAAGCACGTTACATATAGGTATAAAGATATGTTCAGCTATACCATCGATGATGTGCAACCCATCAGGAGGGAGACATCTTCATGCACTATATGTGGTATATTTAGGAGGAGGGGCCTTGATATGGTTACAAAAGAACTTGGCCTAGATGTGCTGCTCACTGCGCACAACCTTGATGATCTATTACAGAGTTACTTTATTATGCTATTTAACGGGGATATCAATAAAATGATGATGTTTTCGCCAGCAGTTGAGGCATCAGAAGCTTTTGGCATAAAAAAAGCCCATCCCTTAATGTATATATATGAGAAAGAAATGAGCATGTTCACCTATCTAAAGGGGTTCAAAATGCAGACGGTAACATGCCCTTATATGAACCAAGGGATAAGGTCAGAAATAAGGGAATACCTTAATAAAATGGAAGAGGAACACCCAGGAATCAAATACCAGCTCCTAAACTCTTTCCTTAAACTAAAGGATGTTAAAAACAATAATTCTGGCGGGTTCTGTAAGAATTGCGGGTGGCCATCCAAGGGTAATATATGTCAGGTATGTAAAACAGTAGAAATGCTTAATGCAAACAAATTAAAGGTGTAAAAAGGTTGTCAATTATTTACGGGCTTCTTGCTATTATCCTGACCTTTACCGCAGTGGTATTACTTTCAATTTTTTCTGAAAAATTGCTTACCAGAAGGGGATTGATGGTGCCTGATGCCCATAAACCTGATAAGAAAATGGTGCCCAGACCCGGAGGCCCTGCTATTTACATAGGCATTCTCATTGTAATATTTATTTTTATCAGAAACATAACTGTTGTAGCGTTAGTTGCTTCGGCATCAATAGCATTGCTAGCCGGGTTGTTGGATGATTTTTTCAAGTTTGGCGGCTTTGAAAAACCCGTGCTTACAGCAATAGCAGCAGCGCCATTTATAATATTTGGAACCTACAATCCAAATCCCTTTGTCCCATTTGTAGGGACTGTAACGATTAAAATCCTGTACCCACTGTTGTTGATAGCCGGGTTTTCAATATATTCTAACGCCAGCAACATGTTAGATATATACAATGGGCTTTTAACAGGAAGTATGATAGTTGCCACGGTACCGCTTTCATTTTACTTCTACATAAAAGGCGAGTACCAGATATTTTTCATTTCCTTAATTTTCATAGCAGGCCTTTCAGGGTTCCTTGTAAGACATGCCTATCCATCAAAACTGTTCCCTGGAGATAGTGGCACGCTTTTTATTGGAGCCTTTTACTTTGCGTTGATGATTTTGGGGAGAGCAGAAATTATTGGCATTATAGCGACGCTGCCCCTGATTTTTAACGGTTTTTTTATACTCACTTCCATAAGGGGATTTAAAGAGCATTCAAAAGTTGCGCGCCCGGTCATCATTACAAATGAAGGCAAAATTCTTGCTGTTAAGGGAAGGGGGGTTCCGATAACACTTGCCAGGCTTTTTGCTTCTGAGGGTGCAGTTACTGAAAAGGAGATTGTCAGTGGCGTATGGCTGATGTTTGTTGTTTCAGCATTCCTTTCAATACTTACGACTCTGGTGTTATTTAAATGAAAAAGCCTGCACTAGTACTGATGGCTGTAATAGTAGTTTCATGGATACTTTTACTTTTATCATTTTTTGGAATGGCACAAGTATTTAAATTGACGGCAGGCTTGCACGGCATAAATATACAAATTATAAGGGATCTTCTGGGGTTTCTGCTTTTTGTTATATGGGCCGTCATTTTCTTCATAATGAGACAACTTGCGGCAAGGGCTTTAAAGCTGTACTGAAACCATCCTGATAAATTCATGCTATGTTTAAAATGCTATTAAGCAAAATAACGTCTT
>JBMFTE010000060.1:0-5344 GCA_049967195.1 Nitrososphaeria archaeon
TTAAAAGCGTAACTGTGATCCGCTTAAAAGCGATGGTTTTGAAATGAAATAAAATAAAAGGTCGTAAAGAGCTTTGTGGTGCTGGAATACCTGCATTTCACACATGACCCTATCTATGAAAGAGCAGTTTTAACCGGGCATAGTTCACTTGGTACCACCGAATAGAGCAAATACGCCATATTTATAAAAACAATCTGCATCTCTAAAACCAATCTCAGTAAGCATTTGCAACTGTTCGCAGAGGCCGCTGGGCTTGTTTTCAGATTTTAGCTTATTATTTACGGGTATATCCTCTACCTTGGACGCGTTCTGCAACCTAAGAAAGGTATCCGTGTCTATTTTAGTGCTCCGCGCAAGCTCCTCTTTCATCCAGTCTGACCACATCTTGAACTGTAACCTCTCGCTATACTCTGAAGGAGGTAAGACGATATCAAAGTTGAGGAAGAGGCCACCGAACCTCAGCTCCCTGTATATTTTGGAATACAGCTGTGATTTGCTAAAGAAGTCCAGATGATGTATTGCAATGCCCGAGTAGATGAAATCGTAGGCTTGGTCTTGGGCTGGCGAGTTGATATGCTCTTCAAATGCCTGCTGCCTGTAACTGACTTGCGGCCCGGAGAAGTTACTTCTTGCCTTCTGCAACATAGCTTCAGACCCATCTATCAGCAAAAAATTGTTGTTAGGATATTTGCCCGCAATAAGCTTGGAGATTGAGCCATTACCACACCCCAGATCCATCAGGTTCAGGCCTTCCCTGTTTTCAAAGTGATAGCTAAAGATGTCAAACATTATCCGAAGGACGCGCTCCCTTTCCACGACTACTATATTGGCGCTTTTAACATAGGAATCAGCCTTGTCCTCCTTCCAAGGGTCAGTCCCTGTTTCTGCCATCTTTTCACCCATTCATGGCTGTGGTACTGGCTCATATAATCGTTATCTTCAAAGTAATCATCTCTGTCGTCATTTTTTAGGTGGCTTTAGCCGGGCATAGTTGACACGGTTAAAGGTTTTGAAGCTTTTTCTTGAGATCAATCATGCTGAGCAGCTTGCTGAAGACAGGGGCACAGTAATTTTAACTGGCATGCATGAGGGGAGGTTCGCGGCTTGCCGTTCATTTAAGCAGATGCTAGAACCTACATGGTAAAATACATAAAAAACACTTAGTTTTAAGAGGAAAGTTTGGTAAAAGCAGTACTGCACTATAATCCGGAGCTTGAAATCAGCTATGAATTTCTCCAAGCTCTTCCCTGCATTCTTCGCACAGAAACCTTCCGTCAACTTCCATAAGAAAATCAGACCACTGCCCGCATGCATCACAGTAACCTGATATATATTTTTTTGCCGACCCCTTACCACTATTAGCTACTTTCATTTTTTCTGATGCTACATCCATCAATTCAGGAAAGAGGTAAATTATATCTGTCATAGAAATCACGCCGACCAATTCGTCTTTATAAGTTACCCCTAGCCTCTTTATTCCATATTTATTCATAAGTCTGGCGGCATCCATGATATAACTTTCCGCCTTTATTGTTATCAGCGGAGACGTCATTATTTGATTCGCCTTAACCGAACTCGGTATCAGGTCCACGCTAACAACCTTTTTTATTATATCACCGTCAGTAACTACCCCCAGCGGTTTATCATTTTTGACTATTATCACACTTCCGACCTTGCTATCTACCATTTTTTTGGATATATCTTTTATATTATCTTCAGGATGAGCGCTAATAACGGGGCTGGTCATAACTTCACGGACCTTTATGCTAAATGATATGGAGTGTTCGAACGACATCGTGCGTATTCTATATGTACTATCCGCTTTTATCCTTTGCTAACGCATTGTTTTAAAAGGAAATTAGGAATTATATTTTTATCTAGTTGTGATTTCCGCCCAGATTTAGCAAGGTTAATAGTAGAAGAAAAACCTCAGCGCTCAGTCCATTTAAAGAAATCTAAAACGGGGCCTACCACTAAAGGCTTGAACGGCATGAGAAAATGTATGTTGCTATACAGCTGAAGGCAGGCCTCTTACAGGCATGACGTTATAGTATGAGTTGGATTCAACCGTTATGTTTTTAGATTGTGCTGACAATTGCAAGGCAGTTGAATAAAATTGCGCTAATGCTTTCGGATTATTACAGGTTTTTTCTTAGTTTAATCCTTGGAAAGCCGTCAAACTTCTCAATGGTTGAAGGTTGTTTATACGCATCTGGAATACCTGCAGGAAGCAGGGCTATAAGGTGGCTGAAAAAAGTAGGGGTTGATGCCGTAATAAGCCTGACAGAACGCCCCATCAACAGATTCAATGAATTTAACACATACTATAATATTCCAATGGTTAATGGAGCACCGGCTGATCCGCAAACGCTTGAGAGAGCTGTGTTAAAAATAAATGATTTAATTAAGGGTGGGCACTGCGTTCTTGTTCACTGCTCTGCGGGCTTAGGCAGAACAGGTATGGTTGTAGCATCTTATCTGATCTACTCAAAGCACATGAGCCCAGAAGAGGCATTATATAAAATAAAAAGCATAAGGCCTGGGTCATTAAGAGACAAGGAGCAGATTAAATCGGTTTATAAATTTGCAGAATGGATAAAACCAATGGTGGATTATAAATGAAATCAAATATGTCCGTTATGATGGTTGAACCAACTTATGCAATAAATATTGGATACGTAGCTAGAACAATGAAAAATTTTGGGATAAATAATTTAATACTAACTGGAATTAAAAATATTCCCCAGAGGGCATATAAATTTGCTTCGCATGCAACGGATGTGCTTGAAAACGCAAAAATTCTAAAATTCGAGGAAGGGCTTGATATGTTTGATTACAGGATCGCAACATCCGCTAGGGCTGATAAAAATTGGAGAACCGTCATGAGACGTTCCCACGATCCAGAAGTTTCATTAGCTTCTGCAACAAAACATCAAAATGTTTTGCTGATTCTTGGCAGGGATACCACAGGGCTTACAAATGAAGAGATTATTAAATGCGATGACTTGATCAAGATACCAACAAGCAAGGCGTATTCCGCTATGAATATCTCCCATAGCCTTGCTGTGCTGTTGTACGTATGGAATAGAATGAACGTTGTTTCTGCTGTTAAAAAGCAAAAAATACCAAGAAAGGAGATTGATGTGCTAGTAAACTATGTACAAGTAATAGCTGAAGAGTTGGACATGGAAAGACCTCGCGCTTACAGGGCTACAAAACTGTTCCGAGAGCTATCTCTAAATTGTATAAATGATGAAAAGGATATTATGACGCTGCTTGGATTCTTTAGCAATATAAGGTTGGGTATAAAGGGCTATCATGGTAGCAATGCATTATCAACTTCTACATAAAGTATATTATTTCCCCTGATTATTACATCCCCATAAGAAGCCATAACCTTTCCAGATTCATCAAACTCTTCTGCATTTTGAAGATATGTATTCATGTACATATCTATTTTTACAAGTAGTCCCTTGTAGGTAATCATATTCTTTAACTTTACTTTTACAGCTTTTTCCAAATATTTCTGTAACTCATACATGGGCTTTTTACCCATGTTTACTTGTTGGGTTGGCATATTTTGAGTCAAGTTGCAATGCTTACTATAAGCTTCAAATAAAAACATTTCGATTTATTGTGGTGCAATTGGATTTAGCTTCCCAGCCTCCTCCAAAGCATGCTGGGTTTATTTTCGAGTAACTTAGTAACAGGTCAAAAATGCTCCTGAACATAGGTCCCCAGATCATCGGATAACCTTATTTTCAAACCGCTTATAAAACCCAGCATAAAAAATGACCCAGAACTGTGTCCTACTTGTGACACCGCTTTTATAGAAAATTCTAGGTCGCTGGCATCCCTGCACGCTTTAATCATTTCCGCCACCTCATACCCAAATTCACCTATCGCGCCGCACCTCAAGTAACCTTGGCTCACCCAGTTGGTTTTTTCCAGATTGTCTTCAACAATTTCTGCAAGTTTAGCAAAATGATCAGAACCTTTGAGGGAAGCCAGCATTCCTATGAGTGCATCATCACCAGACGGTGTAAGTCCAGTACCCAGTCCTATCATGTCTTTAGCTCGTTCAAATCCAGTTCCCTTTATAGCATCTGCTATTAGCCGCCTCATTCTTTCTATTACCAGCTCATCTAAATTATGTAAGACAAATACCCCCTTTATTAGTGCATCAATATATTCTGGGCGTAGAATGTACCTTTTTGCCCAGAACACAACTTTGCTATACATCTCCTTATTTATATTAATTAGTGCAAGCGTGGATGTGGACCAAATTTTGGCACCTGTAAGATCAAGTTCATAGTTTTTGCCAATCTTCACAATATTGTTATCCTTCAGCACAGGATCCCCCTTTCTAGAACTAGGTAAAGGTTTCAGCGTTATTCCCAGCGGCTGTGGACCTTTTGATGGCCCAAGTATCCATAAAGGGCCATCTCCAAGCACGTTTATGGCTTCATCAAATACCTGCATTACAAAACCTACATATGTTTTACCGATGCAGGCTGAAACATAATCCACGCTATGTGCTGTCATGAGCATTAATGGCGCTAATTAAGGATTGAATAGTAGCCCGGGGATTTGGGCTCTTTGTAATTGCTGACCCAACTACAAATATATTTATTTTTAGTTGACGTAGGGCCTTTATTCTTTCTTCATTAAGGCCACCTGCTACAGAAATTACAGCTTCTCCATTAACAGCCGTTATTTCTTTCTTGAGCATATCAGCACCTATTTTTTCCTTAATTTGCTGGTCTATGCTAACGTGAAAAGAAACTATATCTACTCCAAGTTTAATAAGCTCTAAAGCTCTAACGGCTGGTGTTTTAACATTAATTGTGTCTGCCTCAAGCAGGATCCCTCTCTCTTTTGCTGCATTTTTTGCAGATTCAACTGTGCTATTATCTGAACATCCGAGCACAGTCACTATATCAGCTCCTGCATCAGCTGCCATGTTTACTTCGAGTTCCCCTACATCGGCCGTTTTTAGGTCGGCAAGTATCAATCCGTCCTTTATCTGGCCTTTTAATTTGCTGATTGCTTCCATACCATGCATTTTTATCAACGGTGTACCCGCTTCAATTATGGCAGCCCCTTCTTCATGTGCAATCTTTGCTATCCTTAAGGCCAAGTTCAAGTCCAGCAGGTCCAGTGCTACTTGCAGGTTTTTGCCCTTGAGCATAGAATTATCATGCATGGTTGTGGTTATCCCAATTGGTTAATTAAGATTATCTGGAGGTTATCATTAATACAAATAATTTTTATTGTAATAATTTGTGAGGGGCAGTGATAAATATATTTAAAAAACTGCGCCTGACCTAATTAAGATGTTTAG
>JBMFTE010000061.1:0-5319 GCA_049967195.1 Nitrososphaeria archaeon
TGTAATAGACAGAGACTTGAACTCTGGAATTGACAACGATGCTAAAGGCCATAAGTTATGGCCCTGGGTACAACCTTAATGCCCGTAGATGATGAGACCACCACAGCCATGCTGGAGTATTTAAAAAGTATTCCGCACGTTACTGCGAGCCTCATCGATGAAGCGGGACGCGCGCAGTTTCAACTGGGCGTAGTTCACAATAGGCTGTAAGTTTGAGGGAAGCAGTAACGCCACTTGCTTTACTGATGATACAGGATTTTCCTCAACAAAATTCCATAAATGAGATTGCCTTATAATATCGTTTTTGTGATTTATTACAATATGCTTTCAGTGTTCAAGCTCGGGTTTTACCCGGACGATGAACAAATGCAGATGAACCCAAACTGGAGGTCAGCGGTATGGGAAGCTTTAGCGTGAGAGGATATCAATAACGCAATATGCCGTATAAAATGATCAGCAAATCTAGAACACCATTGCATAAGTTTATACCGGCATTAATGGCTAACGAATTTGCCGATTTAACTATGCTGCCTCTAAAGCTGGCGAGTTGCTAAGCAGCCAAAAACAAATCTTTACGGGCTGCCCCTATAATCCCAACAGAGGAATCGGGCTGCCTGATAATCTAGGAGATTGGAAGATGGTGCGCCGGACATGAAAATCGTTTCAGCTACACTGGCGTTTGCTAAATTATCAAAAAAGGAAGGCATCGCAAGATTTAATATTAACATTTTATTCAAAATCAGTGTTGAACACTGAGGAGTTGCAGCGCCTTGCTGAGCTGAAGACTCAGATCGAGGCAAAGCTTGAAGAGATAAAGGACCAAGAGCACCTATATTCGGAGATACTATCCTTAATAGATGAACTGTTAAAAAAAGAGAGCTTTGTCAAGGCTGTTCAGATGCCAATAGAAGGTCAGAAGGAAGAGGAAATAGAAATAAGGCAATTAAAAAGACCAAAAGACGGATTGCATCTAGCTGATGCTTATATAAAAAAGGACAGCGCGGTAATTAAGCCGCTGCCGGAGCTTAGCCTTAAACCGGATATCCCACCTTTCAAGTCATTTTTTGTTAATAAAATACTAGAAGGTATGAAAAGTAAAGATCAGGAAGAATCAGAAGAGGGCAAAATAGGCCCTGAAGAATTGTTTAAGTATGAAATTGAGATAAACGAGGGAGTTATCCAGCAAATTAGTATTAAAAATTATAGAACGCAAACAAGATTAAATGAGATCATCAATACGGCGCTGTGGACATTCAGCAGAATGCTTGAGAAAGCATGACCTATTATTGGTCATAAAATACCGGCTTTGAATTTCTGACAGCCGCCCACCCCGTTATTAATAATAATGAAGCTTCCTGTAGAATAGCGGCGCGCGCCGCGCAGTTCTTAACGAAAACATTTCCAATTAACCTCTGGTAAGCCATTTAAAAAGGGCTTTAAGATAAGGCAGTAAATTTCAATTGGTTCAATGAGGAGATATCCTCTCAGCAGGAACGGCAAAACCAAATATACTTTTAGCGTTAAAATTAAACGCTCCACCAGATAAAAAACAGGTTTCCGATGAACCAACCGCATGATAGCAGTATTGGAAGCCCGGCGCAAATGTCGCCAAAAAATTTTCTAAATGGCCTTTGCTAGCTATTTGTCTAATAGCGTAATGATTTTCGGATAAAGAGATACCATTGTAAAAAGCAATAAACTTTTAAAGATGGTATTTAGAGGATTTAAACAGATTGGTAGATTTACAATTAGTGTTGTCAGATCCTAAGAGCAGGAAAGCAAAGAAAATAGATGTAAAAGGCAACATGTCCTCTGTCCTTATTGGAAGGAAAATAGGCGAAGTTATAGATGGCGGCGTATTGGGTTTAGGAAAAATAAAATTCAAGATAACCGGTGCCAGTGATAAATCCGGAATTCCGCACAGGAAGGACATAGAAGGCCCTGTAAAAAAGCACATACTTTTAAGTGATGGCCCGGGATTTAATCCAGAGCGAGAAGGTGAAAGGCGCAAAAAACTTGTGAGGGGAAATACAATAGCCGAAGATACTTATCAGGTTAATGCGGTACTGATAGAAGGCAGTTTAGAGGTAACGCCTAATGCCTAGATATAAGACCACCACAGAGGCCTTAAAAATCATTTCAAGCAAAGAGCAGATAAGGAACTTTGGGGTAATTGCGCATGTAGATCATGGTAAGACTACAACCTCGGATTCACTGCTTGCCGCAGCAGGGATGTTGAGCCCTACAGTGGCGGGTCAGGCTCTGGCTTTGGATTACATGGAATTAGAGCAAAAAAGGCAAATGACAATCAAGGCCGCAAACGTAACTCTGTACTACGAATATGAGGGAAAATCATACGTTTTTAACATGATAGATACGCCTGGCCACATAGATTTTACAGGAAAGGTCACGAGGTCATTGAGAGCACTAGACGGGGCAGTTGTAGTAGTGGATGCCGTTGAAGGGGTAATGACACAGACTGAGACGGTCCTGAGGCAGGCACTTGATGAGAGAGTAAGGCCCGTGCTTTATATCAATAAAATAGACCGGCTAATTAAAGAACTTAGGCTTTCATCAGAAAGGATGCAGGCCTGGTTAACAAACATAATTAACGATGTGAACCAACTCATTAATATTTATGCTGAACCAGAATACAAAGATAAGTTCAAGGTAAACATAGCAAATGATAGCGTCGCATTTGGTAGTTCAAAAGACAGATGGGGATTTACCTTAAGCATGGCCAAACGGGCAGGAATGGGATTCAAAGAAGTGTATGATTCATACACTGCAGGCCATATGGATGAATTAATAACCAAGTTTCCATTACATGAAGCCATCCTTTCTATGGTAATAAAGCACATTCCTCCTCCACACGTGGCACAGCGGTACAGGATACCAAAAATCTGGAAGGGTGATCCAAATAGTGAAGTCTATAAGGCAATGGTTGAATGTGACGACAGTGGTCCCACGGTTATGATGGTGACCAACGTGGTAGTAGACCCGCAGGCTGGACCTGTAGCAGTTGGCAGACTGTTCAGCGGGACAGTCAGGGATGGCGACCTCTTTTATCTGGTAAATGCAAAGAGGCAGGAAAGAGTTCAAAGCGTCAGCATGTTTATGGGACCATTTAGGGAAATGGTAGGATATTTGCCAGCAGGTAACGTGCCGGCACTGCTGGGGCTACAGCACGCAGCGTCAGGCGAGACGCTTTCAAGTATAAAAGATGTGGCTCCTTTTGAAAGCATTAAATATGTAAGTGAACCAGTTGTCACTATAGCAATCGAACCTAAAAACCCGCGGGATCTGCCCAAATTAATAGAAATACTGCAAAACATGCATACAGAGGACCCGAACTTGGTTGTAACCATAAATCAAGAAACTGGGGAAACACTGTTATCAGGAATGGGGGTTCTTCATCTGGAGATAGCCACGACACTTATACAGGACGCGGGAATAGATATAATTACAAGTAAGCCCCTGATAAATTACAGAGAAACAATAACTGGGAAGGCCGGCCCAGTAATGTCAAAGAGTCCAAACAAGCACAATAAGGTATTCATCAGGGTAGAACCACTGTCCGAACAGGTAATCAATTTAATCATAACTGGGCAGATAAACGAAAACATGGATAGCAAGCAGATAGCAAAAACTCTAAGAGATAACGGGTGGGACGCTGATGAGGCCAAGGGGGTTGTCGCAATAGATGAAAGAGGCAATATTTTTGTGGACCAAACAAAGGGTGTACAATTTCTTCAAGAAAGCATGGACAGCCTGAGGTCAGGATTTACTGATTCCATGACAAACGGACCGCTGGCGTATGAATATGTCAGAGGGGCCAAGGTTGTATTACATCACTTTGTACCTCACGAAGACCCTGCGCACAGAACATATGCGCAACTCATGCCAGCATCTAGGAGGGCCATTCTTGGTGCAATGCTTTTAGCTAAGCCAACTCTGTTAGAGCCCATTCTCGCTATAGAGGTAAAGGGGGTTCAGGACATAATAGGTCCAGCAATAGGGGTAATAACGAGCAAGCGCGGAAAAGTTATAAACATAACGCAAAAAGAAGTATTTACAATATTACAGGGGGAAATACCAGCCTCAGAAACTTTCGACCTATCAGAATCCATGAGAGGTGCCACAGCGGGGAAAGCGGTATGGAACACCAGCTTTAAAGGGTGGGCACCAGTGCCAAGCAGCATTGTGAGCCAGATTATTGCATCAATAAGAAAGAGAAAGGGTCTGCCGCCGGACGTGCCCAAGCCAGAGGAGTTTATAGACGAAGATTGAGCGATAATTACGATTATTCATTTGTTAAAAGCAGAACGAGAGAACTTACAAATATACTAATAGGGTCGGCATTAGTTTGGGGGGTGGGAGCTAGCTGGTTGATTTTTCTAAGCCCAACAGGATTTCTTATCAACAGCATATTGTTTCTGGCGGCATTTATTTTACATGAATATGCCCATAAAATTACCGCAATAAGAAACGGACTGTATGCAGAATTTAAGTTACAGGGTATTTGGGCGCTAATAACATTTATAAGTATTTTTTTACCATTTAAATTAATAGCCCCAGGGGCTACGGTAATATATGGCTATGCGGAAGAAAACACGATGGGAAAGATAGCACTTTGGGGGCCGCTGACAAACATAATAATGGCCATAATAATATTTCCTTTCACACTTATCAGTGGATTTGGATTTCTATGGATAGCAATTTACTTTAACGCCTTCATTGCAGTCTTTAATTTGATACCGTTTTCTGTTCTAGATGGAAAGAAAATATTAAGCTGGAACAAATCAATGTGGGCTATGGCATTTGTTGCCGCCGCCGCGTTATTTGCGGCTTCATTTATTCATGTGCCATAATTCAATTAGCCATAGTTTTACTGGAATATTTTATGGTATCATCTTAAAATATAGTTTAATGATGTGAACTAAATACGGTGCATATACTTGAAAATATCCTCATGCTGCGCAAGCACTTGCACGCCTAGCTCTCTGGCTTTTTTGTTCAACTCTTCCTGAAGAAGTTCTATGCTTATTTTTTCTAGATCCAGCTCCGCCAGCGTTACCATAACAAATAGGTCATGCATCTGTGTTGAAGAAAGGTCTATTATATTAACTTCATTCTCAGATAAAACTGATGATATGCCCGCCACTATACCTACTCTGTCTTTTCCAATTACTGTGATTATAACCCTTTCACTTTTTGCCATGTTAAAAGGTATGAATCACTAACATTTTAAGTTATTCATGGCAATCCTTTGTTGCATAAACTCTTGAGTCTTCCGTTTTATTGCATCAAAGGGGTCCC
>JBMFTE010000062.1:0-5296 GCA_049967195.1 Nitrososphaeria archaeon
TAACATTAAATTAATAAAGCGTTAAAAGCATTTAAGTTGCATGGCAAAAGCTGTGCCCGTAGAGAGCGCTGTGGGGAAGGAGCTGGCTTATGATACTACAGTTGTTAACAGTGAAAAGGCAGGAGTGCTTCTTGGAAAGGGTCATATAATAACAGCAGGTGATATAGAACTGCTAAAGATGTCCGGCCTTTATGTGGTTTACGTTAATAGTGATTCTGGGGATGATATTTTTGAAAGCAAGATAGCTGAAATGGTTGCAATGGCCTCTGCTGATTCTAAAAGCGTGGAAATCAAACTTGGAAAACAGGGGAGTGCGCTTCTATTTTCTAAATTTCCTGGCATTGTCAATGTTAATGGAGAAATGGTAAAGACCGTAAATATGAGTGGCACAGCGTTAATTATTACAAGGAAGAATCATGATGCTGTTGGGTCAGGGGAACTGATAGGTGTAATAGATTCAATTCCGCTTTATGAAAAAAAGGAAAGGATTGATGCATTAATGAGAAAAATCTCCATTTCAGTTAGCGTTATGCCATTTAAAAGAAAGGCCGCTGGGCTAGTTGTAACTGGCACTGAAGTGTATGAGGGGAAAAAGAAGGACCTCTACACGGATATAATACTGAAAAAGGCTGGTAAGTATGGCTGGAATATTGTATTCAGAAAGCTGGTTCCTGACGATCAGGCCCTGATAGCAGAAGCTATAAGGGAAGCTAGGATTGCTGGGGCTGAAGCGATAATTATAACAGGCGGCATGTCCGTCGATCCTACAGATAGAACGCCTGCAGCTATAAGCTCAGTTGGAGCAAAGATCGTTGCATACGGCATTCCGGTGAAGCCCACAACCATGTCGCTTATTGCATACTGGGATGGCCTGCCGGTGTTCGGGATTTCTGCCGGCGGCATATACTATAAGGATGTTAACTCATTTGACGTGGTTTTCACCCTGATGATGGCTGGAATAGAACTTACACCTGATATGGTAGCAATGATGGGTAACGGAGGGTTGCTGCCTAACTTTAACCCGGCCTTCAAGCTTCATTAAACTTTGGCAAACTTTTTTAGTTAAAGCGTTGGATGATTTACTGGCATGTTCGTTAAGGTTGAAATTAAGAGTCTCGGGTACGTTAGCGAAAGCTGCGAGGGGGTTGTTGAATTTGCGGCTGACGATGGAAGGACCTTTACAATGAATTCATTCAGCAGCGAAGTATCGTATCACATAAACAGGTTCATTGACGGCGACAGGAACTCCATACCCACTGTTTACAATCTGGTTGAGGAACTGGCAAACCAGCTGGGAGTTGAGCTGGAAAAGGTCGAGATATATGAGAGGGGCAACGTTATCAGGGCCAACGTATATTTTATTGGCAGGAACAAAAAATTTTCGCTTGAAAATTACAGGGCCTCTGACGCAGTTGCACTGGCCGCATTTTACAACATGCCTATTTATATAGATGATTTGCTGCTCGAATGAATGTCTTCCCGGGCCTTGGCAAGGGCCCTTATCCTTTCTTCACCCTTGATTTCAAGGAGATAATCGTGCACCACCCTTGGCACCAGGTGTTCCCATTTTTCGTTTTTTACAATCCTTTCCCTGATCCTTGTCGCCATCAGCTGCTCCCTGTCAAGAAGGGGCGCAGGAACTACCCTTATGCCAGATTCGCCTGCGAGCAGATTTACAAGCGCATTGTTTGAAAACACGACATCAAACTTTGGCAGGTATGACCTGAGCATTGACGTCCAGATGCTGTGGTTTACGATGTCGTCTAAAGGGGTTATGTAAACTGCCCTGTTAAATCCGTCTGACTTGAGAAACCTCACTATCATTTCATACCTCTCTCCCGCGGTAAACGGGTTTTCCAGCTCGTGATTTTTCTGGGCGCTCCCTATCACGATTACAAGTTCGTCCACGTTTTCAAGACCGTACCTGAGGGCCGCTGCATGGCCATTATGAAATGGCTGGAACCTGCCTATAAAAATGCCTCTCACACCATATGTTTGCCTTTCCCACATATTTTATCTTTTTGAGCCTTTTTGACATGCTTGCTAAGCTTTATTGTTCAGAATTTCGTAAATGCTTATAAAAAAAGAGGGTATCAAAATAAACGTGCAAAGAGACCGCAATACGGTGAACGTCCTTGTGCTTGAGCTTGCCACCATGGTTGTAGCTATTGCACTCGCGTTTAATGCAGACACGCTTGTTTCAACAACCCTGCCACTGGGCCGGCTCATAGGTTTTATTATTGTTAATGTGGTGGTAATTTGGTTCTGGTGGAGTTACGTCATGGACAGGCTTGAATTTCCGCCAAAAACTGACCAGTTCCCGCTGCTTGACGTTCTGATCCTTGTGCTTATTTCCCTCATACCGTTTGTGCTGAGGCTAGAGGGCATAGCGTACATTTCTGGCCTGCTCTCTGCGCTCATGATAATATGGGCCATCATGATAAGGAATATCATAAAGGAAAATGTGCAGCTTGAACAGGTCAGCGTGGCAAAATTGAGGAGAGAAATGTATGAGCGGGTTGCAGTGGGTGTCATGCTGGCACTTAGCTTGGCTTTTTCCCTGGTGAGCGCCACGCTGGGCTATTTCCTGTTCATAGTTATTATCCTGGTCATACTTTTCAGGACGATACGTTTCCGCATAAAAAGGCGTTGATTCACTGCGCTATTTCTTCAAGAGATTTTCCCCTTGTTTCCGGGGCCAGAGCTGCGGTAAGCGCTATCGCAATCAGTATAAAAATCAGAAAGAACGTTGTTCCATAAATCAGGCCGTATCCCTTTATCACAGGGAAAAGCAGCACCCCCATTATTCCCCCGATCCTGCTTACAGTGGTTGCCAGCCCCTGCGCCAGCCCCCTGACCCTTGTTGGGAACAGCTCCGTAGAATATGAAAATGAAAGAATCCCACCAGGCCACTGCTCAAACGAAGCGAACAGTATGAATAGAGGCAGCAGCGCGTACGGGCTCACCCTTACCAGGGGTACCATAATCACTAGAACAACTGCCATAACAGCAAATCCCATAAGGGAAAGCGCCTTCCTGCCCGTTCTGTCTATCAGTTTCATAAGCGCAAGGTATGCGATTATTGGAAACGGGGCCGTTAAAGTGCCAAACAGCACCACCGTTTTGAGGTTTGTAATGCCCAGCTCATAGTACAAAGTGGGCGTGTAGAAACCGAAGCCGTACGAACCAACGTCAAAGGCAAACCATGTTATAAGGACAAATAGCAGGGCCTTCCAGTGCTGGGTGAAAAGTTCGCTGGTGCTTACGCCGCTCTGTTCTGGAACCAGATAACCCTCCCCCACGGTTTTTTTAATTACGTTTTCCGCCTGCTCCGACTTCCCAACCGATTTTAGCCACCTTGCAGATTCTGGCATGAGCCACCGCGCGGCAATTACCGGAACGGCTATTGCAGCTCCGACTCCCAGGGCAACTCTCCATGAAAGGGAAAATCCAAGGGGCAGCACAAAGTAGTTAACCGCTCCAGAAACAAGCACACCAAACCAGTAAAACATTATGCCGTACATCAGCAGCTTTCCCCTGTCCTTGCTGGGCGCAAATTCCGCTATCAGAGAGGAGCTTATCGGGTAATCTGCGCCTATGCCGATCCCCATCAGCACCCTGAAAATTATTATTTCTGCAACGTTTGACGCAACGGCGGAAAGTGCGGTGAATATTATGAACATCAGTATGTCAATGATGAACATAGCCTTTCTCCCGATCCTGTCAGCTATTTTGCCGAACGTCACGCCCCCTATTGCCATGCCTATGAGCCCGCTCGAAAGCAGCAGCGCATAGGATACGCTGCTCTCTGGCAGCTTAAAATATGATGATATAAGCAGCACGGAAAAGGCTATGACGTTAAGGTCATAGCCGTCAAGGAACACCCCCATAGCTGCAAGAGTGCTCAGTGCCCAGTGGAACCTTTTTACAGGCAACTCATCCATGCTACGTTTTTGCATACGCAAATTATCATGGCAGGGTATATTTAGATTTCCTTTTAAAAATATATATTGATATAAATTTCTTCAGACTAGAATTTTTAATATAGGTTAGGCGTTTGAGGGAAGCATTAAAATTCAACTGCTTCAGCGTGAGAGAATGTCACTATAGACCATCAGGAGAATGGCAGAAACAAGCGCCAATAGTGAAGAACCAAGTGCAAATATACCAATTCCGGCCTGCAGTTCGCTGGTAAACGCTATAGCCACAATCGATGGGCCCAGTCCACCCATTATCCTGCCTGTAAGGAAGGCAAAATTGGAACCGGTGCCTCTTAACCTGATGGGATAGAGCTCGCTGATCATTATGCCTACAAAGGCAAAGTAACCGGTTCCAACATACATAGCAACTGCCTGACCGATGCCCATCCCAGATACTATGACCATTAGGGAGGCTAAAATTCCCATCACGGCAAATACCATTACGGATTTCACCCTACTTACCACGTCTGAAATGTAGCCCGCAACGACAAATGAAATGAAACCCACGGCATCCAGCGCCAGCAGGTTGCCCGACCTCAATACAGAAGGTATCAAGGTTGCAACTGGGATCGTATACATGAATGCTGCTGCAACAATCAGCGTTCCCAGCGCAGTTACCGGCAATAGCTTTCCCGTGAAAATCCCCTTTAACTTGTTTTGTTCGGGTTTTCCCTTTGCAGTTTCTGGGATCATCAGTATCCCTGCAACCGAAACGATCAAGCTTACGGCTCCAACAACTGCCATATAGGTCCTCCAGTACCCTATGAGTAAGAGGGTTAGCACGTCAAGCATCATGCCGACAAAGTACAGCCCCTGAACAGCTCCCCCCACAACGCCCCTTGAACCTTTGAGCAGCTCAACAATGACCGCATAGCTTATTCCGTTTTCTGCATTTGCACCGAATCCAACCATGAGCCAGCACGCATAAAGTTCAACGACGGACCTGGACTGTGATGCCAGAACTGTAGCAACTGAAAATATTATTGCTGACATCAAAAGCGCGGGCTTCCTTCCCCTTATATCAGCAAATCTTCCGAGAGCCGCCCCGCCTAGCGCACCCCCGAAGAAGGACAGGGCCACAGCAACGGAAACAACTCCAAGCGTGACGTGAAATCTGGCAGAAAGATCCTGCATTACATAAACAAGGGAAAATACAGAGTACGCGGACATCAGGAAGGCTACCGTAACGCCAAAAATAGCAGCTCCTCTTTTCACATTACCACCATCCCGCGCGTTTCCAAAAACCAGTGACATTCACGCTGAAGCGCATGAGCTTCCCATGTCGCTGTCCTAGGTTCGTTGGCAATATGGGAACT
>JBMFTE010000063.1:0-5285 GCA_049967195.1 Nitrososphaeria archaeon
AAATAAATGTTAAAGGCTGCCCTTTTTTGCGCTCTTTTTAGAGAGAGTTTCCTCTATGAGTTCATCTACGGTCTTCCCTTCACGTTCGCTTCTCCTTAACATTGCTTCAAATTCCCTGCTGTCCATCTCCCTGATAGCGTCGAGTATCTTCTTCACTTTGTCGTCAAGGCAGTCACAAGGTGGCATAGCTTTTTTTACCCTTTCTGTATTTTATTTTTTGTCATAATCAAATGAGCCATTATAGTCATCGTTTGGAACCAATGTTTAATTCGAGGCGGCTAACCTTTAACCAATGAATATTTTGTCGAAAAATTACGCACGTTTGTTTATGCCTGTATCGTTAATAAAAACACAAAGTGCTCTATGACAATAGCCGACCCGAGGAAAATCAATGAAAGGTACATGTGAAGAGCGGTGAATGACCCGGTGCGCATGTCAAGCAGCTTCCGGTTCCAGTCCCTGGGATTCAGGGCTATCCTTGTGAGCTTTATTGCCCAGGGCACCGTGAGCATCGACCCCAGTATTGGCCACAGCCTGATGTCAAGAGCAACGGCAGCAGCAAATATCGGGTAACTCAGCCAGATAAGGGCGAGGTAATAAATAAGTGACCCCCTTTCCCCAAGCACTGAAGCAACCGTCCTGGCCCCCGCGGCAGTATCTGACCCTATGTCCCTCCAGTTGTTTGCATGAAGCACGGCCACTATGATCATTCCTATAGCAATGGATATCAGCAGGCTGCTTGCGGTGACCCTTCCTCCCTGCAGCACTTCAGAACCCAGCACTATGCCCGGGCCAAATGCCAGGAAAACACCCAGGTCGCCCAGGCTTATCCATTTAAGCCCAAACTTTGGCAGGCCGTACAGCACACCGGCAAGAACGCCGATCAGCACAAAGGCAAGTATTGCCGGTCTTGCAAATATCAGGTAAGACCCTATCATCAGTGCCGAGGCCAAGAGCGCAATTGAATAACCAAACAGGGCCCTGGGTGCCATGAACTTGTCAAGGAGGACCCTTGAACCCCCGGACCCCAGCCCTTCAGGCCTGTCAAGCGCTGAAATGTAGTCAAAGTAATCCCCAAGTTCGTTAAAAGCACCATGGGCCATGATTATGGCAACTATGGAAAGGAGAAGAAAAATTAGATTTACCCTGTCGGCAAGCATTACCCCCAAAATCAGCGATGTGACGCTCATCTGAAAGGCCCAGGGCCTGAGCGCCCTCACAAGCGTGAGCGGCTTCCTCTCTGTCATCTCTTCAGGATTGAAGCTCTCGATGTACTTTTTCGGCTCACCCCTCATATCCGTTACCCTCAACACTTCAGGAATGAGCCTGACAATAACCGTGTGCCCGGAACTTGCAAACAGCGAATCTTCGGGGACCTTTGCCAGAAGTATCCCCCTTTCCTCGTCAAGCTTTCCCGGCTCGCCAACAACTTCGGCCCTTCCGTAACCCTGCACAAACAGGTCCGGCCTGTTGAGGTCAATTGCAAATGAAACCCTGCTCCCCTTATTTACTGCCTCCAGGGTTATACCGTTCTTTTCCAGCAGAAATATGAACCCCCTGTCCATGGCATAAAATACCTTTATGGTCCAGGGGCTGTTGCCACAGGTAGAGATTGACATCGTCTTTGATTTTCTGAGGAGCTCTATGACCTCCCGGTTCATTTGGTTCATTGTGCACACGTGCAATTATAAGCGTTGCTGAAGCTCTTTCACAGTACCAAGGAGGCTTTGCGCTTTGCCCATGACCTCCCTCCAGTGCGGAACCTTGAACAGCCCCCTCTCAAGAGGCCTTGCCGTTGCGGCGGCATGCCCCATTGCAAGCCCCATTTTTTCCCCGGAAATCATCTTCCCCAGAACATATCCTGCTCCAAAGAGGTCCCCCATGCCAACTCCATCATATGCCCTGACAGGTTTGAATTCAAGCTCAAGCATTTTCCCGTTTCCAACCTGCATAACCCTGTGACTTTCCGAGATTATCATTGCTGTGTTTTTTCCCAGCATGCTGTAAGCCTTTACGGGGTCCACCGTGCCAGTTATGAGTTCAAGCTCCTCCCTGTTTACCTTTAACGCGTCAGCGTACTTTATGTACTCCATGAGTTCAGGCCCCGCGGCCATTTCCACCCTGCCCCTTTTTCTCTTTCTGAGCAGTCCCTGGGGGTCCAGGTATACAAATCTGCTGCTTTTGCGTATATTGCTCATGAGGCCAGGGCCAATCTCCCCGCAAACGCCGTTAACTATGGCATAATCATAATGCCCTTCAGGAATCCGTGTAATCCTGCAGCCGGGGTCGATTATGGTGATTTTTTTCTTCTTGCTTCCAATTAGCCTGAACCTTGAAGTGGCCTGACAGCCATTGCACTCAGGCGTTACGCTTGCCCCCCTGCACCTCAGGCTGTCGACGACCATGTCAGCTTCATGACCATAGCACCCTGCAACTGCCAGCTTGATGCTGTATGTACTCAAAAAGAGCCCCGCATAGGAGGGTGGACCGCCTATGCATGAATAACGGCATTTTCCTATGGTTATCTCGTCAAGGGTAAAGTTTCCCACAATTAAAACAGTGCGCATAAGGATGCATGACAGCATGAAAATAAAAGCATTCCATCAACCTTTTATTTAAAGGGAGCATATATGAGGCCATGGAAGACTCAAAAATGAGCAGCAGGATAGAGGTGATTGCGGTCCAGGGCGTGCCGCACGTAAAAAAGGGGGATGACGTGGGCTCTCTTTTGGTTGGGGCCTGCAAAAAGGGAAACCTGGAGCTTAAAAGCGGGGACATAGTTGTTGTTGCATCAAAGATAGTTTCAAAGGCCGAGGGGAGGCTGGTCATGCTCGACAGCGTTGTGCCGCGTGAATTTGCCATCAACTCTTCAAAGGTCGTGAGAAAGGACCCCAGGGAAATTGAGGCCATACTCTCTGCATCAAAGAGGGTTGTAAGGATGAGAAAGGGATTGCTGCTTACTGAATCAACAGTTGGGGTTGTGGGGGCAAACTCGGGGGCGGATAAAAGCAACGTAGGGAGTGAGGGCGCGCTGCTGCTGCTCCCTGAGAAGCCCGATGTTTCAGCAAGGAAGATCAGGAAAGTCATCAAAAAGCTAACTGGTGCTGACGTGGCCGTGATAATCAGCGATACTTATGGAAGGGCATGGAGGGAGGGGCAGGTGGACATGGCAATTGGTGCAAGCGGCATAAGGGTGATGAGGGATTACCGGGGGCAACCTGACCTCTACAGCAGGACCCTGAAGGTTACCCTGATAGCTCAGGCCGACGAACTTGCTTCAGCAGCAGAGCTTGTGATGGGGAAGAGCAGGGGCGTTCCAGCGGCAATAATAAGGGGGTACAGGTATGACGTCGCAGAAGAAAGCGCCAGAAAGCTGAACCGGCCAGACGCTAAGGACCTGTTCCGCTAGTCAGGGGCTTCTTCTTCTGGTTTCCGTACATCTCAATCAGTTCCTTCACCGTGGTTGCATCTTCAGGGCCCTTGTCGTCCCTGACTTTTCCGGTGAACCTGGGAAACCTGAGCGCAAGCCCCGCGCCCTCCTTTATGGAATTAAATGCCGCGGTGTGAACCGGGCTCAGCGTTATTTCCTGAGCCTGGACCTCAATCACCACCTTCGGCTCAAACCAGACATCTGCTTCAAGGTTTGAGTAAACCCTGGCGTGCCTGTGGGGTATTTTGCAGGGGTCAAGAAGCTTCGGGAAGCTGGCCAGGTCCTGGTCGGTCAGGCCTGCGCCAACCTTTGAAACAGTGTAGAACGAATCGCTGTCAGGGTCGTAAACTGCCGTTAGCAGTGTTCCGTATGCCCCCGCCCTCCTCCCCCTCCCGTAAAACGCACCGACAACAACAAGGTCCAGGGTGTCGCCCAGCTCTCCTTGGTAGTCCCTTTTCAGTTTTATCCATGAAAACCCCCTTGCCCCGGCCCTGTACGCTGAAGAAACGTCCTTCAGCATGAGCCCCTCACAGCCATCAGTTATTGCCTGGTCCATGAAAGCCTCCAGCTTTTCAGCATCCTTGGTTTCAATGTGGGTTGCAAACTGCACCTTGTCATCGCTTTTAACAGATTCCCACATTGCCTTTCTCCTTTCAGTCAGGGGCAGGTCAATGAGCTGCCTGCCGTTGATGAGCATTACATCAAATAGGAAGAGGGTCACGGGGTAAAGGTCCATCGCCTCCTCTATTCCGTACTTTCTCCTCCTGTGCATCAGCTCCTGAAATGGGAAAAATTCGCCCGTGTTCTGGTCAACCGCCACGGCTTCCCCCTCAACAATAGCTTCGTCAGCAACTATGTTTTTCAGCGCAATTTTAACTATATCAGGGTAATGCATGGTTATGTTTTCCAGCCTTCTTGAAAACAGCATTACATTTTTCCCCCTTTTGTGGATCTGGATCCTTTCGCCGTCGTACTTGTACTCAGCTGTGCAGCCATTTTCCATGTATTCGAGGGCCCCCTTGATGTCTGGGACCCTTTCGGCAAGCATGGGCCTGACCGGCCTGCCAATGTTTATGCCTATCCCCCTTACTGCATCTTCCCCGTATTTCATCAGGGTTGCAGCCACAAGCCCAAGGTCGCCAGAAAGGTTGTATGCCCTTTCCAGCATCTCCCTTGAATCCTTTGTTCCCGACCTTGCAAATGCAAGCGCATCAAGCACCGTGTAATCAGCCACACCCAGCCTGAGGGTTCCGAGCACGATCTTCACAAGGTACCTTGCCTCATCCGGCTCAGCATCGTTGAGCAGGCTTAAAAGGTGCGAAAGCTTCATTTCCTGGGAGCCCTTTCCAGACGACCTTGCAATCCTGTCGAGGGTCTGGTAAACCCTGTTGACCGTGAGCTGTTCTGAAAAAAAGCTCATCTGCCTTTTGCCCTTGACGATGTTGCTCACCGCATCCCCAAGGTCGCCTGCCCTCCTGTATTCGTCCATAATTTTGCTTTCAGCTATACCCGAGTACTTGCTGATAGCCTTTATGATTGTCTTTTCAGCAACCCCCAGCTCTATCCCCATATAATCCGGGTAGAGCTTTCCCTGCGTTAGGTAAACCACTTTATCTATTTCGTCAACAGAAATTGAATTGAACAGGTGGGCCAGAATTGCGGTGAGTTCAGTCCTTTTGCTTGTATCCTCCATGTCCTTAAAATGGTCAACCAGCACCTTGAACGCTGTTTCCATGTGTATGTTTTAAACAGCTTAAGATATAACGTTTTATTTAAGCCAATGACAGGCAAGAACCATGGGTGACATCCTCTCACGCTAAAGCGCGTGAGCTTCCCATGCTGCTATCTTGGGTTC
>JBMFTE010000064.1:0-5284 GCA_049967195.1 Nitrososphaeria archaeon
AATTAACTACAACTGTAGCATGCAGTTACTTGAAAGCATAAGCCACAACAAGCATTATCACCAGTATTACCATAAATGCTCCGTAAAATCCCCACATCATCCTTTTATCCCTTTTTGACCGATTAAGATCCTTATCTCTGCATTCCTTGCTACAATATATTTGGCCTTCAGGAATTGCCCTTCCGCAAACCTTGCAGTGTGTGTGAGGTGGGATCAAAACAGCTTCTTTAACCTTTTTCTTTTTTTCACTCAAAGACAATATATGTGCCAGTTTCCTTTCCTTTTAAGGCTTTCCTCAAAGATGCCGCATCGGTGCTGATTATTTGTGTTCGTATTTTTGACCTTTCTATAATGCCCAACGCCACTTCATCCATTAGCTCATATTTTCCGGCTTGGAATGATGAATTGATGATTTTTTTAAGCCTGCTAACAGAAACACTTTTCAGCATTGAAGCATCCGGGTATTTTTCTGGGTTCCTGTCGAAAACCCCCCCGGCCCTTGTAGCATTTATAAGCAGGTCAGCCCTTGTATATTCGGCGAGCATAGCTGCCACTGCATTTGTACTGTGGCCAGGAGTTAAACCGCCCATCACGGGTATTTTTTGCTCATTCCATGCCATAGCCGCATCCTCAAAATCAGTCACTACGCGCGGGTAAGCAAGGTCATACAGAGCGCCTATAACTATCATTGCATTAATGCGGGTCAACGCTATGCCTATTTTATCCAGCTCAGATTCAGACAGGTTAAACATTCTGCCAGCCTCTATAAATTCTCTGGACCTTCTGCCACCCCCCACAACAAGCCCAATTTTATTTTCGTTTTTTGCTGTAATTTTAATTTCGTTCAGGATTTTCCCGAGCTCACCAAGATTTTCTCTACTGTCCAATATACTTCCAGAAAGCTTGATTATATACCTCATTAAACATCACTTGCAATAGTATATATTAAGGATTATATAAAAAATATTTTAAATAAAGAAACACAGGTGGGTTAGAATGGAAGAATATAATTCGGTAAATCTATATAAGATTAAAAGGTTACTCAAAGAACTGGGAAATGTTGCAGGAAGAGGAACCGAGCTCATTTCACTTTATGTTCCGCCTCGCAGGCCAGTTTACGACGTAATAAATCAGCTAAGGGATGAGTACGGAACGGCATCAAATATTAAAAGCGATCAAACGCGAACGCACGTACAGGATGCATTAACACATATAATGCAAAGGCTCAGGCTTTTCAAGCAATTTTCTGATACAGGCATAATAATTTTTTGTGGTTACGTGCCTTCGGAAGAAAATCCAGTGGATGAAGAAATGAAATATTACGAGATTGTCCCTCCAAGACCGGTTTTAACATATCTTTACAGGTGTGACGATCATTTTCACATAGACATACTAAAATCACTCCTAAGAGAAGAGGAACTTGTAGGGGTGATATCCGTTGATACCTCCGAGGCTGGTTTCGGCATAATTTCGGGAGACAGGTCAGAAACGGTTGAAGTAATAACCAGTGGAGTTGGCAGTAAGCACCGGCAGGGTGGACAATCTGCAAGAAGGTTCGAAAGAATAAGGGAAAACGAAATTAATGATTTTTTTCACAGGGTGGCAGATCATGCCAAATCAATCTTTATAGACCAATATACAATAAAATCCCTTATAATAAGCGGCCCGGGTATGACTAAGGAGGACTTTTATAAGGCGGACTATCTGGATTATAGGTTAAAGCAGGCGGTTATAGGGCTTGTAGATACAGGTTATGCCGGGGAAGAAGGTATAAGGGAAACTTTGGAACGTGGCGAAAATTTAATTGAAAACTTGAGATTGGTTAAGGAAAAAAGATTGATTGAAAGGTTTATGATGGAAACTACAAAGCGAGACGGTCTGGCGGTTTATGGACTAAATCCCTCATTAAAGGCCATAAAAACAGGAAATGCGGATTTGATCCTAATCTCCGAAGATCTGGATATGTATAGAATTGAAGCTACATGCAAAAGCTGTGGTTATCAGGCTGAAAAATATTCAAGCGAATCACAGCTTTATCAGGAAAGGGTTCAGGCAAATCAGTCAGTGTGTCCAAGCTGCGGAAAAAGCTTATGGTCAATAAAGGTTGAGGACGTGGTAGATTATATATCGGACCTCGCCAGCCAAATTGGGGCTAAGGTTGAAATAATTTCTTCAAAGTCAGAGCCAGGCGTGATGTTTAAAAGCTTTGGTGGCATCGGAGTTATACTAAGGTACAGGCAAAATGGAATTAATAACTAAATGGGACCCCAAGCTTGAAAGCACAATAATGGATGAGTGGGAAAAGGAGGGCCATGACATTTTTAAAAACGATGATAAGCCAAAATATATTATAGATACGCCACCACCATACGTCAATATGCCCATTCATATCGGGCACGCTTATACATATGTCTACATGGACGCCATTGCACGGTACAAAAGAATGCAGGGATTTGACGTATTATTTCCGCTGGGTTTGGATAGGAATGGATTGCCAATAGAAGTACAGGTTGAAAAAGAGCTTAAACTTAGTGTAAGGAGCACGCCCAGAGACATCTTCATATCTAAATGTAAAGAGATGCTTGACAGATACAGCTCGGCATCGGTTAATTCATTTATCCAGCTCGGCATCAGTTTTAACAATTATAAAAAGGATTATACACTGGGGGCCATGTATGAGACCGACGATCAGGAATTTCGAAGACTTACGCAGGAAACATTCATAGAACTTTATAATCGGGGGCTAATATATGAAAGCGAAAAGGTTTCAAATTACTGCCCAGACTGCAAAATATCCCTTTCTGATGCAGAGGTGGAGTATGAGGAAGGGAACACAGCACTCTATTATATCAAATTTGAGATAGATGAGCAAGGGGATCTTATTGTCGCTACAACGAGGCCAGAATTGCTAGGTGCATGTAAAGCCATAATTTATAATCCTGATGATAAAAGGTATGAACATTTGCAGGGCAAACGCGCAAAGGTGCCCATATATGGCCACACGGTGCCTATTCTGGCACATCCCTATGCAAAGCAGGAATTTGGGACTGGGCTTGTAATGATTTGCAGTTTTGGTGATAGGGGCGATATAATGGTATTTAAGGACCTTGGCCTAACGCCGACTTTCTTAATAGACGAAGGCGGGTTCATGAACGATAATGCGGGAAAGTACAGCAGGTTGAAGGTCAAGGAAGCGCGCAAAGCCATAGTGGATGATTTAAAAAATCAAGGATTGGTAGCAAAGGAGGAGCAGATAAAACACGAAACACCAATTTGCTGGAGAAGCAAAACACCTATAGAATTTATTCCCCGCAAGGAGCTTTACCTTAAACAGGTAAATTTTAAGGATGAATTAAAGAGGCATTCCTCCTTGATGCAGTTTTATGCTCCTGAAAGCTCTGAACTCTTGACAAGGTGGATAGATTCTATAACAGATGACTGGGTAATTTCAAGGCGCAGATATTACGGCACAGAAATACCCATCTGGTACTGCAAAAAATGTGGGTATCCATATTTGCCTCCAAAGGGAAAATATTATAGGCCATGGATTGAAAAGCCGCCAATTGATAAATGCCCAAAATGCGGCGGAAACGAATTTGTGGGTGAAACAAGAATTTTTGATACATGGTTTGATTCTAGTAACACACCATTGTACATATCGGGCTACTTGTGGGATAAGGAATTTTTCAAAAAAAATTTTCCCGTAAGCCTCAGACCGCAAGGAAAGGAAATAGTGAGGAGTTGGCTGTATTTTACACTCTTAAAATCTTATTTGATTACGGGAGACAGGCCATTTAAGGATGTATGGATACACATGCATGTAGTGGATGAAAAAGGATTCAAGATGAGCAAGAGCCAGGGCAACGTAATAGACCCCATGTATATCATCAAAAGATATGGGGCAGAGGCATTCAGATCTTGGGTTTTTCTAGAAGGTGACATAACACAGACCGATGTAAAATGCTCATATAACAGAATAGAATCAGCCGGGAAATTTCTTACAAAGCTACTAAACGTATCCAAATTCGTAAAATCTTCTAACGCCAAAAATACAGCTGAATTGACACCCACAGACATGTGGATTTTATCTGAATTGAAAAAATTAGTAACCAATGTAAATAATATGAATGATAAATATGCATTTAACAAGAGCTTTACAGCTATAAGGGACTTCACATGGTTCATTTTTGCTGACCATTATTTAGAGATGATAAAGCCACGCATATACAGCAGTGACAGATTTTCTGATGCAGAAAGGGCATCATCATTTTATACAATGAATCTTATTCTAAAAACACTTCTGAGATTAATGGCACCATACATCCCATTTATTACGTTTTACATTTACAAAAATATTTATGAAAAAGACGTTCATCATGAGCCGTACCCATCCCCATTAGAGATAGTGCCGGAGGAAGATTATACTAAATTAACAGAAAACCTGTTGCAATTTAACCATTATGTGTGGAACATAAAGAAAACAAATGGAAAAAGTTTGAAGGACCCAATAAATTTAAAAATACCACAAGAATTAGCAGCATTTAAGAAAGACCTTATTGCCATGCATAACATAAGCCCCGGTAGCTCAGTTGGTTAGAGCGTCGCCTTGGTAAGGCGAAGGTCGCGGGTTCGAATCCCGCCCGAGGCTTGAATTGAGTTCAAAAAAGGTCAACACCTTATTGCCAGTTTATATCTTAGATTCGGCTGGCCTGTTCAGGATTAGTTTAATTAATTCTGAAATTATGTTCACCACTAATGAAGCAGTAAACGAAGTAGATAACGAAAATGAAAGGTTGATTGTAAACAGCTACATAAAGAGTTCCAAGTTGAAGGTTTTAGAACCGGAAAGGCAGGCAGTGAAGTTGGCCCTGAATATTACAGGCGCAAGCCCAAGGCTGACACAGGCCGATATTTCAGTTATAGCACTTGCATTGCAATTATATGAAAAATATGATATAACGGTAATAACTGACGATTATGAGTTGCAAAATGTGCTTGCCCTGCATAATATCAAATTCAAAGGAATAAAGACAGTAGGAATAAAAAAAATAATACGGTGGACATATAGATGCACCGGCTGTGGCAGATATTTTAAAAATCCGCTTGAGATTTGTCCTTACTGTGGCAGCGCTGTCAAGCGAAAACCAAAGAAAATTAAGGATAAAACAAGCTAGTATCGTGACCTGCAAGCAGCTAAAATCTTCTAAAAAGAGCAAACATTATTTCATTTCAAAACCATCGCTTTTAAGCGGATCACAGTTACGCTTTTAAGTTTCTCTTCTCA
>JBMFTE010000065.1:0-5275 GCA_049967195.1 Nitrososphaeria archaeon
AGCCGGGCGTAGTTCACCCAGTCACCTGCACTTTTTTGGCATCGCACTGAACGCCACCTAGCAATCACATCGTTGTGAACAACTTGGCCTCAATGGACACCCTTGCAAGCTATTCGATGGCTGCTGCATCAACGTGGTTCTTTACCACCCAAGCTCTTTACAGCTGTACCCTTTCCTTTGTTTTCTTTCAGCTCTCTTACTCGACATTATATAATTTTGGAAACATAAACTTAAAAGCGTGATGGTGATCTATAGCTTAAAAGCGATGGTTACATGACCAGTAAAAAATCATTTATAAAAGATAGGGTATTCCTGATACCCGATGCAGATGAGATCAAGTCAGGGCAAACTACGGATTTTTATTTTGTAAACGTTGAAAAAATCCTTGATGGCGAGGGGAAAAATCCCAGAGTGGCAATGGAAGTTTACACCAGGTATCTTCCATATCCGGACAACTGGGGAATAGTTTCGGGAATTTATGAGTCTCTTAACCTTCTTGAGGGGCTTCCGGTAGATGTGTGGGCTATGGAGGAGGGTGAGCTTTTTCTTACATCAAAAACAGATATTTCATATGAGCCTGTAATGAGGATTGAGGGCAGGTACAGGGATTTTGCAAGATATGAAACCGCCCTGCTTGGTTTTCTTTGCTCTTTCAGTGGCGTTTCAACAAAGGCTGCAAGGATGAGGCTTCTGGCTGGCCCCGAAAAGATCCTTTTGAGCTTTGGCACAAGGAGGGCCCACCCGGCATTGGCCCCCATGATCGAGCGCGGCGCCTACATTGGTGGATTTGATGGTTTCAGCAATGTGCTGGGTGCAGGCCTGCTCGGAAAACATGGATCCGGCACAATGCCACACAGCTTTATACTGCTCTACAATGACCCGCGTGAGGCATGGGTCGCCTTTGATAGGTACGTAGACCAAGAGATCCCAAGGATAGCCCTTGTGGACACCTATTATGACGAGAAGATGGAATCCATAATGGCGCTTAATGCTCTTGGGAAAAGGCTCTCAGGCATAAGGCTTGACACGCCTGGTTCCAGAAGGGGCGACTGGAGGAAGATAGCAGAGGAGGTAAGGTGGGAGCTGGATCAGAGGGATGGCCGCGACGTCAAAATAATCATATCAGGAGGCGTTGACGAAGGCGACATAACCACAATGAACGATGTGGTGGACGGCTACGGCATAGGAACGTCAGTAGCTGACGCTCCAACCATCGATTTCAATCTAAAGGTAGTGGAGGTAGAGGTTGATGGAAAAATGGTGAAAAGGTCCAAGAGGGGTGACATTTCAGGCAAAAAGGACGCTTACAGGAATTTCAGCAACGGCTCTGACATAATACTGCCTGAGGGGCGCGAGCCTCCCGAAGGTTATGAGCCACTGATGAAAAAATGGCTTGAAGGGGGGAAGATTGTACGGAAAATGGAAACCGTTGAGGAAGTGCGTGAGAGGGCCATGAACCGCATTGGCTGGGTCAAGTACAAGCATCCATCAGTAAAGCTAATAAGTTGATTAATTTTTTTCGGGTCATGGATAAGCTAACCGAAGTTCTAAACCTTGCAAAATCAAAGGGATATTTCTGGCCATCATATGAAATCTATGGTGGCGTAAGCGGGTTTTACACGCTTGGCCCCATGGGGTCGCTCGTTTTAAGAAACATAGAGGACCTGTGGAGAGGCTACTTTGTAAGGCCCCACGGGTTCCTTGAGATCGATTCCCCTGACATAATGCCTGCTAGGGTGCTCAAGGCTTCAGGCCATGTTGACAATTTTAAGGACCCGATGGCAGAGTGTAAAAAGTGCGGAAGCAAGTATCGTGCTGACCATCTGCTGAAGGATTCAGGTATCCAGGTAAGTGAAAGTGCCAGCATAAATCATATGAGTGACATGCTTAACCAAAACAAGGTCAAATGCCCCAATTGTGGAGCAGCTGAATGGAACGTAAAGCAGTTCCTGAACATGTTTGAAACAAACATCGGGCCATATGCTGAAAACAGGGGTTATTTGCGTCCAGAAACAGCTCAGGGAATTTTTGTTGAGTTTAAAACACTTCTAGACATAAACAGAGGCAAGGTGCCGATGGGGGTTGCGCAGATAGGTAAGGGGTACAGAAACGAGATATCACCCAGGCAGTCGATGATAAGGCTAAGGGAATTTCATATGATGGAGCTGGAGCTGTTCATGGACCCCGAAGACGAAGAGGCGCCGGCGCTTGATAGCAGCATAAAGCTTCCGCTGCTCCACGAGAAGGCCATGGACAGAGGCGAGCCGGAACTGCTATCTCCGTCTGAAGCCTACCGGACCGGGATTATAAAGAGTGCATGGCTTGCTTACTTTATGGAACAATCTTTCAGATTTGTAATGGCGCTTGGGGTTCCGGGATCGAAGCAGAGATTCATCGAAAAGCTTGCTGGTGAAAGGGCACACTACTCCGCCCAGACCTTTGATCATGAAGTTTTTTTCGACGAAATGGGTTGGACTGAAGTTGCTGGCCTTGCATACAGAACAGATTATGACCTCAAGTCACACTCAAAGGAAACCGGCCAGGAGCTTGTAGCGATAGAGAAAAAGACGGTAAGTACAAGGACCGCCATCAGGCTTAATGAGAAAGAGGTAAAACGCAATCACGGGGAATACTGGGAAAAAATAATGTCATCAGCACCGGAGAGCAGAGCTGACGGCGTGTATTCAGCCGGCATCAAGCTATCTCCTGACGAATATAAAATTATAGATGAAGTTGAAAAGGAAGAAGTGAGGAAATTCGTGCCACATGTTGTGGAACCGTCATTTGGTCTTGACAGGCTTTTGCTTACTGCTGTTTACTATGCTTACAGCAAAAAGGAAGGCAGAAATATCCTCTCCTTGCCCCCAAGCCTTCTTAAAAAAGTCGTGGCTGTCCTTCCACTGGTTTCAAAGGATGACATGCTGGAAAAGGCGCTTGAAGTAAAGGAATTACTTGACAAGGCGGGTTACTTTGTAATATTTGACGAAAAAGGGTACATTGGCAAAAGGTATGCTAGGCTTGATGAAGCAGGGATCCCAAAGGCAGTGACCATTGACGGTCAGACCCTGGAGGACGGAACAGTTACTGTAAGAGACCGCGACACATGGAAGCAGGAGCGCATAAACCCCTCAGACCTGCTGGTGTAACTCCATAATGGCATTTGCTGTCCATGGTGGGGCAGGGAGAGTAAGGGAGGACAATGGCATATTGAGAGCTCTTAAAAAAGCCCTTGATATTGGAATAAGTCTGACCAGAAGAGGAGAGCCAGTTAAAGCCGTGGTGGAAGCGCTTGCATACATGGAGGAAACCGGGTTGTTCAATGCTGGAAGGGGTTCTGTTCCAAACAGGGAGGGAAAGGTCGAAATGGATGCAGGGGTAATGGATGGTAGAACGATGAAAATTGGTGCAGTGGGTGCAACGGCTTGCAGGAGCCCCATACGGGCTGCATTAGACGTAATGCTTAAAACACAACATGCACTGATCGTGGGCAACGCTGGCACGCCTGTTTCGCCAAGCTCAGATGGCTGTGATACTATTGGTGCTGTTGCTTCAACCGCTGAAGGCTGGTTCGCCGCTGCATCATCAACCGGAGGAATAAAAGGAAAGCTGCCGGGACGGGTCGGGGACGCATCGGTGGCAGGAGCTGGATTTTACGCGATGAACGGTTCAGGGGCAATAGCGCTTACAGGAATCGGTGAACAGAACATGGCGGTTTTAACTGCCTTCAGGGCGGTTAACATGATGAGGGAAAGCAGTTCCCTTGACGCCCTTAAAAGTGCGTTTTCATACATAAAAGATACACTTGGCGAAGTAAATCAGGGTGGCATTGCCATAGATTCAAGGCTCAGGGTAGGGATCTATCACACAGAACCTCAGATGCCGACGTGCGCCATAAACAGTACCGGGAAGGCATGCAGAATGAATTTTGGCCAGGGGATTCTTCTCTAGCTCCAGCAAATATTAATAATACAAAATCAATACACAGGGAGGCAACCAGACTTGATAGCAGGCAGGCAAGGAATCAACAGCAATCTATTTAGGATATTGCTGATTGGCACCTTCAGAACCTTTTCAATTTCAATGGTTAGCCCATACATAGGACTGGTGCTATATGCAAAGGGAATGCCGCTGCTTCTGGTTGGCGCTTATTATGTCGTTCTTGCTGTAACTGGTGCACTCGGGCAGCTATTGGGAGGGATGATGTCAGACAGAAGGGGAAGAAGGAACACCATGGTTTCTGCGCAGCTGTTAAACGGGACGGCGCTTTTTGCAATGGGACTCAGTCTGCTCGTTCCCGGGTATCTGCTGGTTTCTGGGCTGGGAATAATTCAAAATCTTTTCGGCAGTGCTACATTTTCTGCCTACAACACCTATGTCGGAGACATTGGAAGGGGGCAAAGCGAGCTGATCAGGAACTACGGGTTAATGAGAATTGGAATCAATCTTGGATGGGCACTGGGCCCCCTTTTTGGAGGCGTGACCATAGGCTTTTTGGGTTATTCTAACGCCTTTGTGCTTGCCGGAATAACAATACTTTGCTCATCCACGCTGTTTTGGGGGCTAAGAGAAAGCCCCCATGCATTTTCTGGGTTTGACCTATCAGCAATAAAGGATATGACCTTTATAAAGAAAATTTCGCCCTTCTTTTTGTCTTACGTGTTTCTGGCCCAGTTCGGCCTTACACTTACAATATATGAAACTTCCTCGCTAGGCATGCCGCTTACTTACCTTGGGGTGCTTTACTTTGTAAACGGTACAGGTGTCGTGCTTCTGCAGTACCATATAGCCAGATTTCTGTCAAAGAAGAACCCTGCCAAATGGTTGAAAATAGGACTTGCATTTTATATTGCGGGATTCATGCTACTGGGACTTCTCAGGTCATATGCTGGCGGGATCATAGCCATAGCAGTTGTAACAATTGGTGAAAACATATTTTCACCTCTGGCCATGACCATAGCTAACCTGCTTTCAAGGCCTGAAAAAAGAGGGAGTTATCTTGGGGCTTTTGGAATGCTCACCAGTTCCGCCCGTTCAATGGGCTCATTTGTAGGAAGCACTGCCATGTCATTTTTACTCATGAATCCTGTGGGCCTGTGGGCATCCCTGGACAGCTTGGGCATAATGGCCATTATAGCACTTAGCAAGGGATTGAAAGGCATAAAAAAATCCTGAAGATGATGGTAATTTATTGAAACTGCAAAATGTCCCGGGCCTAGCCGTTTTATTTTATTTCAAAACCATCGCTTTTAGCAGATCACAGTTACGCTTTTAAGTT
>JBMFTE010000066.1:0-5259 GCA_049967195.1 Nitrososphaeria archaeon
TGTAGATGCAGTACAGCTTATTGAAGTAGTAACATCACATTTTTTAGATATAATTACCAAAAATATATGACTAAATTATACCGTTACCAGTAATTTTTAGAAATTTCCTATAATATAAATGTACCTTTTTTATTGCCTATAGCAGTAGAGGTACTTATTTAGGTTTATTTGGCCGGCTTTTAGAAACATTAATTAACCGATCAAATTAAATCAAAACTTTAGTATGTCTATCCAATATCGTGTGGGTTTCTTTGATATGGACGGAACCCTTATCAATGAAAACACCTGGGAGCTTATTTACAGGAGGCTTGGGGTTAATGGCTCTGGCTGGCTTGATGTATATCTGGCGGGAAAAATATCTTATGCAGAATTGATGAAGAGAGACGTGGAAAGCTGGATCTCAACCAGAGGAAAAGTGAGCCTCGAGGAACTGGAAGAAATGGCGCAGTTTATCACAGTGAGGGACGACGCAAGAATACTCGTAAATAAAATTATTTCAAAAAAAATAGTTCCAGTAATGGTCACAGCCGGGCTTGATATATTCGCAAAAAAGGTGGCAGAGGAACTTAAAATAGGCGTAGTTTTTAGCAATAGCCTGAAAGTTGATAAAAATAACTATTTAACTGGAGATGGTGATGCGCCTGTTGAACCACTGAAAAAGGATCAGGTGATTTTAAAGTATCTTAGGCAAAACGGCGTAAACTCGCGTGAAAGTTTTTCAGTTGGCGATACAGAATACGATAGCAGCATGTTTAGGGTGACCAGGACAGGCTTTCTTTTGACAAACGGGCACGAAATAAATGTCAATATGAATAATGTCATAAAGGTAAAAAGCCTGGCACAGGTTGCGGAAATTGTCTCCAACCCTTGAGTTGTGATATGCAGGATGATGGTGCTGTTTACCGATTATGACAGGACAATTACAGACAAGGATCTTGAGCTATGTGGCAAAGTCATAGATAAAATCATGAAATTGAGAACAACCGGAAACCTGAAGTTCATAGTTGCTTCTGGCAGAACGTTGGAATTTTTGCAGAACAAGTTGTCCAACTTTGTCGACGGGCTTGTTGCTGAAAATGGCGCAATAATATATTATAACGGAAAAAAGCAAGTTTTTGGAAAAAACGAGTCGGAACAGATCAAAGCCGCATTGATTAAAGTGAAGGATCTGGTTTATTTTGGCGAGATAATAGGCTATGCATTAAGGGATGCTGAGCCCTTAATAAGGGACACGCTGGAGTCTCAGGGAATTAATTTTTCGATAGAAAAAAACAAAAACTCCATAATGATAATGCCGCAATTTATCAATAAAGGCTTTGGGATATCAAAAATCGCTGAAGAGCTGAATTTAGGCAACGTGCAAAAAATAGCTATGGGAGATGATGAAAATGATGTTTCCATGTTAAGGGCCGTAGATTTGCCAGTTGCCCTTGGCAATTCTGATGCCAGACTAAAGGTAATTGCAAAATTGATTACAAAAAATGAATACTGTGATGGCGCACTGGAATTTCTGGGCTGGCTGAGCCTGCAAACTAAACTTCCCTGATATATTTGAGCCTTTTTTCATAAGGAAGGTGCACGCAGGAATCCACAGAATACAGCCACCATCTGAACAACTTTCTAAATTCTGAATCAGGCACATGCCTGATTGCACCCTGAGCTTTTTCAAGAGCTGAAATAAGCTGGTCTTTGCCAATTTCCTTAGCCGCCAACGCATCCGCCTCCATTTCAAAACGCTTCAAGTTAAATGTACATGCGGCGGCCTTTACCACAAACGGCAGTACAATACCCAAGTCAACCAAAGTTAATATTAATGTAAGTGTAAGTGAAACTGCCTGTGACATATAAATTAATCCCATAAAGGTAAATTCTACCTCCGTTGTCGCAAAAACTATAATGGTTGAGAAAATTATTGTAAATATTGACCTTAAAAGGTATCGTCCTCTTTGGGCAGCATGGGCTTCTTCATGCACAAGAACAGCTAGTGCTTCGTCTTTAGTCAGCAAATTTAGAAAATTTTCGTTTATAACTATCCTTTTTCTCAGTAAGTCATACCTGGCCAGCCATGGATAATTCCCTGTATAATACCTGCAACCCTTGGAGAGACCTCTTAAGGCTCCCACTCTTTGTGCTATGTCATCAAGCTTTACAGATAGCTCATTTTCAATGCATTTCATTTAACTGGGTTAAACCGTCGTACAGTTTTAGCAACGCATGAACCCCCTTTTCTCCCATCCCGCTGTTAGTAAGTGCAGTAAAAAGCTGCAGTGCCAGGGATCCCCCCATCAATGGAACGTTAAGGCTGGCTGCAAGTTCATCCGCATATTTAAGGTCCTTTCTTAGGTGCGCGGCCTTGAAGCCTGGCTCTATGTCGCCCTTTATCAGCCTAGGCATATAAGATTCAATGGTAAAGGACCTAGCTCCACCCGTGGAAAGCAACTTATATACCTGATTAATGTCCAGCCCCGCGGCCTTGGCCAGTTCCATTGATTCAACCATAGCTACAGTTTCAAGTGCTACTGCTATCTGGTTTACAAGCTTCATTTTCTGACCATAACCGGTTGGCCCGGCATATATGATTGTTTTGCCCATGGCTTCAAATAATGGCTTAGCTCTGTTAAAAACATCAGGCTTACCCCCGGCCATTATTGTAAGCGTTCCCTGTTTAGCCCCAACATCTCCACCAGTTACTGGTGCATCTAAAAAATCTATACCAATTTTAGACAGCCTAGATGCGAATTCTTCTGCATATTTGGGGGAATTGGTACTCATATCCACTACTATTTTACCCTCTTTTGCGCCATTTATCCATCCATTTTTTCCAAATATAACCTCTTCTACGTCTGGTGCGTCGGTCACCATAATTATGGTTATTTCGCTTTTTCTGGCAACATCTGCGGGGGAATCAGACACCGTTATTCCCCTTTTTATAAATGGTTCCAGCCTCGATTTTGTCCTGTTATAGACGTTTAGGTTGAAACCGTTGTTTGCTATGTTGATAGCCATAGAACCCCCCATTATTCCCAGCCCTATGAATCCTACCTTCAGTTTTTCTGCCATAACACTTGCTTCCCTTGCCAATTTATAATATTTGATGTGATATCGGAAAACAGCTTTTAAAAATATAAAAGGATAAAACAGGGTTACTGATAAGGTTGTCCATGAGGCCTATCAGAGTTAACGGTACTACCGTGGAAGTGCTTGACCAGAGGTTGCTCCCGGTGCGAGAGAAGTGGGTCAGGATAAATTCGTATGAAGATGCTTATGATGCTATAAAAAATATGGTGGTACGGGGCGCCCCACTAATAGGCGTGGTTGCTGCCTTCGGATTGGCACTCACCTCCCCCAGTAAAAATCTGGATGAAGCCGCAAGAAGGCTAAAGGGCGCTAGGCCTACGGCAATAAATCTGGCGTGGGCTGTGGACAGGGTCCAGAAAGCGGCAGAAGGCTCTGCCAGTTCTAAAGCAGCTCTCAGGGAAGCTCTCAGGATTTTTAACGAAGAGTTAGATAACGCGCACGCGATAGGCGAAAATGGTGAGAAGCTGTTCAGTGACAACGACAAGGTGTTGACCCATTGCAATGCAGGGGCCCTTGCAACCGTTGACTACGGAACCGCACTGGCTCCTATAAGGGTTGCGCGTGAAAAGGGAAAAAATCTGAAGCTCTACGCCACTGAAACAAGGCCAGTAATGCAGGGAGCTAGACTTACTTCTTATGAATTGCTGAAGGACGGCTTCGATGTAACTTTAATAGCTGACACCGCTGTAGGATATACAATGAGTTGTGGAATGATAAGCAAGGTAATAGTGGGAGCAGACAGAGTTCTCAGGGACGGTACCACAATGAACAAGATTGGCACGTTTCAGGTAGCGACCATGGCAAAAAAGTTCAACATACCATTTTATGTGGCCTTACCATCGTCAACACTTGACCTGAAAAGCGAGCTAAAGGATGTAAAAATAGAAGAAAGGGATTCATCAGAACTAACACAAATAAGGGGAAGGAGGACCGCACCAAAGGGCGTAAAGGTATTTAATCCCGCTTTTGACATTACGCCGCCTGATTTGATCAGTGCGATCATAACGGAAAAGGGTGTTTACTACCCGCCGTTTAATTTTACGTGATTGGGCCCGTAGCTCAGCATGGATAGAGCGCTGGCCTTCGGAGCCGGAGGCCCCGGGTTCAAATCCCGGCGGGCCCGATTTTTATTTGATCAAGTTTCGGCTACAGGGCAGTTTTTTATGCACGGCTGTTAAATACAGTTTATTTGTATATGCCAAAGCATGTTTTGAACTCAAAGATTGTAAAACGATATTTGAATTTAAGACCTTATCTGTTTGAGACAAACTCTAAATTCTACAACTTTTTATTATAACTACTATTTTCAGGTTGCAACATTAATTTCAGGCAGTACTGTATATTGTACCGCCCTGCTGCTACAAGCAGCACTAAGCTAGTTGGATTCAAATTTGGTGCGTTGTTATAACAGCGTGAAAAACCAGCAATCGGTTATCAAAACCAGTGAACTACGCCCAGCTAAAGCTGGGCGCGTCCCGCTTCACCGATGGGGTCACGTGCGGAATAGGTACTCCAGCATAACTGTGGTGGTCTCGTCATCCACGGGCATTAAGGTTGTACCCAGGGCCATAACTTCCTTATGGCCTTTTGCATCGTTGTCTATTCCAGAGTTTAAGTCTCTGTCTATTACAAGCCCACAGTAATTGCAGACATACACTCTCTGACTGAGAGGAATCTTGTTAAGCTTGTGGCAGTTGGAGCATTCCTGGGTTGATGCATAATATCTGTCTATTTTGTACGTGTTTTTGTGCCGGCTTAACAATGTTTTCAGTTTAGCTATGCCAGTATTTTGCACTTCCTGCTGAACCGCTTTGACCAGGAGTGCACGCTGTCGTCCTGGAAGCTTACAGGTGAAAAGTTGCTGACGAGGTATGACCCAACCTTGTTCACCACGTCAACCTTTTCGTTTGCCAAATACACGCACTCCTTCTGGATTCTTGCCAGAAGCATCCTGTACCTTTTCGACCCCTTCTTCTTTCTGCTCAACTTTTTCTGCAACCTCTTTATTTTTTCCGAGAGCGGAATCTGGTACTCAACCTTTATGCCATTTGATAACGTGATCTGAGTTTTGATACCAAGGTCCATGCTTATATGCATCCTGTTTAGTTTCTTTGTTTTATTGGGGACAAATGTGGTTATGTGAATGTAATAATCGCCGTGCCTGTTAATCAGCTGCGCATT
>JBMFTE010000067.1:0-5216 GCA_049967195.1 Nitrososphaeria archaeon
TCCAAATGTAATAGAAGTTGATGCCGAAAATTCCGCGGGCATGTTCCTGGCCGAAGACGTTGCAAGCGGTAAAGACATCCCGGACAGCGACATAGCAGCCCAGGACGGCTACGCCGTGAACGTGCATGGAGGCAATTATTACCAGGTCAGGGAAAATTGCGATTCGCTCGATGCAGGAGAAGCCAGATACATAATGACCGGCATAAAGCTGCCGGAGGGGGCAAACTCGGTGGTGAGGATTGAAGAAGCAAAGGTAATTGAAAACAGGCTCTACACAGCCAAAGAGCCAAGGCCCTGGGGCGACGTCGAAAGGGCCGGGGAGGATGTGAAGGCCGGGGAGATGCTGCTTCACAGGGGGCATCTCATAACGCCTTACGACATCCCGCTCCTGCTAGTTTCTGGGTCAGGAAAGGTAAGGGTGCTTGATGTTTGCGCCGGCATCATTTCAATAGGCGACGAGCTTGCCCCCTACAACGGGGTAAGGGACTCAATAGCGCCGATGGTCAGAGCCCTGATGCCGTTTGCCCGGACCAGGTATGCCGTTTTAAGGGACGACCTGGACAAAATAAAATCAACCCTGCTGGAGTTTAAGGACTGCGACATCATACTTACGGCAGGAGGATCTTCGGTTGGGAAAAAGGACCTCACCAAAAAAGCAATAACCGAAACCGGCACGCTGCTCTTTGAAGGGGTCCAGACAAATGTGCTGAAGAGGGGTGGGCTTGGCCTGGTCAACGGGAGGCCGGTTGTGGTCATGCCGGGCAGGATTGTCTCAGCTGCGGTGGTGTTCAATGCCGAAGGCCTGCACGTGCTGTCAAAATTAATTGGCACTGAGCTGAGAAGGTTCGCGCAGGCCGAGCTTGGTGATGACATTTCCGTAAAGCACAGCATGAATTCAACATTCCTGTTCAGGCTTTCCGGGGGCGTCGCTTACCCCCTGAAGTGGGGGACTGGCCTCTACAGCCAGCTTGCACATGCGGACGCTTTCGGCTACCTTGAAAGGAACAGGGAATACAAGAAGAGGGAAAAAATTACCGTGCAGCTGCTGTTGAACCCGGGTCATTTCCTGCCGAACAACCTTTCGTAGATTATCCTCTGCTTGCATTCGTTGCAGTATTTGAGCATCGGGTCCTCCTTCCCCAGCTGGGCCACAAGGTGGTCGTAAAACTTTTTTGTAAAAATTGGCTTGCCGCACCTTGCGCACTTTATCAGCTCGTCCTCGTAGACCGTTGCGGGTTTAAGGCTCAGCGTTTTCTGCTCCTCTATTGATATGGAGCCCTCCGGGCACACATTAGCGCAGAGCCCGCAGCCGGTGCAAAGGGATGGGTTGAACAGAAGTTTGCCGCCCTTGTCAACCTTGAGCGCGAAGTGCGGGCAGTTTGAGGCGCACGCGCCGCAAAGCGTGCATGTATCAGAGACCTTAAGGTCAGTCAGCCCGAGCCCTTCGGCGTTTGAGCCCTCTTTCATAACGGCCCTGATAGATGAAATGTAATTGAACCAGCTGTCGAACCTGTTGAAGCCTGTTGCCTGCCTGGAGCCCATCACAAGGTCGTGCTTTTTCAGCGCGGATTCCACATCACCGAGCTCAATCCTTCCCGTTGATACTGATATGGTTCTGATGGCCATCAGAAGCCTTTCGTCAACACGGCCATCTATGACCAGCAGGTCAATGCCCGATGCCAGGGCCATCATTAGCCACCTGGGGCTGACCATCCTCGTATCCAGCTTTTCAAAATGCACCCATGGCACACGCTTTGTTTCCGTTGATGTCAGGACAAGCACTTTCTTCTCAGCAGGCACCCTGCCCATGCCGTCCAGCAGGCCGGCAAACGCGTCCTCGGAAAAGGCGGGCATCTGTATTGCCGCAACTGGGCAATTTGAGGCGCAGAGGCCGCACTTTGTGCACTTTGAGGTGTCAAGCTCAAGGCCCCTGTCAAATTTAAGCGCGCCCTCGGGGCAGGCGCTGATGCATTCCCTGCAGCCGTACTTTGCTTCGCACATTTCATCAAAGATCAGTGGATAGTCCGAAAAAGTCTGGAAGCCGTCCCTTATCCCGGTGAGCAGCTCCCTCCTTGAAAGGTTCGGGCTCCGGAGCATTGACTCCTTCTTTGCAGTTAAGGCGTCTGAATTTGAAAGCTTTCCAATCTTCGCGCACAGGTGATAGAGCAGCTCATCAGTGTGCATTCCCTGCGTGTCCATCGTTTCAACAACTGCGAACCCATTTACTGCTGTCTCACCACCTACAACCAGCAGGGCTTCTCCGTTACTGGGCTTCTCGCCGTAAAAACTGACATATGCAGGATAATTCTGCAGCGCGCACTGCCTTATGATTGCTGCAGTTTCCTCGTCGATGTTTACGAGCTGGATGTTTACCTTCATCTTCCCTCACATATATCTTCAATTTCCTCTTTCAGGAATTTTGCAAGCTCATCGGCAAGCACGGCGTAGAAACCAGTTGTATGCTTTTTCACGCATTCTGCAAACTCCAGATACCAGGGCTTAACATGGTGGTTGAGAAACTCCACCTGCATTGTTCTCCACTTTCCAGGCCCTTCATCAGCTTCCTTAGCGCAGAGGTAGCGCATGAACTCAAGCTCGACCGCAATGTGGTCCGGCAGGTCCTTGAAATCCTTTGACTTCTGAAGGCCGGCTTCACCGTACCTTTTCTGCACGTCAATCGTTGATGGGCCCATCACGAGCCCCCTTTCCATGAGCGGCCTGTCCTTCCTGTAAACCGATTCATAGGGCGGGCATGGCACGTGCCCCGGGCCGACAAACAGCCTGTTGTACTCGATCTCCAGCCTATCCGTGTCTGCTGGCATGTCCAGAGGCTCACCCCTTTCCTGCCCGGCTATGCTCAAGAAAGCCTGGATAGTATTTTCCATTCCGCGTTCAGGCCTGTAGAACAGATTTGAAAACATTCCGTAAATTGCCGCCCTGGACAGGGCTTCTGTCAGCCCGCTCATTCTGAATTTCCCAGTGGTAAATATCTCATGCCCAGCAGGATTATCAGCGCCACGCCTGCCAGGAAGCCGGCTGTGATTGCCCACTCAACTGCGCTCGGGAAGTACTGGCCCACAATCTGGAACGAGTATCCAGCAAGGGCGTATGAAGAGCTTATCCCTCCCCCTATGGCTATTCCCGGCGGGTACTCGATGAGCGGGTTTACAAATGCTGGTTCAATCAGATTCAGCCTGTAGAAGAACACCTCAACCAGGGCAAGCACTGAAGCAAGGGTTATCACCTTATTGGACGTGCGCCAGGCCGGCTTTGCCAGAATGGCCACCGCGAGGAGAGCAAGCACCCACTGACCCCATCCGATGTACCAGTAGGGACCTAAGAACATGGTGTATAACCCAGCAAGCTCGCTCGGTACTCCAGGCCATGTTATGGTGAGGTATTCGCTGAAGAGAAGGTAGAGGTCAACCAGTATGAAAATGATCAGCAGTTTAGAGAACTGCGCCTTGGTCTTGTCGTCGATGCTGACATTTACCAGCCTGAGCCTGCCATTTACCTGCAGCACAAGCAGCACCAGGGCCAGGCCAGAAACAAGCGCTGAAGCCACGAATGCCGGAGCAAGCAGCGCGGTGTTCCACCATGGCCTTGATATCTGCAGCCCGAATAGCCATGCAGTGACTGAGTGTGTAAATATCGCAACCGGGAGCGCAATGAATGCCAGGCCCACGGCGTACCTTTCCCTCCTTTTTGCACCCTGTTCATTGCCTGCCTTCTTGAACCCGTCTGCAGTTATGAGCAGCCACAGCTCAAGCACCGATATTATAAAATATGTGGCTATTATCGAGAAGTCCCAGATAAGGGGTGAGAACGTGTGGGCGTAAATTATCAGGTTCAGCACCCTTCCCGGCTGCCCCAGGTCAGGCATTATTATCAGCGCAGCTGCAGCAATCACCACAGCTGATACAAAGCTTGCCATCTTGGAAAGCTGCTTCCATGGGCCGATCTTGAATATCGCTGCAGATGAGGACAGTATCAGACCCCCTGCGCTTACACCCACGAACCAGGCAAACGTTGAGATGTATAGCCCCCATGAAACCACATCCCTCATGTTCGTGAGTATCAGGCCGTATTCAATTTCAAGGGCCCAAGCTACGGCGCCAATGAGCACTATCGCGCCAAGCACGGAAACTATCGCGTAGTAAACCCTGCTGTTAACCTTCCCGAGCATGTTTTTGTTTTCCATTTTCATTCACCCTCCTTCTTCTTGCCCGGAGGAACAAAACCGGGCACAAAACCGTTCTGCTCGGCCATGTCAATTATGCTCTGCTCCGGCGCCAGCAGCGTCTGATTAGTATCTATTGAGCTTTCGTTTGCGTACTGGGGTATGATGTCCTTCTTCTGATATGGCGGAACGTAATAAACCTGCGGGTCTGTGCCAAGTTCCGGCAGCAGCTGCTGCGCGTTCCCGTTGCTTATTATCGATGATACTTCACTGTTTGGATTGTCAAGGTCCCCGAAAACCCTTGCCCCTTCAGGGCACACCTCAACGCAGAATGGAACCTCATCGTTGTCAATCCTCTGCACACAGAACGTGCATTTTTCCACGACCCCCTTGGGCCTTTCCGGCATGTAAACCAGCCTTTCTGGATTGTACTTGTCGTAGTGGTCCCCCTGGTGGCCAACGGGGAAATCAACGCCAGGGCTGTAGACTGGTTCTCCCCAGTTAAAGTTCCTTACCCCGTAGGGGCAAGCCGCCATGCAGTACCTGCAGCCGATGCAGCGATCGAAGTCAACCAGCACAACGCCGTCTTCAGTCCTCTTGTAGGTTGCAGCCACAGGGCAAACCTTTACGCACGGCGCGTTTTCGCAGTGCTGGCAGGCAAGCGGGAGGTAATGCATGTCCAAGTCAGGGTATTCACCGGCTGGCACATCAATGTAATCACCACCTCCCACCGTGAGCACCCTGTTCCACCAGATGCCCATCGGCTCGTTGTTTTCCTCCTTGCAGGCTACTGCGCACGTATTGCACCCGATGCACCGGCTCAGGTCAATTACCATGCCAAGTTTTGTCATCAACCGATCACCTTCTCTATGTTAACCAGCACATCAAAATATGGCGTGTTTGACTGGAAAAGGTAAACCACAGACTGGGCAGGGTTAATTGCCTGATTTGTCAGGTTGTTGACTGTTCCAGTGGGGAAGTCGGCCCAGTGCCCCTGATAAACATTAAGCACGCCGGGCCTCATTCCCGGGGTGAC
>JBMFTE010000068.1:0-4970 GCA_049967195.1 Nitrososphaeria archaeon
CTCATTCCGTTGCTCCAAAACCTTTAATAATGCTTAATTGTGTAGAGAACGAAGGTGAAGCCGATGAGCCAAAAGCCGAGTTACGTTAAATTTGACACGCCAGCGGAGCTGTCACAGGCAGCTCTTGAGGCGGTAAAGCAGGCTAAGGAGTCTGGGAAAATTAGAAAGGGCACCAATGAAGCCACAAAAGCCATCGAAAGGGGCGAGGCAAAGCTGGTGGTAATTGCAGAGGATGTTGACCCTCCTGAAGTTGTTGCCCATCTGCCAATGATATGTATGGAGCGCAAGATTTCATACATATATGTTAAGACAAAGGCAGATCTGGGTTCTGCGGCAGGTTTACAGGTTGGTACAGCTGCTGTAGCTATAGTTGATTCTGGCCAGGGAAAATCCATAATAGATCAGATAATAAGTTCATTATCAAAAATAACTGGAGCTTGAATAAATTATGAGCGAAAAGGAGGAGCAGTTAACTCCAGCAGAAGTGGTTCAAATAGTTGGCAGGACCGGAGTGGCCGGGGAAATCACTCAGGTCAGGGTCAAAATTTTGAGCGGAAATGAAAAGGGAAGAATTCTTACAAGAGATGTCAAAGGGCCGATAAAAATGGGAGACATAATAATGTTAAGGGAAACCGAGAGGGAAGCTAGGAAGATAAGGTGACATAAAGTGCTGGTATCAAAGAAGGTTTGTTCATTTTGCGGTCGCCCAATAGTCTCTGGAACCGGGATTACAATAATTATGAACGACGGCTCAGTATATAGATTCTGCAGTAACAAGTGCAGATTGTCCATGCTTAAAATGAGAAGGGACGCAAGAAAGCTTAAGTGGACCGAGAAGCATACGGGTAAGGTATGAGCGATAGGACTTTAATACTGGTTAAGCCAGACGCCGTTAAAAGGGGCCTGGTGGGAAGGATTATACAGAGGTTCGAGGACAAGGGGTTCAAGTTGCTTCAGATAAGGTTGATTGAAATGAACCGGGAAATGGCGGAAAACTTTTATTCAGTGCACAAAGGCAAGCCGTTTTTTGAAAATCTTGTTTCATTCATAACTTCTGGCCCTGTGGTGGCTGTAATAATGGAAGGGAGGAATGCCATTGAAAGCGTAAGGACCATGATAGGTAGTACCGATGCATCAAAAGCAGCGCCGGGTTCGGTGAGGGGCGATTTCTCCCTGGGCCTTACCGATAATTCAATACACGCAAGCGACTCAGAAGAAAGTTTCATAAGGGAGACAAGGGCCCTAGGACTGCAGTGATCATGTCATATTACAGGGAATTCGCTACTGTTAACGGGATTTCTTATTTAAGGGAAGATCAGATAGACCTGGAAAGCCTGGTAATGGACATAGACGGCACGCTTATTGATACGAGAGAATCTTATAACGCTGCAATCAGGACAACCGTAAACCTCTTTTACAGGTGGGTTGCCGGCTACCCGGTTCCAGATGAGACAATCAACAGCGCAGTTGGCAAATTAAGACTTACCGGGGGATTTAATAATGACTGGGACTCCGTGTACGGCGTTATAATGGGCCTGTTATCTGGACTACCAGATGACCTTTTAAAGGAAATATCGTCAGAAAAATTTGAATTTTTCAAGTCCAGACCAAGCATTAAACTGAAGGGCGGCGCATTGAACGACTCGGTTAAAAACCTGAATTACCTGCTCATGTACGCGGGTTCAGCCGGCGTAAAAAGCATTGAAGATGGCCTGTCCAAGCTTTTTTTCAAGAAGGATAAGCTCAATTACCTCTTGCTCTTAAAGAAGAAGCTCAACTACCCCGATACACCTGCCAAGAGCCTTTTAGTGAGAACGTTTGAAGAGCTTTACCTTGGCAGGGATATTTTCAAGGAAATATATGCCATAGAGCCACGGTTCAAGCTTTCCCGGGGATTTATAGAGAATGAAACCGTCAAGCTTGAAGTTGATGTCCAGACTTACCTTAAAAGAAAATACGGCAGCAGGATAGGGATAGCCAGCGGACGGCCAGGTTATACAGCCAGAAAGTCTCTGGGGAAGCTCATTGATTCGTTCTTTAACAGTTCAGCCTCCGCGTTTTTGGATGATGTCGTCAAAGCTTCTTCTGGTGGCGAATGGATGGGCAAGCCAAATGAGTTTATGCTGTTAAAAGTGTTAAAGGCGTTAAATGTCAAGAGTTGCATTTACATCGGAGATTCTGCAGAAGATGTAATTATGGCTAAAAAGGCGTTAGAAAGTGGCTATAACGTGAAGTTTATCGGCGTTTACGGCCTTTCTGTCGACTACAGGGGCTTTATTGAATATTTTATGAAAAATGACGCAGCGGCAATTATACCGACAGTAAATGAATTAAAATTTATAGTTTAGATTTTTTTTGGATAAATGTTTGGTGCACCACTTATAGCGCCCCTAACTGCTGGGCGATTGATGATGCCTGTTTGATACATAATAGATTATTTGGATTTGGAATTCTTGTGGCTGCCTATTCTCTAATATACCAAGCCATCAGCAATTTTTACGGGTGGGCTTATTGGATATGCAGATGAACTTATTATCACGTTCAGGGGAAATTAGGTTATTTTTTCAATTTTAAATACGCAATGTAACTGTTCTTAATCAATGTTAAATCTTCACTTGTCGCTTTCCTGACAACCCTTGCGGGCGAACCCATTAATACGCTCCCTTCAGTAAATTTCTTGCCTTCAGTTACAATTGCACCTGCTGCCACAATGCTTTCTCTGCCTATTACCGACCCGTTAAGCAGTATTGAGCCCATGCCTATAAGGCAATCATCGTTGACTGTTGCGCCATGAACTATTGCCGCATGGCCTATGGTCACCCTCTTGCCTATCCTTGTTGGAAAGCCTGGATCTGCATGCAGTACGGCGTTGTCCTGCACGTTTGAAAACTCATCAACGCTGATCAGTTCCTCGTCACCCCTTATGACAGCACCAGGCAAAACATTAACTCCCTTGGCAAGCTTGACATTTCCTGCTACATAAGCCGTTTCTGCCACAAATGCTTCCTCATGCACCTCTGGAACAAGATTACCAATCCTCATTATGGCCAATTCTGATCACTTCTTGGTTTGCAGCGGGGCGTTGCAGTGCCTGCACCTTTCCAGGGTTACTGGGTTTGTCCAACCACACACGCTACAAACGATTTCCCTGCGCTTTATCAGGTGCGTTATCCCGTCAACCGGAATATAATCTCCGCTCAGGGTTTCAGTTAGCGAAAGGCCACCCTTGAGGACTTGGTTCAGTTCCCTTATTTCCCCCAATGCTTCGTCATTTTTGTTTTCAATTGTGAATCCCTGAGAATATACGCCTGTCGAGGAAATCTTTTTTCCATGCCTTTCCTGGTCAAGCAAAGCTAGCCTCCTGTCCCCATCATCCCTTACGAGCGAAATGTACGGGGAAATCTTATCGGCAATCATGGAAATAAAGTCAAGCTCTTCCTTTACAACGTTTTCCTTGTCCACGTTGATTATTATCATCGACTCCTTTAAACCGGTCAGGTTAAGCAATGTGGTAATATATTCGCTGGGATGCCTCATTATGAGCGACCTTAGATATGGAAGCTGGCCCTCGTTGATCATAGACACAATGAACTTTGTCTTTTGAGCCATTGCGTCTTTAAGCATGTCCTTTAATAGAAGGCTTTTTATCCTGAAATAACTCTCCTCCCCCTGAGATTCATAGGCAAGCCTGGGCAGGTTAATGGATGATGCGATCATCTGTATTTCAAGTCCCATATCGCCGTTCCAGTTTGAACCCATCATGGTTTTCTTGTCCTTCTTTATCAGGTAATTAGCGTTCCAACCATCAGGCAATGAAGAATAGTTTGTTGACAGTACAACGCGCGGTTTCCTGACGTTCATGTAGTACTTTTCATAATTTGCAACGATCTCCTTGCCCACCGTTGCTGCTTCAATCGTAACAACAGGGGTGCGGTTGTGGTTTGGCAGGAGTTCGTGCACCACCTTGAAGAAAGTCTCACCCATTGTTCCCATAATTTTTTCACCGCCCTTTACGTAAATTTCACCAGACACTTCACGGGAAAGCTCATAAATTAACCTGAGCAGGCCACCAGAATCGTCCATTATTCCGTTAGCCGCGGGGAAATCCCTAAGCTTTTCTATATCTATCACCACTATATCCGGTTTTAGCATCCACGTCTCAGGCCTTGGTAAATGTATGTCACCATTAAGGTGAGAGTCAACTATCTCGGATGGAATGGGTGACCTCATCAGGTAATCGGAAAAGATCCTGTTCGCTGAACCATAGACCGCTTCCTCCAGGCCATAACCGCTCTTGCTGGACTCTTCAAGCAAAACCTCAAGGTCATATACGGGCATTCCCAGCCGGCTCAACCTTCTCCAGTATTGCTCATATCCCTGCTCAAGAAGTATTGAGTTAACCACTTCCCTTATCAGCGGGGACGTAAGGTAGTTCAGTTGAAATTTATAAATCCTTGATTCCGCCTCGGTTGCTACGTTTTGCGCCGTTTCCAGGGGCATGTTCGCTTCCTTAACCAAAGACTGAACAATTTTCGACGGGTCGAATTCTTCCATCCTCTGGCTTGTTTCCCTCACAAAGAGCCTGCCACTGGACAAAATTGTCTGCTCTTCAATTTGCTTTGAAAGCGTAAGCACGAGCCTCCCCAGCGGAGAAAGAGTGTACTTCCTCTCCTGCCTATTTTGAATTATGAGGCTCTGCTGCACAAGCTTTTTCAGGTGATAGGCAAATTTTCCTGATTCCCTCTTGGGCATAAAACCTGCCGCTTCCTTTAATTCAGTGTAGGTCATCCCACCTTTTGCAGACAAAATCTTCAGTATTTCTAGCCTGCTGGGTGCTGCCAGCACTGAAAATATGACCTTAAGCCTTTTAGTTTGAACGCTCAAATCAAAATATATTGACACAGGGAGATAATTAACATATCTCTTCAAAAATTCATGGTATAAAAAAAGGGTAAAATTGAAGGAAGTTT
>JBMFTE010000069.1:0-4751 GCA_049967195.1 Nitrososphaeria archaeon
CCTAAAATTTTGATTTAATTTTAAGATCGCTCCAATTAACATTTGTCTGCGTTTATGCTACTCAGTAAGTCGTTGTTCAAAACTGTTGAGAAATGCTATTTCGTTGAGCGGCTTTCTGTTCTTCTTTCCTTTATATTTTTTGCTAGGTTTACCAAATGGTATTATCGTTAAGAGGTACATTTCAGGTGGCGCCCCAAGTATCTTTGAGACTTTTTCCCTTTCAATTCCATCAACCCAGCAAGAACCTAGCCCCATGTCCCAAGCCGCCAACATCATGTTCTGTACTGCCCTTGTTCCATCAACTATATGGAAGGTGTTTTTTGGATTCACGTAAACCGCAACCGCGAACTGAGAATTGGCTATATATGGGCCGGTAGCAGCAAGCGCACCAATTTCCTTTAACAATTTTTTATCGTTTATTAAGACAAAATTCCATGGCTGTCTATTGTAAGCGCTGGCCGCAGCCCGTCCGGCTTCCAATACCTTTATCTGCTGTTCAAGGGGGACAGGTTCCGCTGCAAAGTCTCTTACTTCAATTCTAGTTAAAATAACTTTAAAAGTTTCCATGGCCAAAATAATATAATAATAACTTTTATACTTTGTGCAAGCTATTTAGTCTACTGATTTTGCAAATTCGTTATGAATTTCCCTGAACCCGTTTTTGGAATAAAACGATACTGCAATGAGGTTTTTTGAAGGGAATCTTGCAATTATAAGCGCAACGCCCATTTTCTTAAGCTCTTCTTCTATAAAATTTAGGAAATCTCCACCCATTCCCCCTCTTCTTTTAGCAGGATGAACATAAAATTCTTCAATTCTTGCCACTTTTGAAGGCATGTAAAATTCCCTTTCATCAAGCTTGATCTTGATTGCGGCATAGGGTCTGTCTTCTTCGTAAATGTATATCAGGCTCTTTTCATCATTTAGCGCATCTTCTACTGAAGCCCTTACCTTCTGCTTTATATCTTCCGGAACCTGCAGCAGAGGATCAAACTCTGAATTTAAAATATACATTTTGCTGAACATTTCAGTTAAAGATTCAATGTCAGATTTAACGGCTCTTCTAATTACCACTTTTAGTCACCATTTCTATGTTCTCTTTGGATTTTATTATCCTTTTCCTTGCAAGTCCAAGGTACCCTTCATATCTTAGAGGGTTCCTTGCATGCCCTTATGCCCTTGCTCTGTCTGCTGCAGCAGCTACCTCATAAAACATACTCCATTCATCCATTCTCGGTATTATATATTGCCTGTCAAGCCACCGTCTTTCAGCGAAGCTTGTGAGTGCCTGTGAAGCAGCTACAGCCGTGGTATAGCTTATAGACTTAGCTCTGCTATCAACCCCCCTGAATATGCCAGAAAATACCAGCAAATCATTCACTTGGTTGGGAAAATCGCTCCTGCCAGTGGCGACAAAATATGTACCATTATCATAGGCTTCTTTTGGCATGATTTCTGGCGTAGGATTTGCGAGCGCAAATACTATAGATTTATCTGCCATTTTTGCAATCCATTCTTTTTTAATTGTATATACCCTTGGGTACAACCTTAATGCCCGTGGCCACAGTCCATGCTGGAATACCTATTCATTCCGCACGTGACTGCGAGCCTCATCAGTGAAGCGCCCAGTTTTAACTGCGCGTAGTTTACTGGTGAACTGGAGGTTAATTTAACCAGCTATATTGTTAACCCGCTTTTCATAGCTATATGATAGGCAGCTACCATATCCTTTTTTACCCTGGCCCTTCCCTTTGGCGTTGTCCTTTTTTCATTTACAATTTGAATCAGGTCATGCGTTTTAACTATTGGTCTCAGACCGTCTATTATTTTTTGGGTAATTTCAGGCCTTCCATCACCTATTTTGATGTCAAGGCAGCCAAGCTCTGCAGCAGATAACCTTGATGCTAGACCAATAACTTCCTGCGTGTTGTTCATTATACCCATATATACTGGTTTGTTTTCAATCGCTACTGCTATGCCTATTCTGGAACCTGGGTCGATTCCCAACTGTATGTTTTTCCTGCTGTACAGGCACTGAAATATCTTAATTTTATCCAAAACTTCATCCTTTGATAATTCCTCAAAAGTAATTGAAATTAAACCGCTGTGCTTTTCGCGGTCTGTTGTCAGGTACAATCCTTTCCTGTCCATTGATTGTTTTGGTACCTCAATTTTATATTTTAGCTTGATGGATTTAAGTAAATTTATAAAATAAAAAAATGCCCTTCCATTTGTGGTTGAAATATAAATGGTCAGACGTGCATCACCCTTTGTTCAATGGAATTTAACGTAAAATGTATTATGCGTTTTTTTGCACTATAAAATAATGAGTTCTGCTGAATTTTAATATTAGATGGTTTCCCAGCCACGCGCTTATTATTTATATCTTAAATAAAAAACTTTTACCAAAAAAGTAATCGTAGCGCCCATAAAGTTATGCATTTTTGTGTTTGAACATAAAATAAAAATCATAAAATATCCAAATATTGTACCACCAAAAGTAATTTCACTCGCATTAACCTAAAAATTACCAATTATTAGGACTAGTAATCTAGCCCCAAAACCTGTATTTTTTCTTTTGCAGAAGTGGCTCTTTGTACTTTTGAGTGAAGTTTTTATAGTACTCAGCATCCAAGGGCCCAGTCAATGAAGGGTCAAGCACAAATCCAGAGGCACCCCTACTCGCAAGTTCTTGTAGGTCTTCTGGCTCAAGATTGTTTGCCACTTTAAATAGGATTGGCTTTGAAACTGCGTTGTAAACCAGCATGAACCCCACTATATCCAGTATATTATATTTTATATCAGTTCCTGATTGGGATCTGGGTAAAAATACTAGTGACTCCACTCCCGATAATTCGCCTAACGCCCTGTAAAATTCCAATGGCATTTCTGTTGGAGTGTAAAGCATTAAAGGAAAGGTTTCATCCCGTAAAACAAAGGGGGGAACTGTGCCGGGGTATCCAGCCAGAAAGTCAAGCTTCGCCAATTTTAATTGATCCCACTCAGGTTTTTCTATCAGCCTTAGGTCACCTAGTAGCAGACCCTTTTTAACGTTCACCGTTGATGCTATCTGATTTATATTTTCTATTTCTTCTTCAACATTACCAGTCATATACTGGGATTTTTGGGATAGAACAGACATAATCACAGCATCAGCTCCTCCTTCTATTGCTGCATTAACTATTTCAATATCATTTTTAGGTACCTCAACTATCAAAGGTAATTCAGTCTTAAATAATGACTGCCATTGGTTCATGTATATCTACTATATCAGAAATGCATTTATATTTTTAAAGGTAACTGAAGGCCATGCAAAAAATTGTTTTAGACCCCATAGGATCTGTTAAGGTTCTGCGCAATGAAGAAAATATAAAGGGGGATCACACCGAAGTAATTTCTGAAATAACCATTTTTGACCAATATAAGGATGGCTTGAAAGGGCTTGAAGGGTTTTCCCATATAATAGTTCTTTGCTATTTTGATAGATTAAGAGATTTTGAAAAGGGAGTCCTTCTTGTAAAACCAAGAAGGCTCACACGTTATGGCATGCCTCTTGAATCACTCCCCGAAGTTGGTGTCTTTTCCCTGGATTCCCCAAACAGGCCAAACCCTATAGCTATTTCAATCGTAGAATTGATAAAGGTAAATCAGTCAATCATCACAGTAAAAGGTTTAGACGCTTTTGATGGAACGCCAGTTATTGATATAAAGCCGTATACGCCTGACCGGGCTATATGTGATGCCAAACTCCCAGAATGGTATAGTAATTTGCTGAAACAATTAAATATTAAAGAAATTTAAATTAAGAGGGTTGTTGATGCACTGTACAGTTTTGTAATGTAATTAGTGCACTACGCGCAGTTAAAACTGGGCGCTTCACTGATGAGGCTCGCAGTCACGTGCGGAATGAATAGGTATTCCAGCATGGACTGTGGCCACGGGCATTAAGGTTGTACCCAAGGGTATATGACTCTTTGTCAATTGATGAATTTGTACTGGATTAACAATTTTTCAGCTTGGATATTCCCGTATTCTGCACTTTTAGTTAATAGCGCTGCATAATTTTTAAGAACAGAAACATGTTGGTGATCCATTGCTTAAAAGCGATGGCTTTATGATCAGAAAATATTAAAAATTACAGACCCCTCTATAAATTATGGCCGAAGTTTATCTGGAACTTGGCTCAAATATAATGCCAGAGGTAAATATAGATGCCGCAATGGGCCATATTCAGGAAGTGGTACAGCTGGAAAAAATTTCTACCGTGTATCGCACTGAGCCGATTGGCAAGTACACTGGCTATTTTTATAACTGTGTTGTGGGCTGCCATACAGAACTCAATCCACTGAGTCTTAAGAAAGTAGTAATCCCATCGATAGAAACTAAAATGGGCAGGTCACCTTATAGGAACAAGTCAGATGATAGAACGATCGATATTGATATGCTAATTTATGACGATTTGGTTAGTGAGGAATTGGTAATTCCACACAATGATATTTTTAATAAACCCTTTGTAGCAGTTTGCCTGTGTGAAATAGCACCAAATTTAAGAATTTTTCCATCATTTAAAACTGCATGTGATATAAGTTCAAAAATGAATAAAGCTGGCATGATAGCGCTTATTGAATATACAAATAAATTAAAGGCCAAATATCTTTCTTAGTTCATAAAAATTCATTGCCAAGATCGTATCATCATCGAATTTAAATAATTTAAAAAGGCCAAATTATTAGATTGAACAGAGTACTTTC
>JBMFTE010000070.1:0-4693 GCA_049967195.1 Nitrososphaeria archaeon
GTGAGCCTCATCGATGAAGCGGGACGCGCCCGGCTTTAGCCGGGCGTAGTTCACTAAAGGTTATATCATCATACATAGAGTTCTTATGCTGCTATCTTACAGTTTGTGTTCATCGGCTATTGTTTTTTTATCTTATTGACAAGCAGCTAAAACCCTTTTGATACCCCATAATTGGTGTTTATGGAGGCACAAATCTGGACCGCCCTACTAACGCACCTTTGCCATGCCTGCCTTGAAATCTCTCTGCGCTATATAGACATATAAATGGCAAACGCCCTGCTGATATGCATACACAACTATCTCCACATAACTGCATTTGTTCTCAATGAAACAAAGAAACTAAATGAAATGCACATGGACCTTGGAATGAAAACTCAAAATACATTATCAAACGGCATAAAGGTCGAGTACCAGATACAACCATCGGAAAAAATAAAGAGGTGCTACGCTTCAACGCAGGAGTGCTCCAACTGCCACAGGCTCAACAAAATCCCTCTAAGTCAGAGAGTGTATGTCTGCAATTACTGTGGGCTTGTAATAGACAGAGATTCAGAAATTGAAAAAAGTTCATATGGTATTAAGGTAATGCTTAATGCCCGTATATGGCTGCCGCAATTTATGCTGGAAAACCTGCATTCCGCACGAGTCAACGAAGAGACCAGTTTTAACCGGGCATAGTTCGCAAAATAAACGGGTATAAGCGTGTAACTTTTTAATTAAATTAGGTAGCCTTACCTTATTTTTCTATAAAAATTGATGGTTTCATTGGAAGTGCCTTTTCTGCCCGTGCATATGACAATTGGTCTGCCTGCTTTATATTTTTCACTTCGATCGTAATTCCAACTTCTTGTTTAATATAATTTATATGTTCTGTATAAATTTTTACTTCGTCAACCTTGCCAAAGTATTTTCTTTGCAATTCTGGCAAAGTATTTATTAACTTTTCTATGGCCATCTTTTTTTGATCTGTAAATGTTTTTATTTTACTTGTAATTTCTGTCGCTGAGTATTCATCATAAGCAAAAACCGTTATCTTTTTTGGCTTTACTTTTATAACTTTTAATATTTCCCTTATATCATTAATTAACCTTAATGTCAGGTCAATTTCCAGATCCACTTGCTCTTCGTACTTCAGGCCTTTTGGCCACCCTTCAACGATAACGCTATCAAAACTTCCTACTAGGCTATACAATTCTTCAGCAAAGTATGGCATAAACGGGGCAATAATGGATGACCATGACCTAATCAGCGTTCTCATGACATCAGGGCTTGCCCTATATTGCTTCATTTTAAGATATTGCTTAAAGTAATTATCCATGTCAAATAATGCTATTTGAAGGGCCCCCTTGATGTTCATACTTTCGATCATATTACCAACCTGTTGTGAAGCTATTGAAATCCTGTTCAGTATCCACTTATCGTATACACCATTTTTCTCATTGTTATCTTTTAGATGCTGGCCTGTAGACAATAATATTCTTTCCAATTTTTCCTTTATGCTTGTTGCAAGTTCGCCCCTCCAGTTGGCATCATCCATATATTCCGAACTTATGAGCAGTGCTGCTCTAACCGCATCGGCCCCATAATTCTTTACAGCTTCTTCTACAGTTATTAAATTTCCCTTTGATTTAGACATTTTTTCATTTTCAACCCTTAACATCCCGTTTACTGAAATTCCTCTTGGCCATTTACTACTATCAAAAAGAGCAACATGATGAAATATAAAGAAAGTTAGGTGATTGGGAACAAGTTCCTTTGCTGAAACCCTCATATCCACTGGGTACCAGTAAACAAATTCATCTCTCATCTTTTTAAGATAATCAGCTTCGATACTACTGTGTTCAGATATAACTGCTATATCACCTGAACCATAAAAAATATAATCGAATACTCCTTTTTCTAGTTTTTCAGGGGGGAATTTTCTTAGCATGTGGGAAACTGTATAAAAGGCCATATACACAGTTGAATCGCTTAAGGTTTCTATTAACCATTTATTGTCCCATGGAAGCTGCGTACCAAGGCCACTTTGCCTTGCACATGGGTAATCAAGAAGCCAATCAACAACATCAAGAAACCAATTCCTAGCTTCTTCTGGGTATATGCCCATTTCATTTATACACTCCTTTGCTTTTCCCTTCCATTCAGGATCAGAATATTTGAGGAACCACTGATCCTGTAAAATTTTTACATGGCACCTCGTTGTACACCTGCAGATTACGGGCTCTGGCAAGTCATACATACTAAAAGCAAGTCCTGCTGTTTTTAGATCTGAAAATACAGAATTTCTAGCAACGCTTACCGGCATGCCACCATATTTGCCACAGTTATCCTTTAGCTTTCCCTTTCTTAATTCTAAAGAATAAATTTCTTTTGTTGCTTCTTCTGCCTTCAAATCTTCCTGATTGCTGATTTTCATTTTTTGAACAATTTCAACTGCAGGATGATCACTGTATCCTTCAACCTTTATTATGCTAATGGGATTTATGCTCATAGCCTGCGGATACCCTTTTGCCTGAAGGTCCCTTAGTGCAAGATAATCGTATGGTGCGTGGGAAGGTACACTGTACACTACTTCTGTACCTATGGCACTATCTATAAATATTGCAGGCAGTATGGGGATTTTACTGTTGATTATCGGAACTGTGACTTTTTTGTCTAATAGTGCCTTACCACTAAATCGCTCAATAACATGAATGTCAAATAACTGATCCCTAAGACGTTCAACCGAATTTTCACCTACGATCCACATTTGTCCGTTAACTTCTGCTTTTACATAATCAAGTTCAGGATGAACCCATACATTTGTGGCCCCAAATATGGTTTCTGGCCTTAGAGTTGAAGCTACAAGATAAGCTCCATCGTCCATCTTAAAAAGAATCAACCTAAATTCTACAGGAAAAACCCCTTCACCCTTTAACCGGTCATGATCGCCCACTGGTGATTTATCCCTTGGACACCATACAACGGGATGTGAGCCTTTTGTTATGTAGCCCCTATCTCTTAGCGTATTAAACTGCCATTCAACAAATTTGCTGAACCAAGGGTCATTGCTGGTTGTCTTAAATTCGCGACGCCAGTCGATACCTACACCAACAAGGTTTATTGCATCCTTGTTCCTTTGAGTATAATAATTGGCCATATAAAGCGGGTCCTTGAACTTTGAAATTATATCGTCAGGTAACTTGTCAACCTGCCTGAACTCCTTTACCATATTTTCGTCGCCCTTAGCCAATCTTTCAGCAGCAGATACTATAGGCTGGCCTGTCCAGTGCCAAGCCTGAGGAAAAAGCACGTTATACCCCTTAAGCCTATAATATCTGGCATATGCATCAGCCCTAGAAATAGTATATGCATGACCAAGGTGCAAAGGTCCATTCATATATGGTATGGGAAATGTTACGAATTTCTTTGGCTTTTCTGGATTAGCATCAGCATAGTAAATTCTAAGTTCGCTCCATATTTTATTCCATTTACGTTCAAGTTCATAATCCATTGCAGTTATCTTTTAATGTTGAGCCTGAATGTATTTATAAGTTTGCCTAAATAGATGGCAGCGGCAGGCAGGTTTACCTAAATGTGAGCTGGTGTATAACGCTGCTTGCTGTCTGAAGCGTAGACGGCTAGGCGCCCCTTTCCTGCCTTAGGGCTGCTCCCTCCCGGGCCTGACCCGGTTCGACAGTTATGCACTTATTACGTCCCTTCGGACGAAACTAGTGCAAAGGTAGCCCCGGCTGGCGCTTCATCATACACTGGGCAGTGCATCCATCAGCACACACTCAGTTTACCCTGCCTTATCTGGCCCCCGCATATAGCCGGTTTCGGGCAAAGGGGACGGCTGACCCCCGGCCCTACCCGCTGCCTTGATTACTACCTCCACATATAATTTAAATGTTTGCAATAAACAGAAATTTGATTTAAATACATAATATTCAAAAATTTTCATCTAAATTCTGTTGTTAACCATGAATATGGCGTTTTATTTATCTTAAAAAGGGTGGCATTTATATCTGAACCTTCAACTCATTTTTAAGATGCGTATCCTTCTTGGTTGGACTGCATGCTGCTTCCAGAACGCTTTATAGCCCTTGTTGGATGGGTTGTCAAACTACTACGTACCATAAATTTTTCTTGTCCATTACCATCAGCAGGCAGGCATTTTTGTCAGACATTAGATGGTATTTTGAACTGCATATAATGGATCAAGCAACCAATATCCAAGTTTGCCATAAAATGTAACTGCTCAGCAGTTTAAATCAATCTATGGCAATTAACGTTTTACATAAAAAACATTATTGCCGTGGAATTGTTGTTTAATTTACATCTATTTTTTCTAGTAGTTTTTGTTTCATATAACTACTCATAAACGAGGATGTTATAGAAGATTTTGCAAGTTTTATCAATTCAGATTTGGACATGTTAAATGAGTTTTTTACTGCTGTATAATTTTCATTGATATAGCCTCCAAAATAAGCTGGATCATCAGAATTTATTGAGACGATAATGCCATTATCAAATGCTTTTTTCAGCGGAATATCAGTTATTCGTCTAAAATAATTAACGCTCACTGATGCAAGCGGACATATTGTAACTGGAATTCGATGGGTTGCAATATATTTTACTAAATCGATATCATCAAACATATGGTATCCATGGTCTATCCTGGAAACCTTGAGGAGCTTTATGGAGTTCCATA
>JBMFTE010000071.1:0-4664 GCA_049967195.1 Nitrososphaeria archaeon
AAAAGCGTAACTGTGATCCATCGCTTAAAAGCGATGGTTTTGAAATGATATAAAAGTGAACTACGTCCAGGTAAAGCTGGGAGTTTCTTAAAAATGGTGTTAGGAGTTTGGAGGAAGCGGTAAATCTCAATTGCTTTAGCTCTGGAATTAACGCCTGGGTGAAGCCTACGGCGGGACGCCAAGCAAGTAATAGTCTTGTATCATTGAATCGGGAAACAGTTGCTGACAACTATGACTGGGGGCAGGGAAACTTTAGCTTGGGACGACGTAACTCGGCTAGGCTAGCTGTAGATCTTACTAGATATCTAGTAGGATATGAACTACGTCCAGGTAAAGCTGGGCGCTTAACCGATGAGGCTAGCAGTCACATGCGGAATAAATATTCCAGCATGAACTGCGGGCCATCCACGGGCATTAAGGTTGTACCCAGTGCCATATGACCTTTTGTCAATTGCTGAATCCCCGCTGATTGCCAGCCCACAGAAATTACGGACACGCATTATCAAGATTAATTTTGTTCAAATTCCAGCAGTTGGAGCACTCCTGTGTTGAGGCATAATATCTGTCAATTCTGTACGTGTTTTTATGTCTGCTTAACAATGCTTTCAGTCTGGCTATTCCGGTATTTTGCACTTCTTTTCTGCATTACATAATTTTTGGGAACAAAACCTTAAAAGTATAATGGTTATACACAGGCGATGGTTTTTTGATCAAATAAATAATGATTAAACTACCTTTTATACCCTATTTTTCTTAAAAATGCCCTTCTTTCTTCTTTATCCTGTGGTCCCTCCACACCCTTGGGCTTTATCCCGTCTATAATGCCAAGTATACCGCGTCCTTTTCCGTTATCTGCAATTAAAATATCTATCGGATTAGCAGTAGCGGCATAAATACTAACGACTTCCTGTATTGCCTTTATGCGGTCCAGTATATTTATTGGAAAACCCCCTTTTAAATAAATTATGAATGAATGCCCAGCTCCAATTAAACTGGCACTGCTGACAGCTAGATCAATGCATTCTTTGTCTGTCCCATCAAATCTTATCAACGCTTTGCCGCTTGACTCGCAAAAAGCAATGCCAAATTTGATTTCCGTTGAGGTAGTTACTATTGCTTCATATATATCTTCTACTGTTTTTATAAAGTGCGATTGGCCCAGTATGATATTATAACCTTCTGGGACGCTTAATTCGACCTCTTCAATATCCATAACTTGCAAATCCAAATACAATTTAATATCTTTTTCTTATGTTGATTAATCAATCAAAGTTTATAGAAAGGTTTAAGTTTATATACACAACCCTTTTAAAGAATGATATGAGTGAAGAGAATTTTACCGTCAAAATAGGCCCTCCAAGGTTAACAAAATATGAATTTGCTAGGATTGTAGGCGCAAGGGCATTGATGCTATCTTTTGGGGCTCCTCCGTTTGTTCAGGGCAATTTCAAGAATACATTTGAAATGGCGGAGTTTGAAATAAGGCAGAAGTTATTACCCATAATAATAAGAAGGTCCCTGCCTACCAGCGAATATCAGGATGTGCCATTAAAGTTTCTCAGTGTGCCCATAATTTAATACTGATTCTATAAAATAATGCTTAGTGTCAAGTACATCATTTGATCCTACTTCTTCTTTCCTTCCGTTATCAGTAATAAGCTCGGAAATGAGGGATAACGGAACCCTTTCAAATAATCCTATGTTTATGCCTTTATAATTAACTTTAAATGGGGGTGGCGGAAACCCTTCTGTCGCTTTATAGGATTCGCCAACTGCCACCACCGGTAATTTTAAATGATTTGAAACGCAGGCTAACAGAAGGGAACCAACTTTATTGGTAAGGTATCCACTTGAGTACAGACCATCAAATCCAATTACAGCATAATCAGCAAATTCAATAAACTGAGAGACAGATGAATCAGGTACAACAGTTACATCAGCGAATTTAGAAAGCTCAGTTGCAGCTGCCTGAATTTCGTTCCCTGGAATTGATTCCATAAGGTAAATTTTCTTTATTCCGCTTGCCATTAAAAGCTCTTTAACTGCCGATGAATTGCTGATTGTAATTACCGTGTTGGCTTCGATTAAATTTTCAGAAATTCTTTTTCTTGCAGTTTTTCCAAAAGCCTTCAGATTATTCGTAACCTCTTTTAATCTGCCGGTTGATAAAGCAGCTGATAAAATTTCGATTATGTTTGATACGGAAGCCATTCCAGGTCTTATGCCAGATAGATTGGCAAGTGCAGTATCAATATTTCCTTCATATTTTTCAATATATTCTATTGCCATTTCATAATACCATGACGAACCGTGTACGAAATCCTTTTTCATAACTTCCAACAGCTCTTCAGCATTACGCGAGCTCATCACTAGCTTCCTCCTGTATTTTCCCATGGGATTGTTCCCAGTTTTAACGTTTCAAGTAATGATTTTAATATCCTGTAAGTCATGCCCCAGATAGTAAATCCATCGTACATAAGAGTCCAGTTTTCGTATAGCCCCTTCATTTTTTGCTTTATAAATGTTGTATCGCGCAGATCTAATGGCAGCCAGTGAGCGCCTTCTAGCTCTTCCCTGCTTATTTTTACTTCACCAATTTCCTGTACGGTGAACACTGCTGGTAAAACTCTAACCGAAAGCTCGTTGGACGGCTTGTAGATATCCATTACACCCCTAAAATTGGAACGACTAAGGTCAATGCCTGTCTCCTCCAGTGTTTCGCGTATAGCTGTTCTAACAAGGTCCCCGTCAACGCTGCTATATCTACCGCCAGGGAATGCCACGTCTCCACTCCACGGGTCATTAGGCCGCGCTATTCTTTTAACCATAAGAGTGCTGTTTTTACCTTCATCAATAATTATGGCAACTGCTGCCCACTGGCCTTCATTTGTTGGTGCCGGTCTAATAGGTGATAACCCTTTAAAATCCAATTTAACACGCTAAATTGATTTTCAGTAAATAAAAGCATTTATCTTAAATATATGATTACGTCGTCGCATTTAAAATGCAGGCTGGATCAGATCCAAGTGGGTCTCCAAAGTATGCAAATGACCTTGCCCTACTGCCCCCACATTCCCACTTATATTTACATACGCCACAATTACCGTTGAACGACCTTGCCCTTATACTTTTTAGCAGCAAGGATTCCCTGTATATTTTTACCATTTTATCGTTCCTTACGTTTCCAATTGGCACAGGTAAAAACCCTCCTGGATAGATTGTTCCCCTGTGATCGATAAAAATTATCCCATCACCGTCTAGCGTTCCTCGCGGGCTCAATGTTGTTGCCGATATGGGTTCTCCCATCAGCTTAACAAGTTCTTCATTTAGCTTTCTATATGTCGGCGAAGAATATTGTTTGCCATCACTTCTTTCCCTAAGCACTCTTCTTATAAATGGGCATTCAACAGTTCTAATTTGAACGTTATATTGCGATGCGTCATAGAGGAAGTTGCATACCGATTCATATTCTTCAGGTGTAAGGTCAAGAAGTTCAGAGCCCCTTCCTGTCTGTATAAGGAAGAAAACTTCCCAAATCTTTATTCCAAGATCATAAATCAGCTTAAAAACCATGGGCAACTCTAAATAGTTAATTTTCATTACAGCTGTGTTAACTTGCACCGTGATTCCCGATTTGATTCCTTCTTTTATTGCCCTAATTGTTTCCTGATACACTCCACTTGTACCCCTTATTTTTTCATGGGTTGAAGATAGACCGTCTAGGCTAATGGACATAAATTTCACTCCAGTATTTTTCATTCTGGCTAGCGAATCCCGGTTTAACCTTTGCGATACAGCAGGTGATATTGCGACTGGCAAACCGACTGACGACGCGCTTTTTATTAGCTCATAAATATCATCCCTTATTAACGGATTACCACCAGTCATAATTAAAACAGGAGGCCTGCTAAATTCAACTAACTGAGCAAATAGCTTTCTGGCCTCTTCTGTTGTTAACTCTTCTGGAGACCTGGACTCAATTGCCGAAGCCCTGCAATGGATGCACTTTAATTCGCATGCCTTGGTTGTTTCCCAAAAAACTATAAGCGGGCCATTATCATATGAAGTTTTTAACATATGTTATAGTATAATTTGATTTTAAATAAATTGTTTGCTATAATTTTTAACCGAATTTGGTTATGCATATATTTCATGCGCATTATGATGTTTTCTATCGTGTGCCCTGCTCATACTGCTGAATTATGTTAAAACCTAAGCAGAAAACGAGAAAGAGCAGGAATAAAAAAGGAAAGGCACAGCCGTAAATAGGTCAAGGTACTGAATAGCCACCTTTGCACGTCCACCGCTCCCACGCTGGAATACCTGTAAGATATTCCGTATTTGACCTTAAAGCTGGAAGCGCGCAATTTTAACTGGACGCAATTCACATAACTTGTAATTCCTTTTCCATTACAGAATTTGCTGTTTTTGTACATTTCAGGTAAATGCTTTTCATTGTAATGTCATTACCAATAAATTTCTGCAAACGTTATGATCTTAAAGCTCTCTGAGATTAACAGTTAACAAAGAAAGAACTAATAGGGCAAATACGGCAGGCACCATATAAAGTAGATATGCATTTTAGTTAAACTTATATTAAATGATTTTTAAAACATTGCAGTGCGGTTGTCGTCTAGCCTGGTCTAGGACGTCAGCCCTCCAAG
>JBMFTE010000072.1:0-4619 GCA_049967195.1 Nitrososphaeria archaeon
TTTTTTATTGACTATACAACGGTAATAGACGAATTAGGCTGTTGTACAAATTTTACAAACGTGTCAATAGTTGCCCAAAAAAAACTATAACTCCATTTTACGCCGCATTTTAACTGATAATCAAATAAGCCTCGGGCGGGATTTGGACCCGCGATCTCTCGCTTACGAGGCGAGCGCATTGACCGGTCTATGCTACCGAGGCCTAACCCCTAATTATCATTTTTATATTTAAGCTTATACAAAAGAAGCGCCTGGACTTGTTGCTTATCAGTTCTTTGCTTTAAGCCCTTTTTGCTTTTGAGCATATTGACTCTTTGTCCATCAGCCAGTGCAAAACGGCGGCATAAATTATCTGGTCATATGTAGCCCACTTTTTGCCATATAAGGCTAAAAACTCACAATTTAACGCTATTTGTATGAACTTCTTGGAAAGCTTCCTGCTGGAGAAAATCGAACGGCGCAACATGCCTGATTACTTGCGTGCTTCGGAAATGGAAAACATGATCAAAACAAAGAGAAAGGAGATCCTGGAATACATGAATGAACATGCTGCCCTGCCTGAAATTAAAAAGCTGCATGAGGATTTCCTAGAATACGTCAGTATTTCGGAAAGGGTGATCCTGGCCCGCAGGCTTGAATCTGGCGTTTCGACCCTGATTTACTTTCTGTATTCAATATTCGGAAACTTGGCTGGCATCGTGATGGCGGCTCTTGCCCTGATAACCACCATAGGCCTGATCGGTCACATAATACTGATAATTTCAATTTTAGGCTCCATGATGGGCATATTCCTGGCGGTTCACAGCATGCAGAAGGAAAGGCAGTTCATAACTTCGCTGCATGATATCCTCTGAATGCTGCAAAAGATCACATAAGTTTTGTTAACTGCACCCGGTTAAAACTGGGCGCTTGATCAAGTGCGGAACTGCGGGTATTTCAGCATGAGAACTGAATGCTCTAAGGCGATTTCTCCACATCCCAAAGCTATTTATGACAGTGCCTTATGTCTGTGCTTTTCCTGCTTTATCAGTGGCGCATAATTTTTAAGAGCAGAAAATTGCTGCTTGCTAAAGGCGACGGTTTCGCAATCTATAAAGCTGGTTATGAAATGGAAAAAGCCTTGGTCCGCTTATTTGGGCAGTTTTATGTTTAGATACGCCATAAGCATCATCCAATTTCCGATTTTACCATGTTAATCAGCCAAGCAGCTGAAGCAATTTTTCGTGCTCCATTTCGTCATTAATTATGCCCTCAATCAGCTTGAGTACTATGTCATTTCTATTCGGAATATATAACTTGTGAAATTTCTGGTATATTTCAAGCGCATCGCCCTCGTACATCTCGAGCCTGTTAAGCTGTATTATTGCACGCTCATCTATTTTTGTTGTATTTTTCAGTTCATTTATGATCCTCTTTGCCTGAATGCTGATTTCATTTGTCTTTTTAATAATTTCCCTTAACTCTTCATCAGAAAAAGCGATATTTGCACTTTTAATAAAATATTCCCTTATTATCCTGAGTGTTACACTGTGGTTCATTGAATCGATGCTTATTTTCCGGAAGGCAGCCTGAGTTGTCCCCCTGCTTTTTTGACTAAGAACAACATACAGCCCAGCCAGATTTGATTCCATGTCAATTAAATCTTTAAATATTTTTTTAATTATGCCCTGATTATTTCCCATTTTATATAAAATTGCCGTTCCATAACTTAAAAATTTTTCGAATTGCCTGAAAGAATGCCTGAATTTTATGGATGATGCAAGAATGATTGCAAAATTGTGCATGAACAGCAGGACGCACTGGCCCCATTGATTGTAGCGTATATGATCTGCTGTCTGGCGAAAGCCTGAGACCGAGTAGACGATCCATGCTATTGCGGTGCCCGCGTAATGCACTACAACTTTACAATCAAGTAATTGTGGCTTGACACAAACCCGAACTTTTGTCAGCGGATTACAACTTCATTCATTTATGCCAGATGGGTTACGCCACTGGAGCGCCATATAAATGACGCCCAGCACGAGCACATTGAAGAACAGGAAGAGGAATATGGAAATTACAAGAAGGATTGGCACTTGATTTATGACAATTGAAAGGTAATCAAGCACCGTTGCGAGCGTTGATACCTGAAGCGTTTTGGCCACGTTTAATGCAAATGCAGCGCCATACTCCTGGATAAGCTGAAGTGCAAGGGACTGGGGAGGCACAACCGCATACGGCAGGTGCGCCAGCAAATTGCCGCCTTCCGCTAAATCAACCATCGCTATTCCCGCAGCAGCTGAAACCCATGCCATGAACCTATTTGATTTTTTTGAAATGTAAAGTACAGCCACAAGTTCCACGGCTGCAAGAACTGATATGGCATAGGGGTCCCAAGATAAAATGTAAACAGGCCTGTAAACTGAGTAAAGGGCAGGGTTAAGCGATGGGGGAGGGCTTCCGAGCAAAGACCAGGCTATTGTTGGTGAAAAGAGGTAAACCTCGTACATGTACCATGTAGCAGCAACAGCATAAAGAGGCCCGAAGACGAGGACAAGCCTGCTGCCTATTGACCTTCCTACAGGCGCATATGTGCTCTGCGATTTTACGGAATAACCAAACACCATCATTATGCCTGTGAAAGCAAGCGCGGCAAAGACTGTTGCAAACAGCAGGGGCAAATAAAGCGGGTTTTGGAATGCCGTGAGCACATTTACCGCGAGGTCAAAACCGATAATAGACCTTGGATCTGGAATTACTGATGTACCATATGGGTAAGCTGTATAGGCAAAAACAAGCCTGAACATTGCCGGTATAATGGTAGCTGATACGGCGATAATCAACCCAAGCGCAATGTGACGCTTGTGGCTCCATCTTTCAAAGGTCCTGTAATAAAGCCCGATCATCGGTATAGTTATCATCACCCCGGCCACTATTGCGGCTGCCCATACAGGCCATAGCATAAACCCGGCCAGGTTGGTAAATACGGGCATTAGGCCCGCAAGGAAAACCGTTATTATCGTGCCAAACACCCCTCCTATTGCGTAGATTACCACCATGTAATTGAACATGCTCCTTGTTAGCTTAAAATACTCTGGATTGCCGGATTTTAAACCCTTCAACTCAACGAACGGCATTGTCCAAAGCAATCCCAACACGGTATACACCAGCGGGATGTGCACGTCAAATGCCCACGTTATCAGGTCAGAAGTTAATGTGACTGATCCTATCACTTGCTTTCACTCCTCCTGGTATAAAGGTATATACCGTATATGGCCACAAACGGAATTGAAATCTCAATCCCCAGCATTAATACTACAAGCCAGTAGGGCAGTACAAGGTCAATGTTCAAAAGTGCCGTAACCGGTATGCCGACAATTGAGGGAGGACCTGAAGCACCTGTAACTGAGCTCACAAATATAAATGGAAACCTGCCACTTTCCGCGCTTAATGCCCCGCCAATGGCAGCTATTGCGGCCGAAATAGGTATAACATACTGCCCAGACCTGAGCAAGTATGGACCAAGCGAATTAATCCAGCCAAGCTTAAAGCGGGAAAGCTGATTGCCGAAAAGCAGGTAAATCCCAATGCCGGCCGTGAAGATGCCGAGCAGTATGCCAAAACCAACCATCATAACAAGGTACGCATAAGTAACGTAAAAAGGAGGCCACATGGAACTTGGCCAGCTGTAAAGCCCCCAGAACGCATGGTTGAATGTGCCGGTTGCAACAAAGCTGATTAGAGGGTCAATCTTTAGGCCGGACCAGAAGAAACCCTCAAGGGCAGCCAGCTTCAGGGGATCATACTGGATCACAAGCTCACCCTGGAAATGCCCTATTATAAGCCCCTCGATAGCCGTTAAAACTGCTATTGTCAATGACGTATTTTTCAAGAATTTTAGGTGAATTTGGTCCTTATCCTTCAGGTAACGGGCAATATATAACCCGGCAACAATTGACCAGCTTAGTATCACTGCAGCAAATATCCCATGTAATATGAATATATTGGCTCCCCACCAGTACATGTTAAATACATCTATTGGTTTTTGCCATTCCAGAAGGTATGTGATTGCGCCCCCTATGCTGTTTTTTGCAGACGCCAGACTTACAATGTTGAGCCCGGGCGGAATCATGCTCAGTGAAGCCATAACGGCTAGGATATTGTAGGCGCTCCAAAAGCCGCCAAATCCGGCTATAATGCCAATCCCCAGGTGCAGCCATCCGTTCCTGATCTTGTTCCATGTATAAAGGTATAATGGAAGCACTATTACCTCAAATAGAAACGCAAACAGTTCAAGGAAAAACGGAAGGGCCAATGCACCTATAAGTGCTATAAAATTGCTCCACACAGTGACAAGCCCAAATTCAACAAGTGTGCCGTATGCTGCTCCGACGCCGAATATTATCGTTGATATGACAGCGAACTTGCGCGAAAGCTGCATATAATCAGCATCGCCGCTTCGTAAATACCTGAACTCAAACAAGAGGGCAAGGGCGATTGTGCCAAGAAATGACGAAGCAAGAGATATATGAACAAGTATTCCGACGGCAGAAACCACTCTGGAGAGCAGCAATACCGTGGCAGAAACCATAAAATAAATAATGTAAATCTTATATATAAGGATTTTATACACTTTGCGT
>JBMFTE010000073.1:0-4587 GCA_049967195.1 Nitrososphaeria archaeon
AATAAAGATTCAGCTAAAGCGTTGAATTTCAGTTTCAAGCGAAGGGATTATTCCCAGCGGCTCCAGCACTGTGGCTGCTGCCGACATCACAATTGAAGCGTACTTTTTCCAGTCATACTGCGCATCATATTTTATTGAAATGCCGCTTTTTGATACTATATATTTTACCGTATCACCAGCTGAGAGACCTGCAAGCTCAGCCGCAATCTTTTGAGGTGCATTTGCATTGTACTTTCTGGGGTCCTTGCCAAGTCTTTTTTCAAATGCCAGCGATTCTGCCGGCACCAGACCGCCCCTGATACTGCCTATAACCTCTGATAAAATTTCAGATGCTGTGCTTGCTGCCAAGCTTTTTACCGTGTTAATATCACCCTTGCCGTAAACCGCCTCTATTAATTTTAACTGAAACGACCTTATTGCCTCAGGCACGTCACTTCTTCTGGCTTCTATACCTCTGCATTCAACCTGACCCGAATCTGTTATTCCAAAGTACCTTTTTAATGCGGCGGTGCCCCTGTTAGTTTTTTTGCCGGGAAAAGCCAAAATCCTGAAAACCTTGTCAACAGACACCGGCATGCCAGTTTCCCTTGAAACAATATCAGAAAGCAGCTCGTAGTCCTTCCTACTTGCCCCTTCCTTTGTTAAGAACAGCGAATCGACGTCACCGTAAATCACGTCAAAACCGTTCTGCTCGGCCACGGTTTTAGCCTTTAGCATAACCTGCCTTGATATCCTGTTAATTTCCTCAAACGCGAAATGGTTGCCAAACCTGTTTAGCGAGCATCCTGATATACCATATTCACTTACAAGGATCAGCTTTAATGAGTCTGAACGCGCCAAATAGAACGCCTTTAACTTGTTATCTTCTGTATTCCTGACCAACCGCTTTAACAATAGCCTCCGTTCAAGCCATGGCCTTATCACTTCTGGAATCAGCCAACCATACCCGCCGTAGCTTATTCCGTATTTGGCAATTATGCTGGGATATTCTGAATCAAAATCTATTACACCCACATTTTCAAAGACGCCAATGCGTTTAGGCGATATGGTGTACCCTCCCCTGTCCCTGTCAACAAAATCAAGCATGCTCATGGAAGGCTCATTTACATGTAACTTTGGAACAACAAACCCCCTGTTTATGAGCGTAAATGCGTTCCTAGAATCAATTATTTTATTGCTGCTCCAGCGGGCAGCCAACCCCAGTGGCAGAAAGGCGAACATTGCCCTCTCTACAAGCCAAGCCAAGCCGGTTTCAGTGCACCCAAACCATTTCGCCCGTAAATCCATTGATATTCTGCCGGCACACGATCCCTGAAGGTAATCTACAGGGTCATTTGCCTCCCTTTTATTAACCTGCCAGCATGGCCTGCCACATATGATATCGTCTTTTAGGTCAAACGGCGGGGAATAAGATAACTGGTCTTCATTGTCAGCGGTAATTCTGAGTTTTCCATCATTTACTTCAAAGTTTACTGCGCTTCCGGGTTCTACTTTGAGCTTGTTAAAGAGGAACTTTTGGACCGGCAGCAGGTCCGAATCGTATATTGCATCGATCCTGGGATCTTTCATTGCCCTTTTAAGCATTTTATTGTAATCCTGCCATTCTGGTTCGACCATGACCATTAACCTGCTTTCTGGCCTGTCTATTGGAAACAGCCTGTTGACAAGCGTGGCACTTGCAACTTCCGAAATATCATAAATGATGGCGTCGTTATTGTCACCTGCGTCGATAATAAAATATGGCGTATAGCTTTCTGAGTGCCTGTAGAATATGCCATCTTCACCCTTGATCCAAACAAAAATCGAGCCATTGGAAAAGTAAACGTCAAATAGATAGCCGCGCATCAATTGATGCAACCTTATATGTGTGAAATTACCGTTTGAATCCAGATGGTGTTCAATCTGGATATCACTGGTAGGCTGGTTCTCCTTGCTGCAGGCGCCTGAATTTTTCCTTTATCTCCTCCAAGTCGTTTTTTGTAACTGACAGTTCATGCATCAGGTAAAGCATCGAAACAAATACCATAGAATCAGATACCGGCATATTCAGTGCAGCCATAGATGCTATTTCAGGATTCCATACGCGTTCGATCATATCTTCCATCGTTTTACCCTTTCCATCCCTCAGCAAAGGTTCAAACTCCCTTCTTATGCTCTCTATATAATTCTCATATCTTTTCCTGAAAGAGGGCGTCAATCTACCCATGTTTTCCCACCTCACGGTTAATTGTGCCTGTGCCGGCTTCAAAAAACTGAAGCGTATACCTTCCATTACCCTGTCCACGGCAACCATATACCCGCACATGGAAGCCATAATAGGGGTAATTTTAGGTTTATCCTCAACGGCTAAAAACGGCACTCCGGCTCTAGCTGCTGCGCTTCTTAAAGCATAGAATGCGGTTTCTGATGATTTGGAGTCCTTAGAGAACGAATTTAACCCGTGTAACACTATGAGTTTTGTGTTTTCTGCGCTTATGGCCTGTTTTACTGCATTTAGCAACCTTTGCGGGCTGTGGGCCGAGATCTCGATTATTGACTTAAGAACCTGGCCTGCATCCATACCTTGGGCCTTGGCTTCACGTGCGATTGCCTCCACATCTATCATGTTTCTTTTTGAATAATAATCCGTGGAATTTATGTAGACAACCTTGCCCAATGCCGATACCATATAAATAATCATAACAGTTTCAGCATAATTGCCATATATTATGTATGACTGGCCGCATACCAACCCCCCGCCCAGCGCACGGTCAATCCAATCATGGGATCTGATCCTCTTTTCAACGATTTCAGATGCCCTGATCAATTTTAACCACCTCCATGATCATTGCTGAACATCTCATAACCAACATTTAGTAGTTGATTATTTAACTTGACATGCACATATGGGGGGAGGGGGGCCGGGCCTTTTGTAATAGGTTAATGTTTTTAGCCTGCGTGGAGCACTGGCGTTTATGGCTAAAAAAATATTTGCTGATAGCAGCAGGTTACTGCCATCATATGTGCCGCAGGAACTTCCTTACAGGGAAACGGCACTTAATGACCTTGAAACCCTGTTTACTGATTCAGTAAAGGAGAAGAGCTTCAGGGTGCAGCAGATAATTGGAGATGTAGGCACAGGAAAGACTGTTACCATGTTCAGGTTTGCCCAGAATTCAGTTCAAAAATATGGAAAAAAGTATGACATCAGGTATTCATACATAAATCCCAGGCAGCACGGTTCAACCAGGTTGCTGATGTTCAGGCAGATGGCGTACCAGTTAGCACCGGAATCATATTCAACAAGCCTTAGTGCGGAAGAACTGCTACTAGAGACGCTTAGGACACTTGAAAGGCTAAACAGGATCGGCATACTGCTGCTTGACGAAATTGATTTTGCGCTGAAGAAAAACCGGGAGCCAGTAATTTACAACTTGACGCGCCTGAATGAATCAATGCCATCAGGAAGGATAATGATACCGACTGTCGTCATAAGCTCTAGGACAATGAACTTCAGGGATGACCTGGACAGGGCCGAGTTAAGCTCCCTTGGGAACCGGATTATGTTTTTTGAGCGTTATAGCTCTGAGCAGGTATTTAACATTCTGCTAAAGAGGGCAGCCGAATCTCTGAATATTACAGCTTATAATGAAAACGTAATAAGGTACATAGCTGATATAACATCCAGACCACCGGTATACGGCGACATAAGGTATGCACTGGACATGCTGTTCAACGCTGGCATGCTGGCAGAATCACATGGCAGTGAGACGATAACGATAGAGCATATCAGGACCGTCATGAGCATTACGAGTCCTTTCATAACCCAGGAAGACCTTGAACTGCTTAGCCCTGAACTCAAGCTGGTCCTCCTTTCTGTTACAAGGGCGCTTAAGATAGAAAGGGTAAGCTACACTTCACTTGATAAAATAGTTGAAATGCACAGGGAAGTATGCAGTGCAATGAATATCAGGGAAATTGAACTAAAGGAGTTCGTAAGGGCGTTACAGGAGCTTGATGACAGGGGGTTGATTGATGTCAAGGGCGTAGCTAAGATAGGCATAAGCGGGGCTCCGGTTCATAACCTTGACGACTTTCTCACTTACATGATTGGCAGGTTGAATCTAAATGGCCAGTAGCGAAGCCGAGACTGGGTTGTCAAGCAGGGGCAGGCTCAGGATAATCAGAGAACTTGAACTGGCGGGTAATCCGCTTTCTGTTTATATGCTTGAAAAAAGGACTGGTGTCAGGAGCAGGGCGTTGCATTCTGACATAAATGCACTTGTAACCATAAACTGGGTTAAGGCATTACCGGGGCGCATAACAAAGTATGAATTAAATCATGAAAATAATGGATTAAGAGCGGTGGTCAGAACCCTTTATGAAATAAATTATATCACCTAAATTAAATGCCAACAATAGTTATGGCGTTTATTTCCGAAAACTATGACTTTGGGAAATAATTAAAATGAATCGGGAAAATTGATTGTGATTATTTTTCCTAAAGATATTAAATTGAATATTAAACGGAAAACATTGGTGGTTGAACGGCACCAAATTATTAAAACACTGCCGCTTAATGAACATTATTTTCATATTGCTTTTTTT
>JBMFTE010000074.1:0-4489 GCA_049967195.1 Nitrososphaeria archaeon
TTGCTGCAGACGAAGCCATGAACCCCATTGTATAGAATGTTGCCCCCAGCAGAAGAACCGCTATTGAGCCTGAAAGAAGGATGCCACCCAAAACGTCAAGGGATTCATTAGTGTGCCTCTGTGAAAGGTCCTTGAGCTTCATGTACGCCCAGGCAGTTCCAAATATCCCTATTGGGACATTTATAAAGAAAATGTACCTCCAGCTTGTGACTGAAGTTATGATCCCCCCAAGCACCAACCCCAGAATCCCTCCGCCAACCCCGGCAACCATGTTTGTGCCCAGCGCAAGTCCACGCTGATTGGAGGGAAATGCGTCAGTAAGTATTGCTGCAGAATTTGACCACAGCATAGCTGCCCCAATGGCCTGCATCAGCCTGAATATTACTATCTGAATACCCTCTGTTACAATCGAATTTGGAATTACGATTGCCGACAGCCCCGTAAGCAGGGAACCAACTGTAAATATGGCAAAACCCAGATTGTATATCTTTACCCGGCCCTTTAGGTCTGCAAGCCTTCCAAACAGCAGAAGCAGGGTGGCGGTCACAAGCATGTAGCCCAGCAGGGCCCACATGACATAACTGAATGAATCCGCGGTTGCAATGGCGTATGCAGCTGAATTAAACGGCGCAGAACCGCCGGGGGTGTGCGCCAGAACGCTCTTGAGAATGTAAGGCAAGGATATTATTACAATGCTAGTGTCTATGGATGCCATGAGCACACCAATTGTTGTATTTGAAAGCGCTACCCACTTGTAGTTTTTGGAAGCCATTACAGGGCATAAATCTATGCCTTATTTAATTATTTAGGTATTTTTTACCACTGCTGAACGCCCATTAAAAAAGTTTATGAATGTGCACGAATAGTATAAAAACATGGAAAGGGGACCAAAGGCAAAGTTCAGCAAAAAGGTTGCTGAAAACGATTTTCTAAGCATAAGCGTATGGAAGGGAAAAACTCACCCTGAAGATGAAATCCTGAGAATACAGCTAAGAAGATGGGATGGGACACAGTGGAAAACGGAATACGAAATGAGCCTGTACAGGACACAGGGCGGGCAGTATTCTGAACTGAAACCGAGAAAAATCGAAAAACAGTAAAGCGGAAAAAGTATTTATTTTTGACTGCGCATTGCTTATCCATGTTAAAATGGCTTGGGCATTCCGCTTTTGAAATAAATGAGTCAAATAAAGTGCTGTTAATAGACCCCTGGATTTCAAATCCAATGTCGCCTTCCAAAGTCTCGGATTACTACCATGTGGATTATATAATAGTTACTCACGATCATTCGGACCACCTTGGTGACGCCGTGGAAATTTCCAGAAACAGCGGGGCGCCGATAATTGCAGTTTTTGAGCTTGCAAACTTCCTTAACGAAACTGAAAAAGTGAATACCGTGGGGATGAACATAGGCGGCCCACTGAAGCTCAATTCTGGCATTAGCGTATTTCTTACCCAAGCATTTCATTCTAGCACCCATGGTGCACCAACAGGCGCTATCATAAAAACCCAAACCGCTACCATTTACCACGCAGGAGATACAGGGCTATTTGGTGACATGAGACTTATTGGCCAACTTTACAAGCCAGACATTTCGTTACTTCCGATAGGCGGATTTTTTACCATGAACCCAGAACAGGCAGCAATGGCGGTGCAGATGATTTCACCCAGAATAGCAATACCGATGCATTACAGTACATTTGAAGTAATAAAGCAGGATCCTATGGAATTTGCAAAAATGACAAAAGAGCTTTCGCCAGGCACAAAGGTTGTGGTGCTGAAAGCCGGGGAATCAATAGAGTTAAGCTGATGTCACTGCTGAACTTTTTCAAGCCACTCAAAGAGGGGTATGAGCAGCTTTCTAAGTTCCCTGCCCTTATCGGTGAGGGAATATTCTACAGAAACCGGCTTGGAATGCAAGACGTCCCTCAAAATAAGGCCGGCTTCCTCCATCTCATGCAGCCTGTGCGATAGCAGGTTCGGGCTTGGATTGCCAACGCTCTTTGCTATTTCATTGAAGCCAGACTTCCTGTTTCCAAGAAGCCCCACTATCAAAATAGTATATTCCTTTCCAAGAAGCCTGATTACCTTTTCCGACGGGTAAAGGCATACCTCCCTGCCATTTACTTCTATCATGCAGGCTGACTCAGACATGTTTTAAGTTTGCAGGTTCGGATATTTAAATGTGCAGGCTTGGGCTGATAAAGGCGAATTCGTCTGCCGGGAATATAGCCGGAATTAGCTTCAGCAGGTTTTACAATTAATTTTATATACATAAAATTTTTAAATTTTAATATGACCAAAAATGAAATAACATTATATGCGGCCGAAGCCAGAGCAAGGGACGTTGGTAGGTATCTGGTCAGGATTTCCCAGCGCCATATGCGTCAGCTGGACCTTAACCCTGGAGACTACGTGGAAATTAACGGTGACGGAAAAAGTTCATATGCCCAGGTTCTCCCGGCATACTCGGAAGACGAAGAAAAGGACTATATAAGGATGGACGGAATGATAAGACAGAGTGCAGGGGTTAGCATTGGAGACGCGGTCGTGGTTAAGAAGGCCAGACTTTCAGAGGCACAAAGGGTGATCATCGCGCCAGCGGAGCAGACCGTAAGCTTTGCCCCGGAGTTCACAGAATATATGAAAAAGGAAATCCTCTATACAAAGCCTGTCTGGAAGGGGCAGGCAATTGAATTTCCCTCATATTATGGAACAATAATGTTTATAGTATCATCTGTAACTCCAGGCCAGGCTGCATATGTGGGGGAAAGGACCGAGGTTCAGGTTAAGGAGGAACCGGTTAAACAGGCTGAAGTTTCTGCACCAAGGATATCTTGGGAAGATATAGGGGACCTAGAGGAGGCAAAAAGAAAGGTAAGGGAAATGATAGAGCTGCCCCTCAGGCATCCTGAAATATTCAAGCACCTAGGGGTGGAACCACCCCGTGGAGTCCTGCTCAGCGGCCCCCCAGGCACCGGTAAGACATTGCTTGCAAAGGCGGTAGCTTCAGAGGCTAACGCTTACTTTACCTCAATTAATGGTCCTGAAATAATGAGCAAATACTATGGAGAATCCGAGGGAAAAATAAGGGAAATATTTGATGAGGCTAAAAGGAATGCACCGGCAATAATATTTATAGATGAGATAGACGCAATCGCACCAAAGCGCGAAGAGGTAAAGGGGGAGGTCGAAACCAGGATAGTGGCCCAGCTTTTGACCATGATGGACGGGCTGCAGGAAAGGGGACAGGTAATAGTAATAGGGGCCACAAACAGGCCGGATGCCGTTGACCCCGCGCTCAGAAGGCCCGGGAGATTTGACAGGGAGATAAACATAGGAATGCCAGACAAGAAGGCCAGGCTTGAGATACTAAGCGTGCACACAAGGAACGTGCCGTTGTGCTCAGACAGCGATGTCAAGAGCAAAATATGCTCACAGGATGACAGGGTCGAGCTTGAAGTGTTAGCGGACATGACCCACGGGTATACGGGTGCTGATATTGCTGCGCTGGCGAGGGAAGCGGCAATGATAAGGCTCAGGGAGGCAATTGAAACAAAAAAGGAGCTGGACGTGGAGCAGCCACAGGTTCCGCCTGAACAGCTTTCAAAAATAAAGATCAGGATGAAGGATTTTCTTGAAGCCATGAAAGACATACAGCCTACTGTTCTAAGGGAGGTAATAATCGAAGTGCCGGAGGTCAAGTGGGATGACATAGGTGGCTACAGCACAGTAAAGCAGGAACTCAGGGAAATGGTCGAATGGCCACTTAAATACCCTCACATGTTCAGGGAAGTTGGGACGGAACCGCCAAAGGGGATATTGCTTTACGGCCCGCCGGGGTCTGGCAAAACAATGCTGGCAAAGGCGGTGGCAACGGAAAGCAACTCTAACTTTATATCAATCAGGGGGCCGGAAGTTCTGAGCAAGTGGTTTGGTGAATCCGAAAAGGCGGTGAGGGAGATCTTCAAGAAGGCCAGGGCTGCTGCACCTAGCGTGATTTTTTTTGATGAGCTTGATTCAATTGCTCCAGAAAGAGGTTCAAGGACTGACAGCGGCGCAACGGACAGAATAGTGAACCAGATACTTGCTGAAATGGATGGGATTGCACCGCTCAAAAATGTCGTCGTTATGGCTGCTACAAATCGGCCTGACATAATTGACCAGGCTCTGCTGAGGCCAGGGAGATTTGACAGGCTTGTCTACGTGCCCCCTCCTGATGAAACCGCAAGGCTGGATATACTGAAGGTGCACACAAGGGGAATGAAGCTAGACGACGAAGTTGCAAAAGGGACTTACCTTAACGAGCTCGCTAAAAGGACGGGAGGATATACAGGAGCTGATCTAGCTTCACTTGTGAGAGAAGCTGCTATGCTTGCCATAAGGGAGAGCATAAACGAAAAGCTTGAACATGCCATGCCAGTTAAAATAAAGCACTTCGAGGAAGCGCTGAAAACTGTAAAACCGTCGCTATCACAGCAGGATATCG
>JBMFTE010000075.1:0-4433 GCA_049967195.1 Nitrososphaeria archaeon
GATAACTTTCAGGCCCGATATGGCGGATAAAGTGAACAGCCTTGCCAGCAGAGCGATAATGTTCAGCTGTTAGAGCGCTCCTGGCCTTGCGCGTTTTTACATGGTCATCAATGGCATTCTCTTACACTGAAGGGTGTAAGCTTCCCATGTCGCTGTCCTGGGTTCGTCCGCAGCATGTTTCCTGACTCAACGGCACACGACTAGCACCCGTTTGGTGCCTGCCGGAGGTGCCTCCACGGGCATAACTTCGGACCATCCCTACAAACGATAGATTACAAAAATGGTATAAAGCCTATTTCTTTTATAAAATTTTGTTAAGCCTGTGTATCTCACTGATGAGATTTACCGCTTACCTCAAACTCCTAACTTACATTAAGGCAAATAAGCGAGTACTGATAAAGCGCTTGGTTTGCAAAACGACCGGTCAGAAATGGAGCAGGAGTTCTGCATTTGAGTGAGCTATCTTCTCCCTGTCGGCACTGCTCACAGGGAGGTGCTCCAAGAAATCCCGCGCCTCGATCATTGATAAAAAGGGGTAATCTGTGGAGAACATGATCCTTTCGGCGCCCACCTGAAGCAGCAGGTTCAGGAATGACGGAATGAAATTGAACCCGCTTATGGTATAGTTGATATTTTTGCGCAGGTAGTAGCTGACTGGCCTGTCCAGCTTTGTGAGTTCACCGGGAAGCCTGCGGTCAATTCTGTCCATCATGAAAGGGATGGCTTCGCCTAGGTGTCCTATTATTATCTGCAGCCCAGGGTACCTGTCGAACGCCCCGCCAAGTATCAGGCGCAGGACATGCACCGCTGTTTCAATGTGCCAGCCCCAGCCTGATGTTGAAACGGCGTAAATTACATCCGGGTTGAACTGCCCAGCATAATATGTATCAACGACCGACTTTGGGGGAACTGTCGGGTGAATGTATATGGGCACATTCAAATCCTCCGCGCGCTCCAGTATGGGCCAGAAGAATCTGTCATCAAGGTACCTGCCCCGCGAATGGCCGTTCACTAGCGCACCCTTGAAGCCGTATTCTTTCACCGTTCTTTCTAATTCGTCTGCTGCCTTCTCCGGCACTGATGTAGGCAACGCCGCGAAAGCGGCCAGCCGGGATGGGTGCATTTTAATTGCAGCCGCAACAAAATCATTCACAGAGCCGGCAACGCGTACTGCATCTGCCGGTTCCATCTGCTCGGTTCCCGGGGAAGTCAATGAGAGGACCTGCACATCAATTCCGGCTGAATCCATGTCTGATATCCTCCGCTCCCCGAGGTCAGCTAGTTTTTCAGCAAACTCAGAATATGGATTGGCACCAGGGGCAGGTGAACCTCCGTGCTTATCTTTGCCCAACAAAGCCGGGATTGAATAGTGCTCTTCAAGTGTAATTAAGCTGCTTATCGTGCCGCTTCCTGTTCGCATCTTTATCATTGTTATTTATTCCCTAATAACGTTTTCCGGTTTCAGGTGAGCAGCTTGCAGGCAACTGCAATCATGTGAACTGTGCCCCGCTAAAACTGGCTGCTTAATCAACAAGGCCAATAGACATATGCAAATATTCGGCATAAAAATAGTTGCCGCATAAAGTTGTTTTTCAGAACCCCAATGCCCATTACGGCCCTTGCTTTATTCCTTCTCTCTTGCTCAGTGATGATTAATTTTCAATAACTGAAACCTAACTATATCAATCGCTTTTTAAGAGACGGCTTCATGATCATATAAAATTATGCTGCTTGTAAAGAGTGCTATAATAAATATATTACGCTTTTGATTACAGTTATATTTATATATTACAATTTTAGAATATGAGCTATGGCATCATGCAAAATGTGGCACGGAGTTGAAAGGTCACATTACCAGTGGTTTCCTGTTATTAATTATGAAGCATGTACAGGATGCGGTATGTGCCTCCTGACCTGTGGCAACAATGTATTTGCGTGGTCATCAGACAAGGATGCCCCTGTCATTGCCAATCCTGGCAGCTGCGTCCTTGGCTGCACAACGTGTGGCAAACTCTGCCCGGAATACGCGATAACATTTCAGGGGGACCCGAAGGAATTTGTCGGGAAACTGATACGTGAAAACAGGATATTTCCGGAAGTAAGGAGGGAGCTCGATGCCCGTCTGAAGGCACATCCGGATCATGTAGTTCAGGAGGAGCTGGAAGTTGCAAGAAAGTAGCTTCGCCGTGTGGCACGGCATAAACAGGGACAGCATCAAATGGCACCCCATTGTAGACGATGAAAAGTGCGTCGGGTGCGGGTTGTGCGTTGTCACCTGCTCCGAGAAAAGAAACGTGTTTGGGTACAACCCGGGAAGCAAGAAGGCAGTAGTCCTCTACCCTGATAACTGCATGGTTGGGTGCGACAACTGCAGGGTTGCGTGCCTCTGGAATGCCATTTCCTTCCCTGACGGCTCTCAGCTGAAAGAGCTAGCAAATTCCCTTATCAGCTCTGGGAAAATTTCTAAAGAGCTTAAAACAAAAATCAACATCAACCACGGTGAGTAGCGAGCTCAGCACGCTTGCCTGTTGACCCTGTACCCGCTTTCATATTCAGTATGCTTTTTATTATTGGTGTGAATTCATCCCTTATTGAAAAGTAAGTATATTTTGATTTTTCCCTTTTCTTAAGGAGGCCGGCATAATACAGCCTGTGGAGGTTAAGGGTTACGGTTGGCTGCGGCAGATTGGTGGAGAGCTCCAGCTCGCAGGCGCATAGTTCCCCGTTCTTGACAAGGGCGTCAAGTAGGGCAAGCCTTATCTTGTTTGAGAAAGCCTTCATTAATGTTTCTAGGCTTTCATAGTCGCCTATGTTGATAGGTTTTATCGCCTTTATCGTGCAGCTGTCATCCATGTATAATTATCAATACTCGCAGAATTTTAACTTTTGCATGATCACAAAGCATCGCTTTTGAGCGATGGATCACCACCAAGTTTCCAAAATTATATAATGTTAAGCAAGAGAGCTGAAAGAAAACAAAGGAAAGGCACAGCTGTAAGGAGCTTTGTTGTGCTTGAGAACTTATGATGGGCCAAAGTTAATGCTGGAATACCCCAGTTCCGCACATTGTAGCGAGTTTCATCAATGAAGTGCCCGGTTTTAACTGCGCGTAGTTCACATTCTTATATACACCATCCCAAATTATAAAGATGCATTTGGACAAGGTGCTGGATAAAAATACGCGATATAAACGAATAGAAATGAAATCAAATATTCTGGAAAATTCCATAATATCAGATATCAACAGTGCCTTCTCAATGGAAGATATTTTTCTTGAGAATTACGGGGGAAAATTGATAATAAATCTAAGGGCACTGGATTTGGAAAAATTCAGGCAAAAAATAAATGAAACAGTGCAAAAGCATAAACTGCCTTTACAGAACCCCCTGGTTAAAGCAGTTAAGTGTATTGAAAACATTAAAAGTTATGGAATTAAATCTGGAAAGAGGCTTTATGTCGGGTATGACAGGGAAAGGAAGGTAAAAAACAGGAAACAAAAGGCCAAAAAAAGGGGGATGTATTATTATGCAGCGAAAAACAATTTTTCAACGGCAAACAGCAAAATACCGGAAGAATTTGAAAACAAAGTAATCTGCGCGGATTCGGAGGATTTTTTGAAAAAACTGCCTGATAACTGTGTGGATCTGATATTCACATCACCGCCCTACAATTTTGGTTTAGATTATGATAACTATAAGGATGGAACAAACTGGAATGCCTATTTTGTTAAACTTTTCAGAATTTTTAAAGAGTGCATCAGAGTTTTAAAGTTTGGTGGCAGGATCGTTGTAGACGTTCAACCCCTGTTTTCTGACTACATACCAATACACCATATCATCTCCAATTTCTTTATGAAGAACAAAATGATCTGGAGGGCGGAGATACTCTGGGAAAAGCATAACTATAATGCCAAATACACCGCCTGGGGTTCCTGGAAGAGCCCAGGCAACCCGTATTTGAAATATACATGGGAATTTTTGGAAGTCTTTTCCAAGGGAGATCTAAAGCACGCAGGGGACAGCAAAAATGCCGACATTACCGGCGAGGAATTTAAAAAATGGGTTTATGCAAAATGGGACATAGCTCCGGAAATGGACATGAAACAATTTGAACATCCAGCGATGTTTCCGGAAAAACTGGTGGAAAGAGTATTAAAATTATTCAGTTTCAAGAATGATGTAGTATTAGACCCGTTTAACGGCGTTGGAACCACAACAAAGGTTGCATATCAATTAAACAGGAGGTTCCTGGGGATTGATATATCGAAGGAATATACAAAGATGGCAAACCAGAGGCTGAAGAAGGCAATGCAGCAAAAAACACTAAATTCAGACATAACCCTCTAGCATTAAGTCAGCTATCACATCCCCGGTATTTTTTCAAACTTTTTCTTTTTTACTGAATTATAAAGCCATCGCTTTTAAGCGGATCAC
>JBMFTE010000076.1:0-4361 GCA_049967195.1 Nitrososphaeria archaeon
TGTAGCATGTAGTATCGCTTACGCCCTTCCTGCCCTCTATCTCAAGTCCCTTATTCACTATTACAGCTATCCTCTCTGAACCAAATCCTGTTGCCTTCCTCACTTCAACAATCCTGTTTTCAACATCCTCAGGTATCTTGTTTGATGAGGTGTTTGGCCTTGTAGATTTCTTCCTCAACCCAAGAATGCCCTCTTCCTTGAACCTCTTAACTATCCTCTGAAGCTGTCTCTTGCTCAAACCTAGCATGTCTGCTGCTTCCTTCCTTGTTATCCTGAACACTTCAGGCGCCAAAGTCTTCGCTACAGCAAAGTACCTCTGCTTCACGTACTCCTCCTCACTGTTTATTAAAGGGATGTGTGCATCGTCAAGATACACCTCCCCTCGCATGATGGTTATCATCAATATCACCTCCATGCGTCGGGAGGTGACATAGGCTTATTGGTTTACCATTTATTTTAGGAGTTTATGCAGTTTAACGATAAATAGTACTTGTGAACTACGCCCAGCTAAAACCGGGTGCGGTTCACATGTTTTAGAAGGATTATGCTAAAGCGTGATCATGACGTGCACATGGTTTTACTAAATGATAAATGAATGAAGCAAAAGATTTATCAGAAATAAGTCACAAATATTATTCCCAAAACAGCCATTGACACACCCGCAACCTGCACTAAATTTATTCTATCTCTGTAAACTAATTTCCCAAAAAGTGTGATCAGAGCGGGTTCAGCTGCTACAATAGAAAGGCCTATCGTTATTATATGGTTTAACACTAGATATAGCGCGCCAGCAAGGCCGAGGCCAAGAATAATTCCTGCAAACATTGCTTCAATAGCATAAGGCGTTTTAATCTTAATATCGGATTCTATATACGCATATAAAAAAACTACCGACAAAGCTATCACACTGCTACTTGCTGCAATTATAAGAAAATTATTTGAGTACTGTAACGCATAGTCAAATGTTATAAATTGAAATCCCCAGAGAATGTTGCCAAAAACGGCTGGAAGAAGGGCTTTGTTAAACTTCATTTCCTTGAACATTATTACTGCAGAACCTGTGAATATCAGAACTATACCAAACCACGAAAACCTCGGAACTATTTCTTGCAATATTAGTGTCCCAAAAATCACTGGTATAACATATGAAATGGCAACCATTGACATTGTATCCGAGACCTGTTCGCTTTCAAGCGATTTCAGCACAAGAAGTGTCCCTGCTCCCATTATAATACCAGTTATTATAGAAAAAAACAGTGAAATAAGCGGGATCGTAGAATAGAAGAAACTAGATAGAATAGTCAAAAATGCTGCAGATGAGGCGCTGACCACAAGAGAAACTGGCACACTTCCGGCTCTTTCTGAGGGCCTTTTAATAAGCAAATCACCTGACGTATACAGGGTTAGTGTCAGTACACTAATAGCGATCGCTGTATTTAACATATAACATTAATCATGATTTATATTATTTAAATCTGACATCTTTAAGCTAACCACTGGAGGTTCTGGGCTTACCGCCTCCATTTCCATTGATTAGTAGCCGGTGGTTGTCCGCCCTGTCCACGGGTAGGCTATTTCTTCAGCCATTTATCCGCGTTGGATTCAGGACCATTTTAGCTGCGCCATTCAGGTCAGCGTTTATCTCACTTTTTCAACGAGGACGCATATATAACTCGCGGGTTTTCTTCTGCTTCCATAAATACCCCCGCACAGCGAACACCTTTTGGGTGTGTTCCTTTTATTCACGCGCTTAATTCCTTATTCTTCAACAACATCAATTAAACCGTCTATTATCACATTGTAGTTCCATCAGTTTTCGTAGGAATACCCTAAATAGCCTTAGAATTGATTTAGTTATATTTTTAAGCGATTTATCAAGTCAATCATCATGGAAAAAAGGGAGATACTGATGTTTTCACTTTTAGTAACTTTCTGGGCACTTAACTACTCCCTGATAAAGCTGGCGCTAAATTATGTGCAGCCGTTTTATCTCACTTTTTTAAGGCTAATATTTACTTTACCATTTCTTGTTATCCTTATACCACATGGATTTAAACCGATTCGTGGTGTTAAGAAAAATATTGAGATTTTAATTTTTGGCTCACTTGGCATCTTTGGTACATGGACTTTCTGGTACCTCGGAGAAAATTACATATCATCATCGGTTGCAGCCATTATAATGTATACATACCCTATAATAACTATGGCACTTTCTTCTTCTATTTTAAAGGAAAAATTGAGCGCCATAAGTTTTTCAGGCATGTTATTGGGATTTATCGGTGTGATAATGATATTTTATGAACAGTTTTATATTTCAAATGTAATTGGGCCACTACTTGTTTTTGGGTCATCTATTTGCTGGTCAATTAGCATAATTTTTTATAAAAAGACGCTTTCAAAGGAAAATTATGCAACAGTAAATACATATCAAATGATCTATGCCTTACCTTTTACAATTGCATTGTTGCTTTTTAATCCAATGCCACTATATCTTCCCTTGAAATTCTGGTTCATCATTTTGCTATTGGCGTTTCCCGGTACAGCATTGGCGTTTACCATATATGTTTTAATGTATTCAAAATATAGTGTCAACAGCATAACGCCGTACTTATTCCTTGTTCCAGCTATTTCGGAGATTTTCAGTTATATTATTTTCGGGACAGGGTTCACTAAATTCGAGCTAGTTGGCTTTTTATTACTTTCAATAGGAATATATTTAACAACCAGATAAATTTTGCAACGTTAATTACATTCAGCTAAAACTGCTGCTTAATCAACAAGGCTGCGTGCGAAATATTTTTTTAGGTATTCCAGCGTGGTCGAAGTGTTTCCGTCATCCACCAGCATTAGGGGAATATACCAGGGCCAGATGGCCTTTTGTATCATTATCAATTGCTGGATTTGTGCCGGCTCAGCATGTTTTGAGTTTAGCTATTCCCGTGTTCTGCAATTATCTTGTTTTTGCTTAGCATTGCATAATTTTCAAGAACAGAAACATAACTGTATCCATCGCTTTTAAGCGATGGCCTTCAGTAAAAGGTATAATTGGAACTATTAAATTAATTAAATGCCAACAAAACAGCCCAAGTACTGGCAAAAGTAGCAGAGGATTACCAGTTTTAGAGGATGTTCTATAAAGTCAGTAGGCTTCTAATGGGTGTATGTGGACTTGCAACTCTAGCTTTAAAGCATGAACAATTATTAAGTGAATAAGAAATTATTACATATAATTTATTAGTGCCCAATTGTTATTTATGTTAATAAAATGGAAAAGAGGCTGAAGCCAGTCAGAATATCAGACAAATTTTTTAGAGAAATAAAAAACAGCGTGCATGAACTAACAAGTATTGAGTTTGATAAAGCCATGCTTGATATTCTTGCTTATGTTATTATAAACGAGCCAGCTTCCCTTTACAGAGCAACACGCGAATCACCATACAGTATATCATTAGTGTACAAAAAGGCAAAAAAGATGGTAAATTTGGGACTAATCAAACCTGTTTCTGGTGATGCGAGCTCTGACAAGAGGTCAAGGCGCCTTTATGTATCTACTGTAAGAGGGCTTCTTGTTTGCATGAGCTTTAATTGTGCTGATAGAAAAACATTTATTTTAAGGATATCTTCAAAGTGGAATCTTAAAACAAAGAGCGATTTGTACAAGCTGCTACCAGTTTTTAGACTGCTGCCATACGTTATAACACAAAACGATGTTACTGTGCTTGAAGATCCAAACTTGCTTATGCTAAATATTATCGATAGCAAGCAGTATGAGGGACTTGAGCCAATAAATGCCCCAAGTATAAAGGAAGCCCAAAAAGCAGCAATGAGATGCTTGGTAGGGGAGGCTTTAAGCAGAATATTGGGCGGTGACAAAAACATCAAAGAGGCTACTATTTGTGATGCAAATGGCACAATCATAGGAACAAAAAATGGGCTTGTTAGGTTTGACCCTGATAAAAAATCCATATTTGTTTATTCATGTGATATGTGTGATGAAGGATGCTGCATGGTCAGCATACCTGTTGATGACAGCAACTGCAAACTGCTTCTAGACTTGAAGAGTAGGATTGAACTTATACCGTCATTTTTTAAGTGATTTTGTTAATTTTTTAGAAATTAAATCGCTTTATTGCGCTTGATAATAAAATTCAAACATTTGACAAAGGAGCTGTGCCAGTCATATGCCTTTAAGCAACGACGTTGTAGAATTTAATATATGTGCCTTACTTTGATAAGTTTCTGACGTATTCCGGCTGACAATTGGCATAAGCCTGTTGATCTACAAACGATGCTGATAAATTACCTACATAACGCTTAATTATCATATATGCGGAAATATTTGAAATGTCAGACAATGGGTT
>JBMFTE010000077.1:0-4271 GCA_049967195.1 Nitrososphaeria archaeon
CACCTGAATCAATATACTTCTTGCCTTCATATGCCGTAGTTAATCCTAACTGAATAGAAAATGGCAGGAAACTAGGGATGTACTTCGGTATTTCTTTTGGGTTAGGGGGCCTCATGGATGTTGCATATAATTTCTGACATATTAATACAGTTGAAAAGAAAATTTGACAATTTAGTCAGCCATGTTAGTTGCGGCATCGCCATTTTCTGGAAATGTATCAGCAGTTTAGCCGCGGCAATCATGAATCCATGGCTGCCTTTATGCTGCTTTCTGTCAATTTGAACAGTTTTTTTATGGTAATATAGGTGGGAACTGAGGAAATTGCAAGCAGGCCTGCAATAAGCAGCAGTATGGTGGGTATGGGGAAAACCCGCGACAGCAAACCGTAAACTACGGCCATGACAGGCGAGGCGCTGGCCAGGAACATGGTGGTTACCGAGTTAACCCGGCCAAGCACTTCGTTTGGGATAATCTTAACCAGATATGACATCAGCGGTATATTGGTCAGGGAATTTACCATTCCCAGCGGAACCATTACCAGCACATCACCGTACGGCACGCGGCTAACTGACAGAACCAGGAAAGACAGTCCAAAAAAGGCCATCGCTGACGCAATAAATGCTGGATTTTCCAGGCGTTTGCTTATCCTTACACCCAGCAGCCCGCCCGCAAGCCCACCAGCTGAAAAACAAAGCACAAACATGGTATAGTATGAAGGGCCAACGTTCAGAACCTTATAAAATAAGCCTGAAGCATAAACCTCAATAGAAACAAAAAGGCCGTTAATCAGCAACCCAATCAGGAGAAATGGCAGGATTATCTTTATTGCCTTAAATATATGTGAGAAGCCGTATTTTTTCTGTGCTGTCTTCCTGCCCCGCTCAATTCTGGGGATGCCGAAAGCGACAGAGGTGGCGCTCACCAGCACTATAAGGGGGATAAATTTATCCGAAAGCAATATGATTGAGGCGCCTCCCAGCGCTATGCCTGCAATTTCCGAAACCCCCCTGCCTGCTTCAACCAACGACATTCCCCTACCCATTGAAGATGGATTCACAATATCTTTCATCAGGGTAAAAAAAGCATCAGACGATATGCTGGAAAAAACAGACGACATCATTGCAGCCGCGTACACCCACAGGAGTGCCTGTGAAATAAATAGTGAAAGATATACGGCCATGATGGCCAAGGAACTTACGAACATCACCATTTCCCTGGGAAATCTATCAAGTATATAGCCCTCTGGTAGCAGCACCAGCAGATAGCCTGCAAGGGAAAGAGTAGGTATAAGGCTGACCAGAAACACCGAGTCATATTTTACCATCAGGATCCACATATAGTAAATGTAAAACATAATCGCTGAAAGCCTGACTAAATTCCGGCTCATAAAAAACCTTACAAAAGAAGTTCCAAACCTGCCACCGGTTGTATTGTCAGGGTTATACACGTACTTATCGCTTATACGTAAGCTTTATTATTATATATAGTTTACCATTAGATCATGGCGAATGAGCCTTCAGAAGTTCTCCTTAAAGCCTTTAAGAATCCAACGAAGCTTGCTATAATAGCGTTGCTCATGAAGAACGGCCAGATGACGGTAACACAACTTTCGAAGGTAACAAATACAACCAGGCCAAACCTCTACCGTTCAATAAAGGAGCTGGTCGGAGATGGCATAATATTAAAGCCTCGCATAAAGGTTAAGAAAAATTATGTGGAAAAGTACTATGAGCTTAACCTGAAAATCTTTGACAGTGTAAAAACCAGCCAGATGATGGGTGCAATAAGCAGGGCACCAGCCTCTGACCTCCGGGAACTGATTATATCATTCCTGTTTATGAACTCCCTCCTTTCAAACATCTTTGCTGAGCAGATAAGGACGGCCGCAGACGATGAAATTGAAAACTACAGGCGTAAAATACTCGATGGATCGATACTGATGTCGTACTCAACGTTGTCTGACAGTTCAATGCAAACATTTTCAAAATATTTTAACCGATTCATAGGTGTGCTTGAAAACAAGAAAAAAACGAGTGAAAAAGAGGAGCATGCGCTTGTCGTGCTTTCCCTTCCGCTCTACTGAGCTGTGTAGCCGCCGTCCACGACAACCTCGGAGCCAGTCATAAACGATGAATCGTCTGAAAGCAGGAAAACTATGACGCTGGCCACTTCTTCCGGTTTTCCGAGCCTCCCCAGCGGATGCAACTTTTTAAGCGCTTCGTAAGTGGCTTCCCTGTTCCCTGTGCCTTCAGCAAACCCTGCCACCATTGGTGTATCTATAAAACCGGGATGTACTGAATTAACCCTGATATTGTACTTTGCGTAAAAAAGCGCGTCAGTCTTGGTCATCAACCTCACCGCACCCTTTGAAGCGTGATATGGTGGTGCATCCTGCGCACCAACCAGCCCGTAGATAGAAGACAGGTTAACTATACTTCCGGTTTTATTTTTAATCATGTATGGCACAGCATACTTTGTGCATAAAAATACGCCATTTATATTTACGTTTATTACTTTATTCCACTCTTCCAGCATTACTTCATGCGTCGGTTTGCTTACTCCTGCTATACCAGCATTGTTCACAAGGCCATATATGTCGCCCAGTTCCTTACCTATTTGCTCAAACACATATTTTACCTGAGGCTCACTTGATACATCCAGAGAGTAAAATTTTGCCTTTCCGCCGTTTTTGTTTATTTCGTCAGTTGTTTTACCTCCTTCTAGCTTGTTCACATCGCAGACAGCCACAGTAGCTCCTTCACTTGCAACAGCCAAGGCTGCCGCTTTGCCTATCCCCATTGCGGCCCCCGTAACCACTACAACTTTTCCGCTCAGTTTTCCACTCATATGATTAAATTGCCGAATTATCAATATAAGCGTTATTATGGATTTAACCTTTCACCGGAAGCTTCAAACGCGCCCATTCCCTTGCCTGTTTCTGTGCCCCATTTTAGCCAGCTAAATGCGGCAACCGACCCACAGACCCAGGTTCCCATGGCAACATCCATATACACTCCGAACCCGAGCCGGGGCAGCAGGAGCTCCATCGGGACGAGGGCGCCTATTGTTATTGACGATACAAGAGCCGTATACGTTGCCCTCATGCTGGTTGGCCACAATTCCCCGTTAAGGGTGTTGACGGACATGTACAGCACCGATATAAAGCCGTTGTACAGTATAAAGGGAACCAGCAGCGAGCCAATGTTGTGAACCCACAGTGGCGAGGTAAAGTAGATAAAAGCAAATGTAGCTGTTCCTCCAATGGATGCTGCCAAAAGCACGACCCTCCTTGAAAACTTGTCAAGGAAGATAGCAGATATCCCTACCGCTGCCTCTGTTGAATTTCCTAAAAAAATGAGAAGTGAAGTGTAGCGGGGAAAAAAATACGGTCCAAGGGCGCTCACCATCAGGTTGAACCCTACCACTTCAGCCAGGCTTATCACCACAACCACTGCCAGCCTGAACCTGATTGACGGCCCGCTCATTGTCGACCCACGGTCCTTAACTGCCTTCCAGATCTTTGATTCCTTAACTGAAGGCCTGCTGGCCAGAACCGACATTAGCATCAGTGTCATTATTAGAACGACTGATTCTCTCTGCATTAAAACCGGGCTCTTACCTATAAGTAGCAGCAAAAGCGCTGCTATTGCTCCTCCCACATTTATAAAATTCAGTTCGAGCAGCATTATAGTGCCCCTGGAAGATGATTCAAAAATTTCATGTGTGGATGACATTATTGATGAATATTCTCCACCGGCACCAATTATCAGTAATGCCAGCGCAATAAATGTCGCTTCTATGCTGCCCGAAATTGCAAATACTGCATCGCCTACTGTAAGGAATGCAAGGTTAAAGTAATATGATTTCCTCCTGCCCAATGCGTCAGATACCCTTGCGCTGCTAAACGCGCCTACAGTCATCCAGAGTGGAGCCCACGCAACCATCAGCGTCAGGTAGTTTATGCTAAGCTTGTACCATTGTGTGACAAGCGGGGACAGGGTAAATATAAAAGAGGTCAGCATCATGCCCATGCTGAATGTTAAAAAATGGGTTCTGTTTTTTGCAAGCATGTGAATTTTTTTAACCCGCGCTAATATAAAGCATTAGCGATACCACTTGAATGCATGCAGCGCCCAAGCTATCCTTCAATAGCCAGTTTAACCTTCTATTTCATAGTTTTATTTTATTTCAAAACCATCGCTTTTAAGCTGATCACAGAGTGTGGGACACTATTCTAGCATGTTCATCTATCAAAGTTGAATAGATTGTGC
>JBMFTE010000078.1:0-4236 GCA_049967195.1 Nitrososphaeria archaeon
AAAATCAGCTACTTGTCAAATAGTAATGTTTATTAATGTCATTCTTGTTTAATTATTATGGCATGACATGGAACGGAGTAGAATTTAATCTGCATTCAGTAATACCATGGTGGGGAATGGTCATATACTTCCTGGTAATCACAGGACTGATAGTTTATGCGTGGAACAAACACATTCTCGCTAACTTCAAAACAGTGGATTTTGTCTACATGGGTCTTTTGGCCGCTATATTGGTCATATATAACTTCTTTATATCACCACTGGTGCCAAAATTTACTGCAATAACTTCAGTCTTCTATTATACAACAATAGGTGAATTATTCATACTTTTCCTTGTAGCAGCGCTGATTGGCAAGGCAGGAAGCGTGATGATTATGATGTTCATATACACATTGCTTTCAGATATATTCCATTATGGATTTGGAGGAGAGCCATTCTGGTTCATTTACGAGATTACGGCCTATGCAGCACTGATAGACATGTACCTGCTGCTGAGAGGGAAATACATGGGGACACCATTTCAAAGAACATTCAGGGCGGCTGCAACCACGGTTCAAACTGCACAACCCACAGGAACAAGTAAAGTGAAAGAGGGAATAAGAAAGATACCTGGACTGTACTTTGTAGATGGCGCAGTAGTTGGATTCGTAGTGATGATAGCGTACAATTTCTGGTACCAGGGATTCTGGGCCACGTTTGTAGAAGGGTACCTGTACACGCCTAATTACATCCTTTTCCAGACAGCAACAAATGGACTGGGTGGCATTGTGGCAGGAATAATACTAGCGCCATTAGTGTACTACATCAAGAAGGTAATCGTCGGCTCTCTGTAAAGCAACATTTATTAAGTCGTATTTCTTTTTTTATGGTTTGGTGCTAAATTAGCGTGAGGGCTGTCGAAATAAAAAATTTAAATATCTCATATGGAATGGAGAAAGAGCCCGCTCTTGAAGGAATCAATCTCGATATAGATGAAGGAGAATTTGTGCTTTTGGTTGGCAGGACCGGTTCCGGAAAATCCACCCTGTTGAACGCCATAAACGGCGTAATACCGCATGTGATCGAAGCCAATGTAGAGGGTACAATAAACGTCTTTGGAATTGATACTCAAAGCACGGAAATGAAAGATATTGCAAAAAATGTTGGGACAGTTTATCAGGTCCCTGAGGACCAGATTTTCGCTCTTGTAGTAGAAGATGATATTGCATTCGGTCCGGAAAATATGGCCGTAAATCCTGCAGAAATATCATCCAGGGTAGAGTGGGCATTAAAAGAAGTGAATTTATGGAACGAAAGGAGGTCGCCAACATTTTTGCTTTCGGGAGGTCAAAAGCAGAGGCTGGTCATTGCTGGCGCCTTGGCAATGAGACCGAAATTGCTTATACTTGATGAACCCACCAGCATGCTTGATTCGCTAGGCACTGAAGAAGTTTTTGGAACCTTAAAGAGGCTGAGAGATGAATACGGTATTACAATAATAATGGCTGAGCATAAAGTAGAGAGGGTTCTGGGGCTGGTTGACCGGTTAATACTGATACATGATAAGAAAATAACTATTGATGCACCCATAAGGGAAGCGCTTATGAGAAATATTGAGTCTTTCGGAATTGAGGAACCTCAGATAGCGGCATTGCACAAAAGGATAAACCCAACAGCAAAAGAAGCCCCCATAAATATTGATGAATTTATCAACATGAATCCAGCTATAGCAACTGAAATGCAAAACAGGGAATTGCCGTTTCTTGATCCAGATACTCTCCCCTTAAATGACGGCGAGAATGCTGTTGAATTTGAAGATGTATGGTTTAAATATGAAAGGAGTAAGGAATTTACACTCAGGGGGATAAATTTCAAGATAAGAAAGGGAGAATCAGCTTCTATAATGGGCCCCAACGGTTCTGGAAAGACCACGGCATTGAGACTTGTAACTGGGTTGCAGAAGGCTACCAAGGGAAGGGTCTTGCTTGAAGGAAAAGATGCATCAAAGCTAAGGATGGGTGATATAGCAAAGATAGTTGGATATGTTTTCCAGGACCCTGATCAGATGATACTTAATACGACAGTCTTAAGTGAGGTTACATTTTCTCCGAGGCTAAGGGGGGAGGACAAATCCAAGGCTGAAAAAAGGGCCGAAGAACTATTAAGAATGTTCAGCCTATACTCCTATAAAGACGAAACACCTCACAGGCTCAGCGTGGGTCAGAGGAGGCTGCTCACAATAAGCAGTGTTCTTATAAACAATCCAGCAATACTTCTGCTGGATGAGCCGACCAGAGGGCTGGATAAAAAGAGCGGTGAAGAAGTCCTATCCTATATTAAGGATTTAAACAAGAATTTTAAAATAACGTTGATAATGGTATCACATAATGTTAAACAGGCAGCTGATTACAGCAACAAGGCAATCGTCTTTTATGATGGGAAAGTCGCTGTGGAGGGACCTCCAAGGGAAGCATTTAGTCAGGCAATAGTGAATAAAAGTTGGTCAGTAGTGCCTCCGCAGGTATTCCAGTTGACTTACAAGTTGGGTATTAAGCCGCCTGCAGTTAAGCTGGAAGAAGCTTCAATCCTCCTTGAGTCAATTGGCACTATAAAAAGGGAAGATAAAGGAAAAGCAGCAGGTGAATGAAAACGAAAACAATTTATTCGATGACAATAGTTATCATTGTTTTAGTTGTAGTGGGAGGGGTAGTGTATCAGAATTATACAACAACACCATTGGTTAACGTTCATGGAATAAACCTAGTGGTCAATGAGCCGCCAAATTCAAAGCTGCAAATAATAGGAAAAGTGTTGCTTCCAAGTTCTACTTTTACAATAAAATCATCCAGCTTCTTCGAATATCAACTTAATATCACTAATTACAATACTGTGACACAATATGTGCAATCCGTGACTACAAACACGCCCGGTTTCCAGGTTCCAACATTATACCTTTCGCAATCCTTGCCATTATCTATCCTCCCTGGCGAGTCCAAGATCCTGGATATAACAGTTGCCACCCCCACAGCATCATATTCTGGGCCTGTGAATATCATAGTAAATGCATCGGCCTCCTCAAAATAAAAAATTAATCTATTCTAAAACTTCTGGAATGTCTTACCTGATGTATTACATATCGGGCATTTTAATGGTGGATCTGATGCCATAAGCGTGTACCCGCATACCGGGCAAATCCACATGTTTCCATCCATCGGCAAATCTTTTCCCTTGGCAACATATTCCAAAGCCTTGTTATAAAGCGCCAAATGGATCTTTTCAGCTTCAAGCGCGTACTTAAAGCTGGTTTCGGCTGCCTTATCCCCCTGCATTTTTGCCAATTCTAGATAAGCCGGATACATCTGGTCGACTTCGAACTTTTCTCCCATTATTGCCAGTTCGAGGTTTTTCTTTGTGTCTCCTGGTCCAAACGGAGCTTCAGCTACAACCTTAACAGCAGTTTTATACTTTGAAAATCTTTGAAAATGGTTTCTGGCATGAACCTTTTCAGCAAATGAGATTGCCCTGAACAGACGGGCCACGTTTTGGTAACCCTCCTTTTCAGCTATGTCTGCAAAAATAGAGTACCTCATACTTGCCATTGATTCCCCACCGTAAGCAGAGGCCAACGAATCCTGAGTCATTGTCATATCTTCTTCTGTCATCATATCTAATTGATATAAGGCGGTATAAAAACCTGTAAGTTTGGTTTTTGACAGCATTATATTTTTCACTGGTTAGAAAACGATAAAAATTTTGTTCTCAAAAATTATGCAATACTGAACTGAAGAGCAGAAAAACCAAGAAAAGGCACGGCAGTAAAGAGCTTTGAGATGCTGGAAAACCACCTTGATGCGGCCATCCTTGAAAGGCTCTCAAGGGTTTTCATTGAGGTAAAATGGTTCACGAACTATAAGGTAGCATTTGATTTAATGCCAAAAAAGTGCAGGTGACAGGGGGTTAAGTGTTCTATCAAGCCAGATGCGGCAGGGTATTCCATATGGGTCGATAAGGTGCTGGTTTTAACTGGTAGTTAGCACATTTATGCATATGAACTATATCTAGTTAAAACCGGTCAATTCATAGATGATGCTAACAACCACGTGCGTAATGTAGGTATTCCAGCATGGCCACTATGGTCTTATCTTCCACGGGCATTAAGGGAATTACCCGGGCCCATGGCCTTTTGTCAATTGCTAAATTTGTGCCGGCTTAACAATTTTTCAGCCTGGCTATTCCAGTATTCTGTCTTTTTAGTTA
>JBMFTE010000079.1:0-4202 GCA_049967195.1 Nitrososphaeria archaeon
ACATCGTACAGGGTTGAGGATGGGTTTAAGGCCAAAACAACAAGCAGGAACTTCACGCTGAGGGCAGTCTACTTCATGGTAGCAATCATAATACATGGATACTAGCAAGGGTTGGATCAATTCAAGCCATCACTGCATAAATTTTTAGGCACATCGTTCAAAAGCTGATAACAATAAGAGGGCCCGGGCCTTCTGGGTGAAATCTTAACAGGCTGGCAGAGGCCCTTGTTTATGCTATAAGTTGATGGCTAAAATTTGACCTAAAATGTAACAGCAAGGGCATTATGCCCAAAGTCAACCATAAATCAACATTGTCAATTATAGCTCTAACTGTTATGAAATGATGTTATATGCGAAAGTACTGATGAAATCGTATAATAACCTAGAAACCTCACGGACATTTCACCCAGCTGGCCGCACTGGAAGCGCCTCCCAGAAACTAAAGATTGTAATTTAAATATGAATTTCCGTGCTGCACAGTGCTTAACGCATTGCCCAAAAACCTCATCAGGTTTTTAAGTGCATATGGCTTCATTAAATTGATGTTTTCCCTGGTAAAGGACGGTGTACTGAGGCTCACTGACTATGATGGGACAGTGCTTAGCCTTGACCTTGAAGGCAGGGTGCTTGTATACGCAAAGGATGGCACGACATACAGGAGGACAATGCAGAACCGCTACCTGGAAATCAAATACATTAACGGAAAGAGGGAAACAAGGGTGCTTGGTTCCATGAGGGGCAGGGAAATCGGGGAAAGCGCGTTTGAATTTGCCAGCAGCTGCAGGAAAACTATGAATGACAGTTCGGTTGGGAAAATCCTTGACTATATAATCTGCAAGGGCCCGGGCTTTTTGCAGGAGGATGCGGAAAGGTTCATCAGGGTGTACGGCGGCGAGGTCCCCATCGTCCCCCCCGACCAGTACTTCCCTGTTTACCTGCAGGCCACGGTTGGCTGCTACTGGAACAAGTGCACTTTCTGCAACCTTTACCGGGGGAAGAACTACAGCGTAAGGAAGTTTGAAGAATTCAGGGAGCATTTATCACAGGTGATGGAGCTATTTGGCAGGGGCATCAGCGCCAGAAGGGGGGTTTTCCTTGGTGATGCGAACTCCATAATCATGAACCGGGACCTCCTGAAGGAGGACCTTGAACTTGTACACGAAAAGCTCGGCCTTCCCGTGTATTCGTTTGTAGATTCAATCACCACTCAAAAGGCGAAAACGGCTGAAGACCTACTTGAAATCGGCAGGCTGGGCGTGAGGAGGATTTACCTTGGCCTTGAAACAGGCAGCAGGAAGGTTTTGAAGCTGCTCGGCAAGCCGGTTGATCTGGACGGTACAAGGAACCTGATACTTGACGCCAAGAAAGCGGGGATCAGCACCGGGATTATTACCCTGGCCGGCGCCGGGGGAAAGAAATATTACAGGGAGCACGTGGAAAGCACTGCGGAGTTCATATCAGGCCTGCCGCTGGACAGGAACGACGTTGTTTACATTTCCCCCCTTTATATATACCAAACACTGCCTTACGCGGAAATCTCGAGAGAAGTGGGGGAACTGACCAAGGAAGAGGAGTGGCAGCAGTACATGCTGTTAAAATCGCTCATAAATAAAAAGTACAGGTCAGTGCACTGTTATGAGCTTGATGCACCGGTGGTGACCTATGACCTGGCTGAATCAATATACTGAAAATTTATGGCTGAATTTAAGAAACTGTTAGGGGTTTGGGAGAAGCTGTAATTCTCATATGCTTCAGTGAGATACACAGACTTCCCCAGGAAATTTACATAAATGTGGATAGAGTAGACCGCAGGTCTTACCCTGCGGCCCCTCGTCGAACGTAGCGGGCGGATTTCCCGCACTACGCTCACCGATGATGTTCATCGTGCCACTATGTAAGGAACGGGTTTAATCCATGTATTGAGGACTGAAATACCGGCACTTATTATACTCTTGTATTTCCCCGTGTGCTCCTTCTGATGCCACCTCTTGTACATTCTACCGAGGGACAGGTCAGCATATTCCCATACCTCGGAGAAGGCTGTTTTCGCCATGCTGTGCTTAAAGTACTCTCCCCATCCTCTGAGTGCTTTTACTACCTTTTCCCTTGCATCATATGGCGTTTCGCTTGATAAATTAGACTTGTCAGTCAGTTCCCTTATCTTATGCGCTTTCTTGACTTTGCCGAGGGGAACCAGTATGTTACCCTCTTGTTTCTGACCTTTGAATAGTGCCTGACCAAGCGGAAGCCCAGGAACTCGAAACCGTCCTCGGCTTTCACAACCCTTGTCTTTTCTGCACTCAACGTAAGCATGTCTGCTATAATTGCTGTTAGCTTCTTCATTGCTTCCTCACCTGTGCCCTGCTTTCCCAGTATGACGAAGTCGTCGGCATACCTGACAAGGTGCGTTGATGAGCCCTTCCATGCCTTGTCCAGCTGGTCCAGATATATGTTGGCTAAGAGTGGCGAAATTGGTGAGCCCTGCGGTGTGCCCTCCTCCGTTGCTGCCAGCAGGCCATCCTCCATTACGCCGGCATCCAGCCACTGCTTAATAAGATGCAGTACAGCACCGTCTGCTACCCTCCTTGCAACCTGTTTCATCAGCTTGCCATGAGGTATTGTGTCAAAGCACGCTGTTATGTCTGCATCCACGACCTGCTCATATCCGAAGTTAAGCCACTTGACCACTTCCATTACTGCCATGTGCGCCGATTTGTCCGGCCTGAAGCCGTATGAATTTGGCTCGAAGTCCTGCTCAAATATTGGCTCCAGCAGCAGTTTTGCCGCTGCCTGCACAACCCTTGACAGTGGGTATGCCTAGCCCTCTCATTTTGCCATTTGCCTTCGGTATCCATACTCTTCTGAGGGGAGAAGGCCTGTATGTCTTGCTTTGAAGCTCATCTGCTATTTCCTTGAGAAATGCGTCAACCCCTTTGCTTTCAACGTCTTCTATTGTCACCCCGTCAATTCCTGCAGCTCCTCCGTTTACCTTAACTTCTTTCCGTGCCTCCTTGAGAACGTCCTCCCTGTACATCTTGTCGTACAGGGAGTGAAACCTCCTTTCCTTATCCGCTTTCGCAGCACGACCGAGTGACCCTTGGAGTTCGCTGACACCGTGTTCCATGCGTCTCCGCGACTTGGAAAGCCAGTCGCCCCTCCGGTCACGCCATCAAAGTGGGGACGCTTTGCATCTGCCCCCATTACAGGGACCTCATTGCTACTACCATCCCCTCTGACTTCCGGCACCGCTTTGAAGCCCCTTTCGCGGGTTACGCTTATGGAGCCCCTTACCCATGCACGGCGACCACGAGCCATTTCGGGCCAATTGCCATGCACCGGGACGGTGACGGACCTCCCGCCTTCTCTTGAACAGCCTTCGCCGCATGCCAGCCCTGCTACACCGGGAAGCCCCACCAACTCTGCCAATTTCGAAGGTGGGTACTGCCTTCGCCACCAAAGCATAGGCTAGGCACTTCCGTTTGCCGCATTTCTGCGGCCCTTTCTAACGATGCTACATCCGGGTTCACTATACGTTCTGGCCTGCGGCTTTGCGTCGGGGTGGTTTGGCCATCTGAGGTCAACTGAACCCCTTTGTCGCCCTGCTTCAGCCGGAACAGTCGCCTGCCCAGCCTTGGGCCTCGCTACGTAGCCATTGGCTCTTACCACGTTGGGACTTTCACCCATGGTTGTTCACATCCGGCGGCGCACGCTTTGGGAAACGGTGCTAGTGGGTCAGGTAGCCCAGAATAACTGGCCTAACGCTGGGCAGCCGCTTCATTGACGGATCTATCCCCCTGGTGTACTTCAGATAAACAAGCTGCCTTAAGTTGTAGACGCATATCCTTGCAGCTATCTCCGTTGCCCTCCTTACAACAAGCTAGATGATATACGAATTCATCTACGATACCCCAAAGTGGCTGGAGCAGTACCACATGAGGTCGGTAATTGAAACGGTAAATTCTACACTTAAGAGGACAATGCCCTCTCCGATAAAGAAGATCATCTCCCTCCACGGGTCCCAGTATGGCACATTTTTCTTCGGGAATATCCTTGGAATTGTACCAGCTGATCCTATCACATCACAATTTTCCCTGGATATATACCCTGCATCAGCAGTCATCAGTTTCACCATTTTGTACAGATATATGATCTGGTTGAACAATGGTCTCAAATATGGCGATTCGTTTGCGGTTGGAGTCACC
>JBMFTE010000080.1:0-4048 GCA_049967195.1 Nitrososphaeria archaeon
TTAACTACATAGTGAAGCAGGTAATTAAAACAAAACCATCAATGAGAAAGCTCAGAGCATTGATAAAGGATCAACAAAGGCTCAGTAATCCAAGGCAAAATTACCTGAAGGTTATAGATGAAATGGTTGTCTCAACACGGAACTGCATGATCAACTATGATATATCTATAAATAAGCTAGAGCCAGCTGGTATGTATTACAGCCGTGCCTTAAGCTATAGGTACAAGTTGCACCAATTGCTCGATGAAATAATAAATGAGCGCGCATCAATTAAGAGCGAGCTTGAACAAACTGGAGATTTTGAATAACTGACTTAAGCGCCCCGTCGGGAATTTTTGGCCTGCTCAGTCCGCTTCTCCTTGCATCTATGACCATGCCCTTATCTGAAATCCTGATCCCTTCAGCCGGTTGCAACCTTGTGGCCATGGCCCATAAAACTTCTTCCTCATCTTCTGGATCAATATCAACATCAACTATAACATTTATTTGAGCTGATTTGTCAATGGAATGACCCACATGCAGCTTCTTGCCACAGCGTAATATGCTGACGCCTTCGTTTGTTTTTTCTAACACGGGGGATTCATGGTCTCCCCTGCAGGTAAATATTGCCTTGCTGCTTGTTCCGTCTGATGAGGCAGAGGGATCAAGTTTGTTGCAGAACACATCACCTATGATGTCGGTGCTTCCAGCACAAAGCATCTGAGATAGCATGCTGTAAAGTCCAAGGGTTGTCCTGTTTTCTGAAACAAAAACAAGCTTAAGGTAATGGTCTAGACCTAGCAGCATCAACCCAAGCTGCTTTGATATCCCCTGGTCAGGGTTCTCTATATAGGCCATGGCAACATAATGCACCCCCTTTAATGGCCATTCAATATTGAACCTGTATGCCGAAGGTAAAAAACCCTTGATGGTTGACTCGATAACAGGTTCCTTTGCTATTCCTGACAGGAGTATGTGCTCTTTTGAGTTTGACGGATTTATTTCAAGGTAAATTGGTTCATGCCTCATATAAATTGCATCTATCTGCGCGATGTTCCTAGTTGACCTGTTTGAAAGATATCCAGTGTACTCAGTAAATGGACCCTCATCATAAGACTTATCCCACAGTATTTTGCCCTCCATCACTATCTCAGCATTAGCAGGAACAGGAAGGTCGTTTGTAAGCCCCGGTATCAGGTGGTCATCGATCAGCCCCTGTATTTTCCGGTATTCTTCATCTATGCGCGCCGCAGCCATTAGGTAATATAATGGATGCGCCCCAATTATTATTGAGATCGGGAGGTCATGTTTCATTTCCTTGGCATGCAGATAATAGCTCCACAGGTGACCCCTTGAGTGCATGCTCAGTGCAATTATATTTTTATCCACAAGCTGTATTCTGGCAAAGCTTAAATTAATCCTGCCGTCCGTGTCCTTTGCAACCGTTATTCCTGACGTTATGTACCTTCCACCATCCTGCAGATAGTGCAACGGGGCTGGAAGGGTAAATATATCAACCTTTTCACCGGTAAATACTTGCTCCCTCACTTGCCCGTCTGCCTTTACACTTATATTGCTGTCACGGTTGATTATCGAGGACCACCTTTCATTTAGTTCACTTTCACTAACGCCAAGGTAAGCTGCAATCTTGCTCCTTGAACTGAACATGTTACTTACAACCTTAAAACCCGGAAATCCAGCTATGTTGTTAAATAAAAGCATTGGGCTTACAGCTGAAAGTACCTCCGCATATGCTGTCATTTCGTAGTTTATGCTCACTTTGCTATCCACTTCCATTATTTCATTTGGCAAGTTCTTCCTGACGGCATTTATGGCGCTTCTGATGGACATATTTTAAAGTGATTTTCTTTTTTATTTAATTATTTGTTCAATGACATCAGCATACGTTGCAGGAATCTTCCTGATATCCATACCCGTAGCATCAACCAGCGCATTTATTATTGCTGGCACAACCGCAACTAGTGGCAATTCACCCGCACCCTTGGCCCCAAATGGCCCTAAGGGATCGTAGTTGGGTATGGGCTTAATCACTATTTTCGGAACATCCCTTATCGTGGGAACCATGTATGTGGTAAAGTTATTTGAAACTATGTGTCCACGATAAGACTTTAGCTCCTCCATGATTGCATACCCCAGTGACATAATTATTCCACCCTCCATTTGCGCGTTAAATGCTATGGGGTTCAATATGTTGCCAGCTTCTGGATAAAATTCAATATCTGTTACCCTAAATTGACCTGTTAAGGAATTTACTTCTACCCTTGCAACCGCTGTAGTGTATGAAAATATAAAGTCGCCCTTTTTGTAATTGCCCCCCTCCACTACAGGCAACCTGTATTCCTCCGTAACTTCCACTCTTCCTAGCTTGCGATTAATCTCTTCCAAGTCATTTCTGCTGTGCATGCTTATGCTGCCGAGCTTCCTGTTTAGCTGCTCATACAGGGATCTGCTGCACTTTATTACAGCATTACCGATCATAAACGTGAACCTTGACGCATTGACTGTGCCTGATTCAGGAAAATCGGAGCAATCGTTGAACGCTTTAACAAGTCCCACATCAACATTAAGGGCCTGAGCTGCTATGAGCCTTACAGTTGACCTTGCTCCAGTCCCCATATCTGGTGTGTTAAAGTATATGTTTATGAATCCTTCATCGATTGTCATTTTGACCCTTGCTGAATCGCCACCCTGCCCATAGCTAGTACTCTTTGCACCTGATGCTATGCCGTATCCGATCCTAATATATGGATATAACGAGCTTTTAGACCTGCCGGACCACAATAAGCCATGACTTGCATCATACAGGGTTTCGATGGCCTTTACTGTTGACAGTGGAACTATACCGGTACCATTGGGCTGGCCCTGCCTTAGCATGTTCCTTTGCCTGAACTCAACTGGGTCCAAGTTAAGCTCGCGACATATGTGGTCAATATGCCTCTCAAGTGCAAAGTTCACTTCCGATGCACCATAGCCGCGCATGCCTCCTGCCGGTGGATGATTTGTGTAAACCAGCATACCATCAAACTTAACGTTGGGTATAAAATAAGGCTCTGACGCGTGAGACCCGCTGACCTCAAGCACCGATGTACCGTGGCTTATGTATGCTCCTGTATCTGCAATTGCTCTAACATAGTTTCCCAAAATTAGATTATCGTTTGAAAGTAAAGTTTTTATGTAAAACCTAAACGCCTGTCTCCTTGTGGTTGCCATGTTAGATTCTTCTCTAGTAAACGCCATTTTCACTGGCACTTTGCCCTTTATTGCTAACAGGGAAGCAAGGATTTGAGTGTGAATTTCCTCTTTTCCGCCAAACGCTCCACCAGGGTCCCTCATCTTTATGTGAATGTTGCTTTCATCCAGATTGAGGCTCCTTGAAAGTTGCTTTCTGTCATGAGCTGGGCTCTGCGTTGTAGTTATCAGATCAAGCCTATTATCTGAATATGAAGCAATAGTTGATTCAAGCTCAATGTACATTGGCTTAATCATGGACGTCTCATAAATTCCATCAATGTGCCTGTAAGCATTTATTGTATCAAAGCTGCCCTTTTCATAGCTTACTGTGTATGCAATGTTTCCCTTTTCGTGAATTTTGGGGGCACCATTTGAGAGCGCCTCGTCTATTGAATCTACTACTGGTAATGGGTCAATCTTCAATTCTATCTCTTCAAGTGCCCTCAGCAGGTGCTCATTGGTATCTGCGGCAACAGCTGCTACAGCATCACCCTCGTACCTAACCCTGTCAAAGCAAAGCACTGGCTGTTCAGGGATAAAGTATCCAAAAGCATTTAACCCTGGCACGTCAGTGGCGGTTACAATTGCCTTAACGCCTGGCAAGGCCGTTGCCCTGCTTATATCAAGCCTTTTTATGCTTCCATGAGGCACCTTGGCTCTCAGCACTCCACCGTAGTAAACTTCCTTTGGCTGAATATCGTCCACATACTTATACTGGCCAGTTACCTTATCTATGGATCCAAGCAACCCATGGCCTGAGTAAAGTAGTTCCTCCATAAACATCAATGACAAAACAATTTATTAAATAATTTTGTAT
>JBMFTE010000081.1:0-4039 GCA_049967195.1 Nitrososphaeria archaeon
ACAGTTGAAAAGAAAATTTGACAATTTAGTCAGCCATGTTAGTTGCGGCATCGCCTGAAAAGCCGTTGGATAAGTTTATTAACGGGTTATTGGTTTTAAGAGTTTTGTGAAATTTAACACTACAGTGCTTGATGTAAAGGCTGGGAAGAAATCCATTATAATTAATGAAGATGATGCCAACGAAACTGGGCTTGAACTCAATGAAAGGGCAAGGCTAACGGCCGATGGCAGAAGCACTGTCTGCATTACAGAGACAACAAAGACACTGGTAAAGCGCGGAACCGTGGCAATTTACAGGGACGTGGCAGAAGCCCTGGGGTTAGAGAACGGGAGTTATGTTGATGTAACCTACGAGCCGTCACCAAAGTCCGTGGAAGTCATAAGAAAGAAAATAGTGGGTGAAAAGCTCAGCGCAAACGAAATAAACGGCATTATAGAGGATCTGGTTTCCAATGAGCTCAGCGACCTGGACATTGCATCCTTTCTTTTTTCCGTGTACTACAAGGGCCTGGATATGGAGGAAATCAGGAACCTGACTCTTGCAATGCTAAACTCCGGCGAAAAGTTGGAACTCAGCGGGTTTGTGGTTGACAAGCATTCAATAGGTGGTGTTCCCGGCAACAAGGTTTCCCTGCTCATAATTCCAATTGTGGCATCCACGGATCTTTACATACCTAAGACCAGCAGCAGAGCCATAACAAGCCCTTCTGGAACAGCCGACACCATGTCTGTTCTTGCGAACGTGAAATTCGGACTTAAGGAAATAAAAGAAATAGTGGAGAAGACCCACGGCTGCATTGTATGGGGTGGCGCCCTGAACTTGGCCCCAGCAGATGACATGCTGATCCGCGTTGAAAATCCGCTGAGGGTAAACCCGCGCGGGCTGATGCTGGCAAGCGTAATGGCCAAAAAGCTGGGCGTTGGAGCCAAAATAGTCGCGCTTGACATGCCGGTGGGGAGGGGAACAAAGGTAACGGACATGGCTGACGGAGAGAAACTTGCCAGAGACTTTGTAGAGCTCGGCAGGAGCCTAGGGATCAACGTGAGGGCGGGCCTCACATATGGAGGGCAACCTGTAGGGAGGGCCATAGGCCCTGCGCTGGAGGCAAGGGAAGCACTGGCGGCGCTGATCAGCCCTGATACAGCAAGCATGAGCCTGCTGTCAAAGTCCGCTTCACTTGCAGGCATAATATTGGAGGCATCTGGCATAAGCCAGCAGGGGCAGGGATACAGCACTGCAATGGACATCCTGAAGTCTGGCAAGGCACTTTCAAAGATGAGGGAAATAATAGGGGCCCAGGGCGGAAACCCTGACATAAAGCCGGACGACCTGCCCGTTGGCACGTACAGGCATCAGGTAGTTGCGGAAAACGATGGTTACGTTACCCTAGTTGACAATGAATCGATTGTCCAGATATCTCGCGCTGCAGGAACTCCTGCCGACAGGGGCGCTGGAATCGTGCTCCACCAGAAGCAGGGATACAAGGTCAGGAAGGGGGATGTGCTGTTTGAGATATATGCTGAAAGGAGCTCAAGACTTTCCGACGCAGTGAACCTTGCAAGCTACTCACCGCCTATCGTGCTTGAAGGAATGCTGCTCAAGTCATACCCGCAGTGATATTCCCGGAACCAAGGTTAAACTTTTATTTTAGGCATAAAGCTTTGTACAGGGATTGGTCAGGCCACTAAAGGAAATTCTAAAAGAAGAGCTTGGAGATGAAGCTAGCAGGGCTTATGGTTCCTTTGACCTAATAGGCGACCTGGCCATAATAAGGGTTCCTGATGGCTTTCAGGATAAGCTGGAGATAGTAGGCAACGCCCTGATGAAACTTAACAAATCCATCCATAGCGTGTGGGCACAGGTCGGGCCCGTAGAAGGGGATTATAGAATAAGAAAATTGGTGCATGTTGCCGGGGAGGAGAGGAGCACTACGGTTTACCGTGAATCAGGATGCAGGTTTGAACTTGACATAACTACAGTTTACTTTTCGCCCAGACTTGCCCATGAAAGACTCAGGATTGCCCAGCTCGCGAATGATGGCGAAACCGTGTTCAACATGTTTGCAGGTATCGGGACGTTTTCAATCATCATGGCAAAAAGCAAGCAGGTGACTGTTCACAGCAGCGAGATCAATCCTACGGCGCACCAATATATGACCAGAAATATTGAGCTTAACAAGGTCAAGGGCAAAGTCATACCATACCTAGGCGATGCCTGTGATGTATCTGGGCTGCTATATGGCAAAGTGGACAGGGTACTGATGCCACTGCCTGAAAGGGCACTTGAATTTTACGGTTGCGCTCTCAGGAGTCTCGGTAGTTCTGGCTGGATCCACGTTTACATGCATGTCCCATATGCAAAGGGTGAGTCTGCAACTGAGGCGGCAGTCAGGTCTGCGGCATCCATACCATCCGGGAAGGTTATGAATACGGTAATTGTAAGGGAAGTCGGCCCCAGGTTGCTGCAGGTTGTGCACGATGTTTTTATATGATAAAAAATAGGCTGTTAATTTGTGTCAATTTAGTCCGTTATCTAAGCCATAGCCATTCAGACCGCAGAGTGGATCAGTTGCGTGAACGGTGTTAAACACCTTCAGGGCCCTAGCCGGGCACCCGCCCTGACAGCTTGAACGGAAACTACAAGAGGAACATGGTTTGAACCTTGCATGCCTCCTCTCCCTAAGATCACTGAACCGGTTTTCAATAATATAGTGCATGTTATCAGCAAGCGCGTTTCCCACAACTGCTCCTTGCACCATGAGCAGGTCACAACCATAAACTTTTCCGTCAGTGCCCACAACTATGTAATTTATTCCAGCAGGGCAGGTTAACTTGGTCATAGTGCTGGCCCTGGAAAATTCATCAGTGTTCAGATAGAACCTGAACCCGTTTGCGGTTACCTTCAAAGGTCCTCGGTAGGCAAGCATCTGATCAATCGCTGCCCTGGCATTTTTATGCAAAAGTGACAAATTGTTTATTTCGGCATTTCCGAAGCTCTGAATTGCTATTAAGTTTATTCCTGCAGCACCAAGCTCCTCTGCCAGCCTGAGCATTTTCGTTATGCCATTAAAATTTCTGTCGGAAATGGTAGTGGAAATATTGACTGGTATTCCGAGCTTATTGTATTCCTTGACAGCCCTAATGGCCATCCTAAAACTGCCAGGGCCCCTCAGCTCGTCGTTTAACATTTCGTCTGGCGAATCAAGACTCACCTGAACATGTTCAAGGCCTGAGCCTGCCAGTTCTTCAGCAATATTTGATGGCGCGGCAAGGCCGTTTGTGGACAGGGATGGCGATAATCCCAGCTCGCTTGAAAACTTCACTAGCACAGGCAGATACTGGCTCAGAGTTGGTTCCCCGCCCAAAAAGTAAATGTGCGCGGCGCCTGCACCATAAAGTTCTCTTATTATATGTTCCCACTGATCAACGCCTAACTCTGTCCCACCAGAACCGGCAGAGAGGTAGCAGGCTGCACAACGCATGTTACACCTGCTTGTTAAATACAATGTTGCTACAAATTCTGAAGTCTTACCTGCAATGTGAGGAAGCGGATATGCCGGACAATCATATGCAAAAAGATCATTTATGTTCGTTGACCTGCGCCCCGCCGAGTTTTTCTACCACCTGCAGGCGGCACCCCTAGGCAGCAATTGAATAATTCTTAATACCTTTCTAGAAAGCTCACCAGATATGGTTAATTTTTCAGATGTTATGTGATAAACTGTTATAACCGATTTATTAATTATGGCGGTTTTAGAGAACAGCTTTCCTGCAACCACAACCATCCCTCTTTTATTTTCATTCATAAAGTTTATTTAAAAATTCCAGTATAAAAGTTCTCTTTAGACAAATGATGAATTGTTATGCGCTTACTGCCATTTATCTATGCTTTTTTTAACATTCACAATAATATTTTATTATTAATTCACAAGGCCTTCACAGTATAACACCTTTATAGCCTTTTTCTCCGTTATTCTCTTTAATATCCAGTCTTTTTATTTTGATTGCAAAACCACCGCTTTTAAGCGGATCACAGTTA
>JBMFTE010000082.1:0-4033 GCA_049967195.1 Nitrososphaeria archaeon
AAATTGAAGGAAGTTTGAAAAGATTTAAAAGTTGATAGGCATTTATACCGTCTATGCAAGAGGCAGAGGAGCACTCGGCAGGAGGAGTGCTATTTAGATTAGCGAAGGGAGGAATTCCAATTTACCTTGTCCTGATGAGCAGGAGGCACATCTGGGAATTTCCAAAGGGCCACATAGAACGTGGCGAAGATTCAATTACTGCCGCAATAAGGGAAGTGAAGGAGGAGACGGGCATAAACCAGGTGGGAGTGCTTGACGGTTTCAAATACAAGGTCAAGTACCAGTTCATGAAGGAAAGAACCAAAGTGAAAAAGGATGTAATATATTACATCATGAAATCAGACATAGATTCGGTAAAGCTGAGTGACGAGCACATAGGCTACATGTGGTTGGATTACAATTCCGCATTTGGTACGCTGACCCACAATAATGCAAAAGCTCTGCTCATGGAGGCCAATTCATGGTTATGGGCTCTGGAGTATTCCTGGAGAGCGTAAATTCAGTACCGCACCCCTGACGGCAATGACAGCCTTTTGAGCTTTACCAGCGCCGCAACAAGTTTTCTGTTTTCCTTTGGCTTTTTTACTGAAAACCTGATCATGGCTGGCAACCCAAATGAAGTGCAATCCCTCACAAGCACGCCATTCTCCTCCAGCAGCCTTGTAGCCTCCCCGGCGTCTGCGACTTCTGCCAGAAAAAAATTCGCACCAGTCCTTAACCCCAACCTTTTTTCAAGCTTGTAACGTTCATTTTTTATTTTTGGCAGGGTGGTAGACAGATAACTCTGGTTTTTCAAAATGGCATCAATTGCCGCGCACCCGGCCGCGCCTATTCCCCATGGCATTCTGTATTCCGCAAGCTTTTTTTTGAATGACTTTGTTGAAATGGCATAGCCAATTCTTATGCCCGGAATACCATATTCCTTCGTAAAGCTCCTGAGGACTATAAGATTGTCGGCAAAGCTATATTTTGGCTTTCTGTCAGCAAAGTTGATGAATGACTCATCCAGGACCAGCGTTGAATTGTTCCTTTGTGTGCTGTCAATTAATTCTTCTATATAATCGTAAAGCTTTCCAGTTGGATTATTGGGGTTGGCAAAAAATATCGTAAAATTCTTTTTGCTTGAAAACACGCCTACGTCAGGGTCCAGTGAATCTATAAAATGAACAGGCTTTCCAAAAAGCCTTGAAACCCTTTCATATTCACCATATGTATGCCTCATGATCATCGATGGTGCCTTTCGCGTTGCATGCGCAACCATGTACAGTAATTCCGTGATTCCAGCCCCAAGCGTTACCTCCTCCCTGATCCCAAACTTCGATTTTATTTTTTCCTCAAGCCCGTCTTCGCAGTAGGGATATTTTTCAAATTCGGCTTGTTTCAGGTAGCGTTCGATAAATCTTGGGCTGTATGGGTTAGTAGAGTAGGAAAAATCTATTGCTCCCTTTCTTATATCCATGTTACCACCATGGTAAACCAAATGCAAGAGAAGCTGCTATTAACATAAATATAAACAGATAAGAAATTATGGCAGTGATCTTGACAGCGGCCTTTACATCGTTCGCCTCAGGCATTCTTCCCCCGCTGTTGATTATGTAAGACCCGGGCTTTTCAAGCATTACTCCAATAATAAGGGAGAAAAGGAGCATCGGGTAAAACCCGTTTACCCTTAACCCGCTTATGTTATTCACCATACCCTTGTATTTTCTGCCTTTCACCATTACCAGCACCAGCATAAATATTCTGGCAGGCACATAGTTGGCTACATAGTCAACTGCTGCAGTTGCCCTCCCAAACCAAAGGTGCCTTTTATCCCTGTAGCCTATCATTGCATCCGCTGTGTTGATAGCCCTGTAAGCAAGGGCACCGGGAAGTCCGAATATGACAAAGTAAAAAAGGGGGCTTATTACAGAATCCACCAAATTTTCAGCAGAGGATTCTATTGCCGCAGAATAAAGGTGATGGCTGTCCAGGGAACTAACGTCTCTCCCAACTATCTTTGCCGCGTTTGCCCTGAGTTCTTCCGTATTATCTGTCTCACAGGCTTTAACATGTCTAATCAGCCCGCCAATTGAAAAGCTGGATTTAAGCAGGTAAATGTAAATTATTAAGAACACGGGGAAATACTCAATCCAGGAAACGGCAACACCAATTGCTGCCCAAATGGCAACGACCGAAAAAAGCACCAGTGCGCCCAGCAGCATTTCGGAATTTTTGCCCATGGGGGGTCTTGCCCTGTCTATGACTCCAATGTACCTTCCAGTCCACGCTACAGGGTGCACCGCGTTGGGATATTCCAGCAACGCATCAAGTATCACTGCAGCAGTAATGAATATCCACCATTCCATATTATTCGCCTTATTTTATCTATATCCGCCGTTGTGTTTGCGGAAACCCCCAGAACCTTTTCGTCAAAATAATATACCTGATCTTTAAGGTCCCCGGGCACAACCACGTTGAGTCCAATATATGAAATCACGCCCTTGATTTTAACCGCAGCGGCCATGCTTCTTCCGCTAAACGCGTTTATTATTTTATTTATATGTGATGGTCTTATGAATATTGAATCTGCAGCCAGCGTGAGGAATGGCTCGCCAAACTTTTTTGACAGGAAGGCCACATCATCAGGATAGGATTTTCCAGGAGTCATTACCGTGCTGGCGCCAATTGACTCTAGAAGGTTATTTGCGGCTGGGGAATTTTTGCTTACAGCAGCGTAAACAGGCTGCGCGAGTGAACGCATGATTGACCCATAGGTGTACGCAACAAGCGGAATTCCCATCAGCTCTGCAACTAGCTTGTCGTAGCCCAGCCTCATGCTCCTTCCTCCGGCCATTAATATGCCAAGCACATCAACAACATGGTAATAACCCTAGATAACTCATTTGCAGCTCCTATTATATCGCCGCTAGCTCCCCCAAAGTACATTTTTGATATTTTTGAAATGATATAGCCGGTAGCAAACCCTGCAGCCAGCATAAACCAGTAATACCTAATTAAAAAGATGAATATAAGGGAGATAAGGAGAAAGTAAAAAAAATGACTGATTTTGAAGCTGCCCTTAAACATCATGCCAAGGCCTTCCCTAAAATCTCCAAATGCAAGCACGGTCAACATGGACAATTTGGCTGAAAGTTCTGCAGTGAGAAGAAAGGAGAGAATGAGCAGGAATGAGCCATTTATTTCTGAAAGCGCAAATGTTTCTGCCATGATCACAATTACGATTGTCGCGGTTCCTGCTACACCGGTGTTTACGTCTTTCATGGCCTTTATTTTTTGTTCTGGGCCTCCCTGCTTTGCTATCCCGTCAAACATGTCGCTCAGGCCGTCAAGGTGAATTATCCCTGTTAGAGCATAAAGCAGTGATATTGAAACAATTGATGCAAGAATTGTAGGGAACCTAAAATCGAGTACATACTTTGCCGTGGCTGCGGGGAGCACTATTATAAAAGATACAAGGGGCAGTGCATATAGTGAACCGGCAGCAGTTTCAATATCCCCCCTTACTGGTATTGTGGTAAAAAAAGAAAAAACTGATTTTAACTTTTCAATGGCGCTTGCTTTCAAAATTCATTCTATCTTTACAGACCTGATACCCTTGATTGGCAACCTGATTGTTAGAACACCATTTTCGTATTTGCCTGTGGGTTCATCTCCCTCTTTTACATCAACTTTTACAGGCAGAATCACAGATCTGTTGATCCTTAGAGGCCTCTGTTCCCAGTAGTACGTCGCCGTTTGGTCCTTTTCTCTTGTTGCTGCAACGCTCAGTGTATTTTCGGTTATCCTTGTGTCGATGCTCTCCTTTTTAAATCCAGGCAGATCCACTTCAACAACCAGGTCCTTGCCGTCTACGTACATGTCAATTGGCGGCAATATAACCTCATATACTTCCCTGGATTTATGGCTTATTTCCTTACCAAGCTGCCTTGCCAAATTTTCAATCATAATTGTTGTTTAGAATGTCAGAATTAAAAACATTTCTACGGAATACCGGTCAGAAAACGTGGAACCGGTAGTTCCCGCATAAAGC
>JBMFTE010000083.1:0-3890 GCA_049967195.1 Nitrososphaeria archaeon
AAACTTTTATTCGTTGTTAATTTAAGCGGGCCCGGCGGGATTTGAACCCGCGACCTCCGGCTTCGCAGGCCAGCGTTCTATCCATGCTGAGCTACGGGCCCCCTTCAAGCTCAGCTCATTGAGCCAAGAACATAAATATTTGGTTTGCCGTAAAGTATACCCCTGGCATCAAAAACTATTGGTGAATTCCCTGTCATCTTTGAAATCTTTTCATAATCAAGAGTCTTGTATATCGAATGATCTGTTACAATTATTACACCGTCAGCGCCTGCAAGGGCATCGTTCAGGTCGCCTGTAAGGTATACATTCATGTTTGTTGATTTTACAAATGGATCATGCACTTTCACATTTACCTGCAGGCTTTTTAATCGTCTAACGATTTCATATGTTGGTGAAAGTCTGTCATCATCAACGTCTCCCCTGAATGCAAGCCCAAGAATTGACGCAGTTTTTAGACTTTTTTTACTGGTTATAAAAAGCTCTATAAATTCACTGACTACAACTGTTGGCATCCTTTCGTTCATTTTTCTGCTTACTTCTGTTAATCTGAGTTGCGAACCAACGCTGCCTGCAGAATAAATAAGAAAGTAAGGATAAACAGGTATACAGTTGCCGCCAACGCCGGCACCGGGCTTGTGTATGTTGCAGTACGGCTGCGAATTTGCGGCATTCCTGACTTCCCAGAAATCAATGTTCATCTTGCCACATAAAAGGGCCAGTTCGTTGGCTAATGCAATATTTACGTCTCTGTATATCCCTTCAGCTAGCTTTTCTATTTCTGCAGCCTCTATTGACGACATTTTTACTACACCCTTTTTGGCTATTTTTCCGTAAAGTTCAGATGCAAGGCGCAGGCTCCTCTCCCCGGCTCCAGAAACAATTTTTGGATAGTTTTCTTCTATGTCCTTTAAAGCTCTGCCTTCATAAATTCTCTCCGGACTATATGAGGCATAAAAATCCTTTTCTATCTTGATTTTCAAGTTTCTTTCTATAGCCGTTATAACCTGTTTCCTTGTGGTGCCAGGCGGCACGCTGGATTCCAGTATAATCAGATCGCCATCCTGCATCCCGGAGCTTATTGTGCTCACTGCAGATTTAAGTAGACTGAAATCCGGTACTTTATCCATCAAAAGCACTGGAACCGTTATTATCTTAAATTTTGAGTCGCTTGAAGCTTCTTTACCATCGACCGTAAACCTTGCGCTGCCATTTTTTATTGCCTTGGCAAAAGTTTGGTCCACTTCCGGTTCATTAGGTAAGACCGGAACGCCATCATTTATCATTTTTATCTTTTCCTGGTCAACGTCTACTCCTATAACATTGTAACCCGCTCTAATCAAAGCGGCAGCAAGGGGGCTCCCTACCTTCCCTATTCCAAATACAGCTGCTGTATTTTCTCGCATAGTCATCTAAACCATTGATTAAATTTAAATGTATCTTGCTGCCATGCATGATGATATATGAAATATAAATTAGTTGATATACTGGCCTGCCCTGAATGTAAAAATTATCCTCTCGAACTGCACGTAAAAGAAGTGTCAAAAACTTCCAACAGAGGCTTATCAAGCACAAAACCTCAGTGCGAACTTTTTTGCAGTTACCTAAACAAGGAAATTAAAAGCTTGGAAAATGCCCCGTGCGATGAATGCAATTCCACGCAAATAAAAAACGGTTATCTTGTATGTAATAAATGCAACAGATGGTATCCGATTGTAGGCGATATACCTGAACTGCTGCCAGATTATATGAGAGAAACAAAACGCGAAGCCGTAATAGCTGCGGCACTAGGAATAAAGGTCAAGGGGCCATTCATTGAACATTAAATTTTACGCCGTTTTGTTTTAACCACGATTTTATTTCATCGCGTTCAAGATCAATCGAGTTATCGTTGTACTGTGTTTTCAACTCAATTTTTACATGAGAAACTCCATTTTCTGAAGCGGGATGGGTTTTAATGTATACCTGAGGATATTTGCTGGCCATTTTGGCAACAAACGGTGCAAGTTCTGCTTCGTATATCTTCTCAGTTAAAATCACGATTTCCTTTGATTTATTGTTTCCAAATAGGGGTTCGACGTATCTGGCAAACATATCCTGCATTTCTGCAGGTACGCCAGGCATTATTATGATTTTTGTAGACCCGCTTGTAATAAGCGCCCCCGGTGCAGCTCCTGCATGGTTTAACAGCGGTATGCTTCCCTTAGGGAGAGTTGACATTTTTTCATAAGCCAGCCTTATATTTTCACTTGCAGGCGGTATTCTGTTTGTCATGAATTTCATGGCTACATCATTTAATTCCATTTTAAATCCTAGGGCCTCTGCTATAGAGTCCATTGTAATATCATCATATGTGGGGCCAAGCCCCCCTGTAGTTAATACCAGATCCGGGCTTTCTTTAACCACTGCCATAATTGTTCTTGCAATATCCTCTTTTATGTCCCTTATAATTATGGCATGCTTTAAGTAACCGCCCAAATCAAAGATTCTTGCGCCAAGCCAGAGCAAATTCTGGTTTACAGTTCTTCCTATAAGAAGCTCGTTGCCTATGTTAATTATTTCCACTTTTAACATATCTTAATCAGAAGCATATTAATAAATAAATAAATCTGAAAAAATTAATTCTTAGTGCGCGTTTCCGGCGAGAAGTGCCAGTACGGCAGCCCTTGTGTATAAAAGGTTCTCTGCCTGATCCAGTATTACGCTGTGCGGCCCGTCCATTACATCGTCATCTGCTTCCTGGCCCCTGAAAACGGGTAGGACATGTGTAACTATTGCATTCTTGTCCATCACGTCCACTAGCTGCTTTGTCAGTTTCCAGTCGGTGTACTTTTTGTGTAACTCAACTTCCTTGTCCTTCCCAAATCTATTCATGCCAGTTGTGACGCATGCATGACTAGCCCAGCTTCTTGGAAACACCACCTGTGCCCCTTCCAACGCAGACTTGAGATCATGTGATATTTCAACCTTGGCTCCAGCATTAGATGCATTTTGTTTAGCGGTTTCAACCATTTTTTCGTCAATATCAAATCCAGGCGGATATGCCAGTGTAACATCCATTCCGAACTTTGATGCAATCAGCATTTCATCCTGAACGCTTCCCCAGCTCCTTACGTGGTCGCTGTATGCCCACATTATGACATATTTTTTCTTCTCATAATTTCCATAAAGTTTTTCGTCAACTGTCATCATGTCTGCTATAGCCTGTGTGGGATGATACATGTCATCTGCCATGTTAATTACGGGAATTTTTGAGTGTTGTGCGTACTCCCTAATTACCGCATTGCCTGCACCATAAACATAGTCAACCGCATCCTCTAGGATCCTCACGCCTAGTGCCTGCCCTAATCTTTCATACATATGGGCAATATCGGCTCTGCTTTCCCCCTCTGATCCCCTTGTAGTTTTGAAATCGATGAATTGTGCGTGGCCTCCCAGCATGGTGGCTGCGGCCTCAAAACTTGACCTAGTGCGCGTGCTTGTATTGTAGAACAACATGAAAAACGTTTTGTTCTTAAAAAGCTCAGGAACGTTTCCAGAGTAATAACCTCTTTTGATATCCTTGGCAGTATCTATTGCAAATTGCAGTTCTTCTCTACTCCATTCCTGTGTTGAAATCAGGTCTTTTCCATGTAAGTCATAAATTGACATTTTTGATCGCTATGGCTTCTACAATGTACCTTTTAACATTTTTGATGGAATATGGTAGAAATCGCGACGATTTTTTTGTTTCAGTTCAATCAAGTAGGCAGGCATACAGCACAGTTGCCTGAGGTTTGAAGTCCAAAATTTTGTTGGTATATATTGGACCAGCACTGTACATACAGCATTAGGAGATGCAATAAAATTTCAAGGTAAGATCGGGTTATGCATTCAATTTGGATGAACTGTCA
>JBMFTE010000084.1:0-3861 GCA_049967195.1 Nitrososphaeria archaeon
TAAAAACCGGAAGGTATTTTAATTAAAATTCGCGTTATTTGTAAGTGAGCTTAGCAAAGGCAGTGGAAGAAACTAAATGGATGGGCGTTCACTGGCTCCTTTTCCTTTCATTTAGCATAGGAACCACAATTGAAGCGTATATCTACTCCCTCTCATATATAGCAACAGGATGGGTTGTTGTGCCTAGGGTATTGGTTGCGCTTCTTGCAATATGGCCACCTCTTTGGCTGTTGCTTGGGGGAATGGTTGCAGGCCCGCTTTCAGATAAGATAGGGAGGAGGAACACGCTGTTCATAACGCTAGGACTTTATGCACTGGGCGCTATTGGGCTGGTCTTTGCCTCTAATTATATTCTGTTGCTGGTTTCCATAGGCCTTTTGCTGTTTGCTTCAGGGGGGGAATATAACACAATACTTGCAGCTACTCACGAGCTTTTTCCAAAAAGGCGGAGAGCTTCAGCGCTGTTTCTTGAATTGAATTTCACCAATATAGGCGGTTCAATTGCGGCAATACTTGCTCTTCTTGCAATATCTTCAATATTTGATCAGAGGGCAATTCTGGGTATAACTTTACTGCTTTCAATATTTACAATGTTCATCATAAGGCTCAGGGTCCCGGAATCAGTTATGTGGCTTGAATCAAGGGGGAGAGGGGAATCGGGAACAAGGGAACTTGAAAAGTTTTACAGTGCAAAGGCAAGGGTCGACGACCTTAGCAAACCCTCAAAGATGCCATCACTCTGGTTCAGAACCTTTATAGGGGGAGCCCTAGGCTGGGCTTACACCGCAGGTTTTAGCCTTATAGTGCTTACCTTAGGTCCTTACTTTTTCCCTTCCCTGACCGACTGGCTGATATTTACATTTGGTATTGTAGCTTTTGTAGCCGGTTTTATCGGGCTCGTGGCAGATAGGATATCGAGAAAGTCGGTGCTTCTTGCTTCAGCCATATCAGTACTTATAGTTGCTTACCTGTTTATACCGACCATGAGCCTGTGGCTTGTAAATAGGCTGACCTTCTGGGTTCTTTTTGTAGCGGTTTCTGTGTTCATAAATATATTCTTTTTAGCCGAAGACACTTTAAAATCAGAAATTTGGCCAACAAGGAGGAGGGGCATGTATACTGCGCTGGTGAGGGTAATTTCGCTAGGAGGCTCAATTCCGGTTCTTTTCCTTGTTGCCAACCTACCGATCATCGATTATATGTGGGTTGGTATAGGAATATTTAGCGTTGGTTTTATCGCAAGCGTGCTCTGGTATATATTTGGCCTTGAAACAGGTAGAGGGAGAAGCGTCAGGATATGGGACTGAATAAAAAAATGTTATATGAAAAGGCCCTTGGGGCACTCTATGGAACAGCCATAGGTGACGCGCTTGGCATGCCCACAACCTTCCTAAGCAGGATGACCATTAAGGAAAGATATGGTTTTGTTGATAAATTTATGAGCCCGCCATCCGATAGTGGTGTACATTCATTTTTAAAAGCTGGATCATATACTGATGATACAGCCTTGACGCTTGCTTTGGTAAGGGCTATTATAAGAGGAAGGAGAGTTGATCCCGAGGTTGTGGCTGATGAACTGGTAAAATGGGCAAAATCTAATGGTGCGCTTGGGGGAACAATAATAGGTCCCAGCACAAGAAAGGCAATAGAACAGATACTCGCCGGGGTGCCAGTTGGGCGGTCAGGAATCTCCGGCACCACCAACGGATGCGCAATGAAGATATCACCGGTGGGAATATTTGACTGTTACAAGAGCTATGAAGACATGCTGAAAGATGTGATTAAAGCTTGCATGCCAACACATTATACTGGAATTGCTATTTCCGGCGCAATGGCGGTAGCAACAGCAGTGAAGCTTGGGGTAAATAGTGGCATGAGTCCAGCAGAAATAAGTATCGAGTCATTGAAAATGGCTAGGATTGCAGGAGAAGCCGTCGACGGCAAATCAATATCTGACAGAATATCAGAAGCGCTGGTAATTGGGGGAGGTGACGATCAGGATTACTTGGACAGGCTCTTTGCATTTATGATGGAACCTTTGGGGGCACGGACTGAGGATGTGGTGCCAGCCGCGCTTTCAATATTTGTCAGATCCAGCGGCGATTTCATGAAGGCTGTGCTTCTGGCATGCAATCTGGGCGGCGATTCAGATACCATAGGGGCAATTGTAGGTGCAATTTCTGGAAGTTATTGCGGAATTTCAGGAATCCCGGCCAATTGGATAAGGGAAATTGACGCAAACTCTCAAAACGATATAAGAAAGCTGGGCAGTGATCTTGTCAATGCAACGCAAGTTTGACTTGCTGGTTTTATCAGATTGCGTATTGGATGTGTATTATAGAATTGACTCGCTGCCTGTAAGGGACGGTGATGCAATGGCAGTTGATAAAATGTGGTTCAGTCCAGGAGGAGCATGCACGGTGGCAATCACTGCAGCCAGACTTGGTCTTCGCGTGGGGGTTATTGACAGGGTTGGAAGAGATTGTTTTTCATCAATCTTAATCAGCGAACTTGAAGCCAATGGTGTTAATACTGATATGATAAAGCTAGATGAACTCCATAACACATCGGTTTCAAACAATATATTTGACAAAAGTGGAAGACATGCTTTTCTGGGGTCAGCCGGTGCAGGAGCCATGCTTAGCGAGGAAGATGTTACGGGTTCACTTTCAACAAAGGCCATCTTTTTTGATGGATATAACCTTGAGGAGACATTGCCAGCATCACGGGCAATAATAAAAGCAGCCATGATTGCTCATCAGAATTCCATAGATGTATTTTTTGATCCTGGACCTAGGAAAGCGAGCATGAGGGATAAGCTAGTAGAACTTTCTGATACAGTGTTTTTTAATAAGGAAGAGCTTTTGTCATACACGGGGAAGGACTTCAGGGATTCAGTAAGGGAACTTATTAACCAAAGAAGGACATATATAATAAAGGAGGGCGCAGCTGGCTCTACATGTATTTCAAATGGAATTGTATTACATTCTAAAGCATTCAGGGTTGATGGGTTTGAGCACACAATTGGCGCCGGTGATGTCTTCGATGCAACATTCATTTCATTTACGATAAAAGGCACCGACATCAGGAAAGCCTGCGCGTATGCTAACCTCATGGCCGCAATAAAGCTCAAATCAAGCGCTCTGAGCAAGCTCCCTTCTATGGACCTGTTGATTAAAATGGGGGAAGAGAACGGAATTATGTGAACTATGCCCAGTTAAAACAGGCTTCTTCATCGACTTGTGTGAAATACTTTTCAGGTATTACAGCATGGGAACAGTTTCGTCACCAACGGGCATTAATGATTACCCAAGGCCATATGGCCCTGATTATAACCTTAATGCCTGTCGATGATGAGACCACTGCTACCATGCTGGAGTACCTATTCCACACGTGGTTTTGAGCCTCATCGATGAAGCGGGAAGCGCCCAGTTTTAGCCGGGCGTAGTTCACATGATAAAACATAAAACTATGCATAAGCTGATTATTGGCAATTTATAATAATACGCTAAAAAAACCTTTTAATTATGTCCAAAAAACTGGACTTGATTGCATTTTAACTGCATTTTAAGATTATAATGTGATGAAAAATGATTGAGGAAAAATTTCACATTTCGGAGGACGAAGCCCGGGTGCTTAGGAAATCTGACCGCATCAGAGTAGCGGTTGATAATAGTGGAAAAAAGTGCTATTTTTATGACGCAAAGGACTCGGTTTAAATTATTCAGGGTTTTTGAACTACCGAATTAACTTTTTTGATGTAAGATTTAGTTTCATTATTTAAAATATGTCCAGCTTTGTTATTATGTTAGCGTTTATATCATTTCAAAACCATCGCTTTTAAGCGATGGATCACAGTTA
>JBMFTE010000085.1:0-3829 GCA_049967195.1 Nitrososphaeria archaeon
TCATCAAGGTAAACAATCAGCCATTTACCCTTGGGTCAGGTATTTCATACCAATCAGTGTGCCACATTGACATGCTGTGCCTTCTTTCGTACTTTACGTACTTCCTCTTAATCCTCTTGTTTGGCTCTGCTGAAGACAGCTTGTTCTTCATAAGCACACTGTGTATTACGTTATGTGAAAAGTTAAACCCTTCGTTCTTCAGTATCCTTTCCAAGTATACAGCACCGCATTTATGCTTCATAAATGCATCAACTATGACCTGTTCTTCAGAAGGCGATAATGGCCTCTTCGCAGGCCTTCTTGGTGACTTTATCTGATGTACAGTGCCAGTGCGCCTGTATTCACCCCACAGCTGCTTTACCCTCACCTCAGATATGTGCTGTATGGCAGCTATGTCCTGATTGCGCAACTTCCCGTCAACCTTCTGCTGTATTATCCAGCGTATCTTGTTATTTGTAAGTTTCACCAAGTGTTGAGATGGTATAATATTTTTGGGACACGACATAAGAAATGTATAGGCAAAAGGCTTATTTTATATGGCGTAAATAGCTTGTATGGTCAGCATAATACTTTCAGGCATGCCCGCGTCCGGAAAAAGCACGGTAGCACAATTGATTTCTAAAAGGCTTGGCATAAGGTTTCTGGTTGGGGGAGATGTATTAAAGGGAATGGCAAAGAACCTCGGGTTTAATCCTGAAAGGGATAACTGGTGGGATACAGAAGAGGGTAAACGCTTCCTTGAATTAAGGTTAAAAGATCCTAATTTTGATAAAAATGTTGATGACCTACTTCTAGATTCAATAAAAAAGGAAGACTGCGTGATTACAAGCTGGAGTATACCCTGGCTGGTTGGCAACAATCATTTAAAAATATGGCTCAAGGCATCATTTGAGACAAGGGTCAGAAGGCTAGCCCAGAGAGACAACACAAGTTATGCCAACGCTATAAAGATAATAAAAGATAGAGATGAAATAAATGTAAAGCACTATAAAAAGCTGTATGGATATGTCCTTGGCAAAGATCTGGATGTATTTGATTTGGTAATAGACGTAGATTTAGTAAAGGCTGAAACAGTCGCTGAAATGCTTATATTATATTACAATGATTTTAAATCAAATGCCAAAAATTCTTGACGCACTTGTAGCGAGAACTGTACCGATGTTTGAAGAACCCACTAACCCGACCTACGGGCATGCGCCGGAGGAAAGGGGCACTGCAGAAATACTTGAATATGGCTTTGTGCCCCTTGATAAACCAGTAGGAATGAACAGTTTTGAAGCTGTGGATCTAGTCAAGAAACTGTTAAATGTTTCAAAGGCAGGCCACAGCGGCACACTAGACCCTCCCGTATCAGGGTTACTCCCAATTGCGCTGGGTTCAGCTACAAAGGCACTATCTTCACTCCTGCTTGGCCCCAAGGAATACTATGCAGTTATGAAAATTCACAGCAAAATACCAGAGGAAGAGGTCAAAGCTGCCATAGGCAAATTCCAGGGCCTAATCTACCAGAGACCTCCAATAAGGTCATCAGTAAAGAGGGAGGTGAGGGCCAGAAGGATTTTTGAGCTTGAACTCGTTGAAACCGATGGGAAGTTTTACCTGCTGAGGATTTTATGCGAATCAGGGACATATGTACGCAAATTAATCTATGATGTGGGTGAGTTACTTGGCGTTGGTGCAAGCATGGTTGACCTTAGACGTACCAAGGTTTCCGGATATGGAGAAAGCGATGGATTTGTAAGGCTCCAAGATGTATATATTGCATCAGAAGCCCTCCATAAAGGCGACGCAAGCATGTTAAAAAAGGCCGTATTTCCCATAGAAAGTGCCCTAAAACATCTCAAGCCAGTTATTGTGAAAGATTCAGCCGTAGCATCACTATGTAATGGGTCTTATTTGGCAATTCCCGGAATAGCTAGGATTGACCAATCAATTCAATCAAATGACAACATTGCAATTTACACTCTTAAAGGAGAAATAATAGCTACAGGAAGGGCTGCCATGGATTTTAACAGCATAGAGGAAAGCCAGAAAGGGATCGCTGCATTGGTTGAAAGGGTTATAATGAAAGAAAATACATACCCTAGGAGCTGGAAAGCCTCAAAACAAGCTCCCTAGCCATATTTAGAAGTCTCTGGTATCCTGTCCCTTCAGATTTTATCTTTATCTGTGGCATTGTATTTGATTGCCTGACCAGAACCCATCCGTCATCAAAGTATGCCTTAACACCATCAATATCTATAACTTTTTGTGCCCCTGCGCGCAGCTCCCTGTTAACTTCCTTCATAATCTGCTCCTTTTGATTTTCCTTAACTGGCACCGTGATAACATCAGACGACGGCGGAAGCTTAATTCTGGAAACAAGGTCAGAAAGCAGCGTTCCACTGTTTGAAATGTGCTCAACCATCTTTACCCATGCGAACATTGCATCATCAAGGCCGTACATGTCAGCGAAGTAATAATGCCCGCTTATTTCTCCACCAATCAGCGCCCCCCTGTTTATCATTAAATCGGTTATATACGAATGGCCTACCTTACTCACAATTATGTCATATCCCATTGACCTTAATTTATCCTCAACCGCTTCAGAAAAATTAACTTCAATCACGGCCTTTTTGTTGTTTTTGCCCCGGTAAAGCTCTGCAAGCACTGCAAATGCAACATCACCTCTTACAGTCTTTCCTTTCTCATCAACAAACAGTGCCCTGTCACCGTCCCCATCAAATGCTACCCCCAGATCTGCCCCATAGTTAATAACAGCCTCCTTTAGCTTGCCGACAGTCTGATCTGTAGGCTCTGAAGGTCTTGATGGGAATGTGCCATCAGGCACATCGTTTATAAACCGGCAGTTAAACCCGAGGTTCCTGCATATCACCTTTGCAAACGAAAATGTGGCACCATTGCCAATGTCCACGATGATTTTTGGCTGGTTGCCTATTTTGACCCTTGACCTAATATATTCTACATACATGTCTTCGATACTGGTTTTAATTGCCTGACCTTTGCTTTTTGGTGGCACCTGGTTGGAGGAAAAGATCTGCTTGAATTTTTCCATTCCAAAGCCGTCAGCAATTATCCTGCCCCCTTTTTCGCACAGTTTAAAACCATTATATTCAGGTGGATTGTGGCTTGCTGTTACCATTATTCCACCGTCAAGCCCTAGATGGGCTATTGCGAAGTAAAATGCTGGGGTGGGAACCAAACCAAGCATGTGAACGCTGTTCCCAGTACCCTTCAATCTTTCAACAATAACAGAGTACAGGTCGGCGCTTGAGTCACGTACATCCATTCCAACTGCTATACTGCCCGCACCGCCTATATATGATGTTAATGAATCGGCAATTTTTATAGCGAATTCCCTGTCAATTTCCTTACCATAAATTCCCCTGATGTCGTAAGCATGAAAAGTTCTAAGATATTCGTCTTTCATTTTCAATTAGCTCCAGCATTGTGGTATCAATCTCTTCGTATAGATCCCTCTTTTTTTCATAATTCATAAATGAGGCGAACACCGAATTCTTGGCAAGTATTATGATCTCATCCAAGGTAAGGCCTAGCTCTGTCTCTAGTGCCATATAATTTTCATTGATATAGCCTCCAAAATAAGCTGGATCATCAGAATTTACGGTTGGCACAAAGCCCCGATTTATCATACTTCTTATTGGAAAGCTGCTGAGTGGAACTATATGGTTGAGTTTTAAGGCAGAAAGCGGGCACGTTGTAAGCGGTATCCTCTCCTGTGACACCTTTAAGCTCAGCCTGTCGTCATCCAATATATGGTATCCATGGTCTATCCTGGAAACCTTGAGGAGCTTTATGGAGTTCCATA
>JBMFTE010000086.1:0-3799 GCA_049967195.1 Nitrososphaeria archaeon
GACCAGGAATGCTTTGAGCTCACCGGCCCTTTCACCTGAATAAATTACCGCCGGGTAGGTTCTGAAGCCCGCGAGCTTTACGCCGTAGAAACCTGTAACCGGAATCGAGAAGTTGACAAGCTGGGAACCCGGTTCAATGCCCTGCGGACCCAGCACAGCGTACGAAGCGCTTATGCTTTCGTTGTAGACCATTGCATTCGCTCTGGGGCTGACGTTAAACAGGCCGAACATGGTAAGGGTTGTGCCCGGCGTTATTTCAGGAATTGAGAATGTAACGTTTCCCTGACCCTTGGCTGGGGTTATTGGAAATCCGGGGACTACCTTGAGGCTGACGTTGTACAGCGTTACCGGCCCGATGTACCTTACCTGCACAGTGAGGGGCATGTTGTATGCTCCAGGATAAGCCGTTAATATGGTTGAATTAAAGCCCCAGTAGGAATTGGCGGCAAAGTACTGGCTCTGCGCTGCGTAGCCCGGCATGACAGGGATGGCAAAGATCAGCATCAGGGCAAGCATATAGAGGAATCTGTGGGTCATGGCATTATGATATATCTAATAGTTTTAAAAATATTCTGGATTTCCATGAGGCTGCCAGAGCCACAGCCCATATACCAGGAACGCCATAACGCCTGGCCCCGGAACGCTGGGGCAACTGAATGACGCCCGGTAACGCCACACATGAAATTACCGCGTGATCCCGTTCATTGTTTTCAGTATGTCAAGGCCGTTCACGAACGCCCTGTTTCCGGTCAAAAACCGGGCCGTGAATATTATGTCCTCAAGTTCGCCCTTAGTGCCCCCGTTCCTGATAAACTGGTCCAGGTACACTTTCTGGCATTCTTTATCGTGGATGGATACACTTACGGCAAATGCCACCGCAAAGACGTGCTTCCTGCCAAGGGCCGCCGGTGTAAGGAGTTCCTTCTTTTCCCTAAGGTGCTCCTGTAACAGAGAGCCCGAAACCGATGCAGCCAGGGAAAGCCTTTCGGGCACGATCCCCGTTTCCTCCTTCACCTTTTCCAGCACATTGTCGGAACTCTGGTCGCTGTTGAGCAGTTCCTCTTTCCCATAATCCAGTATCGATGAGGCTACATCTAGGGTTGAGGACATGAGCGCCATTTTGGTTGCCCTGAACGCATCAATCATTTCCTGAGTGCTAGCCCCGAACCTCCTGGCCAGCTTATAATGTATCATGGCTGATTCCTTAGGGCCGTTAGCGAGTGCCACTGACATGGCGATGAGCGCCAAGACCTTCTTTGGAATGTTCTTCCTTCCCAGGTACAGCGCAATGTTTTCGTTGAACTGCTCCATTGCAGCTCTTTCGTTCAGTTCATAAAGCTGGGCTATCACCTCGGGCATCTCCCCCAGCGTTTCTTCCGCGAACTTCCTTATTTCTTCATAACTTTTTTCCATGGCATCTATTGATCGTTTGTCGATAAAAAAATTAGGCCAAATTATTTGCGGAATTTGCAATGGTCTGGCAATATTTTGGGAAATCAGATATGAGTTTTCCTGACAACAAGGACAGGTATCGGGGACTTTGAGATTACTTTCAGGGTGACGCTCCCTATAAAGAAGTCCTCGATGTACTCGAACCCGCGGTGCCCCATCATTATCATGTCAAACCTGCCGGTTTCCGCCTGATCCAGTATAACCCTGGCCGGGTCGCCTACCGCTATTTCGTATCCTATTTCAAAGCTGCCCGCAGATTCGATGCTCTTTACCAGGTCGTTCATTTTGCCTTCAGCCACCTTCCTCCCGTTCTCCACTACATCCTCTGATATAAATTCGCTGACTTCAGACATGCTTAGGGGCACAATGTACAGGAGCTGTATTTTGCGCACGTTTGCGAGGTTGACTAGGCCTTGGGCTATCCACTTCTCCGTTCCCCTAGAAAAATCAATGGGAACAAGTATGCTCAGTTCACTTTTACTCATGGCTTTTCACCTCCTTTGCCTGCACGTTTTCAATGACTTCCTTCTGTTCAATGATTTCTATTTCCCTCCTAGCTCCGTAATAGCCTATTATTTTCTCCCTCAGCTTGAGGAAAAGTATTATGAACACGACCTGGAATGCCGGCAGGAGAGACGGGGCCATGGATGCAAGGAATGCTGCCTGAGGGCCAAGTGATGCAAGGGCCATTGTGCTTATCGCAATTGCGGTTGCTTCATTCTTTGGAACACCGGTGAGTATCGAGACCATGGACGAGCTGTATGCCGTCTCATTCTTCCTGTTGAGCCTTACATACCTGAACAGCACTGTGAATACTGTGAGCGACACCGACCCGAATATCATGGCCGCATAGAAGACGCCCAGCACATCGGTTATGTGAGTTATCAGGACCCCCGAATGGGCAAAGAATATAATGAATATTATGATCAGCATACCAATCATTGTAAGTGAAGGGAACAGGGGGCTTATCCTCCTGAACTCCTTCTGCCCCATTTTTCTGACCATTGCCTCATGCGTGGGTATTGCAAGCACAAGGGGCACAACCAGGACTTCAATTATTGTCATGATCAGCCCCATCTCAACTCCAGAAATTGCGGCGCTTGAAAGCACGAAACCCTTTAGCTGATACACGAGGATCGAATGAATGTACAGTGATGTTTCAAGCGGGATCATAGCAAGTGATAGTATAAAAGATAGTGCCACCATAGCGGTTGCCGAGCTTATGTCAGCCCTCATTAACCCCACATAGCCAATGCTCATGGAAGAACAGGGAACAAGCCATGCAATAAAAAGCCCAAGCCTTACATAGGGGCTTCCAACAAACAGGTCTCCAAGGAGCAGGGCCATAAGAGGACCATAGACAAAGTTAAGAATTATTACTGCTGTGACAACCTTGAAGTTCCTGAACGCATTGCCCAGTGCCCTGACGTTCAGCATCAGCAGCATCGGAAAGATCATTATGTATATCGATGCCATCTCGAGCAGCTGCAGCAGGTTTGTGTGCAAATGAACCCATGCCATGTCGTAATAGCCCGTGACCAGCCCGATTATTATCATCAGGCCAACATAAAGACCAAGCCATTTGTCGAGATTTGCCCTAACCTTTTCCAACGTACTTGCATTTTGCATGCAGGCTAACACGTTATTATATTTATAGAAATTTCTAGCAAAAACAGGGCTATTTAACCAGTAATATTATAAAAATTTGTGATAAAATCAGCTATTTTTATAAGCACTGCGCATACGCAATCGCTGCGAACATGCAGGATACTGCCCTGGGAGAAGCCATAAAAATGCTTATTAATTGAATTCACGCACATATTCGAGTGAGTGAAGCTAAAAAACCGGTTATAGACGACCTTGATTACAAAATACTGAAACTCCTGGAGGATGATTGCACTCTGACGTATCAGGATGTTGCGAAGAAAGTCAACAGGAGCCTCTGGACGGTGAGGGACAGGATAGAGCTGATGAAAATGAACGGGGTAATAAGGAGGTGCAGGGCGGTGCTGGATTACAAGCTGATGGGGTACAGCTGCAAGGGAGTACTGTTTTTCAACATTCCCACTGAATACATAGAAGAAGCGATGGAGTTCATGAAAACCCAGGAAATGATCAAGAGCATCATGATCATAAGCGGCGACAAACGGTTCATCGTGACAATAGTGGGGAAGGACGTAAACGACGTCAGAAACTATATACTCAAGAACCTGACAAAATTTAAAATTTACAATACAGAACTGGATATCGTTTTGGATGAAATCCTTTAAAAATAGGCAATATTTGTGTAAAAAATTTATATTTTTATAGTTAAGTAAACGATTTATGGCATCAGAAAATCCGGAAA
>JBMFTE010000087.1:0-3744 GCA_049967195.1 Nitrososphaeria archaeon
ATTCAACTGCCATTGGCTTCAGATTCATGTTGTTGCCAGTTTTCCAGTGCGCGTCAATAGTCAATGATGTAAACCTAGATGCCATTCCGATTTCATATAGAAGGGACCTGACGGTCCTTGTAACATCCGTCTGGTCAACCCCGAGGGGACAAACATAAGCACACCTCCTGCATATCAGGCAAAGCCAGTAATATGTGTAAATTTTCTTAATGTAGTCCATGTCAATTTTTTTTACTGCACCAACGGCGCTGCCAAACAGCTTTCCACTTAGCCTGTCGCCCTTTATAACAGATCTTATTAACTCCGCTCTTCCTAGAGGGGAATTGTTAATGTCACCCGACGTTATATATGTAGGGCAGGCATAGAGACATGCACCGCAGTGAACGCAAACATCTATTGCCATTTTTACGTTCCTGTTTTTGCTATATTCCTCCTTAAGGCGTTTTGTAAAATGCTCTACTTTATCCTCAGGCTCCTTTAATTTTATGTAACTGTCAAGAGGCGTCAGAAGTTTCTCATCAGCCATATAATGCGTAAAGTTCGAAACGTCTCCATATTTAAAAGGCCTTTCCTTAAAAACACGGTCAAAAGCCATATAATCATTCACCTCCTACTGCCACCGCAGGCCTTGAAATTGTAGGCATAAACAAATAGGAAAATGGGTGCATCATCTTGCTCCAGGGAAAGTAAATAAGAAAAACCATTACAAGTATAAAATGAGCCTGAAATAATGTGTAGCCTGTTATTTCAGATATGCTGGGGTGCAGCGTTAATATGGACCAAATCCAGCTGGAAATTGCACCTATATATGCTGGATTATGCGAAGTGATTCCCAGAGTCTGCGCAAGGCCGGTTGCTATTATCAATATAAGAAGTGAATCGGCAAAGTAATCATCCAAAAAGCTAAATTTCCTTACATTTAAATTTATAACATACTCGTTTACCAGCTTTAGCTTTACCTTTATAGAGCTCATTCTTCTAATTATAAGTATAATAATGCCGGCTAGCGCCATAAGGCCTCCGGTGCCACCTACATACAGAGCAAGTAGGTGATGATAATATGGGGTTATCCCAAACCATTCCTGAAGGTATGTCTCTGGTATAAAAACCCCGAGATGCCCAAATAACGCTATCCATATCCCCCAATGAAACAAGAAAGAACCATAAAATAGTTCAGGATCTTTATCTTTTCCCTGCATAGTGTAAAACGTAAATATTCTTTTTAAGACATCCTTAGTAGTGCTTGACCAGGAATCTTCATTCACTCCTGCGTTTACGCTGTACATCCCTGTCAGTGAAGCGGCACTGTTCCACAAATACATGCGATATGCAATGCCAAATACAAATAGCCCTGCTGCTATATATGGGGCATACCCAAATAGCAGAGTCATAATCAAGTAGTACATATTTTTCTGAACCTTAAAATTGTATTTAAGCTATATTCCACAAAAATGAGAAAATCACCTCTTTCCAAAGAATGTTAGTTCTGCATATTATGAATTGCGCAATCACAACCGCAGTTATACGCACTGATGATGTTGCAGATGATTCTGATTATTGCTCACCACTGCCCCCATATAAAATTAGAATCATGCCCGCAAATAAAAGCCCAATTGCTGCCCAGCTATCAATCTGGTGCGTTCCAATCTGAGGGCCCAGCGCTGGCAACGGTATTATCATAAGGAATACTATTGCGGAGATAATGTCAATGATCACTCCTGTAATAACCAGGTAGCTATTTTTATTCATGGGGCTGTCACCACCAGGGCTGCAAATGCAAAAACGTAAAGCAAAGCTGTCAATGCTAAAGTCATCATTGACAACCTCTTTTTGGCATTTTTAGATAAAATCAGCACCATTATGAAAAGTATTAATGAAACAACAGTCAGAGAAATGGCTATGAAGAAAAGCGAAGTAAGAAAAACAGCATAGTTACCAAAAATCGGTGAAACCATTATATTTATTTGTTCATTATACATCTCCGATATTGGCTTGATTATAAGTGAATATGCAATTACAAAGAGGCCTCCAAATATGTAAATTATAACCGATAAATAGTACATGGAAAGGATTTTCATTTCCAGCTCACCAGAAATTCCTTAAGCAATATATATACGATTGCAGAAAAGACAATTAAATTTGTAGCAAGTAATAGAAGCCATATCCTTTCATTGTTAAAATTAACACCGAAGGAAAAGAACCACATAATTATGCTCAGTACTAACTGCAAGCCTATAAGTGATTGAACCTTTCTATTCATGTAAATCCCTCCTAGCGTACTTCATAGCGTAAACGCTTACTGTTGATACGAACACCATACCACCAAACATAATGAGTGTCAGTAACCTTGTCTGCGACAGCCCTGGCTGTGCATATCCCCACAATGTCATAGATGACAGAAATAAAATTACAAATATACCCATGGCTGTAAAGAGCGGCCTGTCAAGGGGGAGGCTACCCTTATATCTGTCCAAGAAGGGGACCAGAAAAGCAATGATGACTAGAATGCCGAGAAATGGCACCCCGCCTGTGCTAAGTCCCAGCCCTGCCACGTCCATCATCTTGTAAACGGGCATCAGATACCAGTCTGGGAACGGAAGGAGGCCGTATCCCGGGAACCCATATGCAGGTAGCAACCCCTGTGGGAACAGAGCTGAAACTATAAGTACAATGGCTATAAATGCAGAAGCTAAAAATATCGAGTTAAGCATGCTTACGGGCATGACTGGTACCTGCTTTTCGCTTGGATTGGTTTTTTCCACTTCATGAATGCCTGATTTTTCAAATAAAAAGAAATGCACTGCTACTAGCACAAATGCCAGGCCTGTTAGCAGTATCGCGTGCATGGCTAAGAAATGCTGCCATGCCTGTGCTGTTGTCGCATTGCCAACTAATGCTGTAACCAGAAATGCCGCAAGAGCTGGAAAAATCCTCCCTATAATGCTTCTCTCTATCAAAGTCATTGTGATATGAACTGCATCGACACCTATATAGTACTCTGGAAGTATATACCCTATTATTGCTATGGAGTACACGACTAAAAAAAGCAGCAATCCAATCATCCACTGGGCCCACCTCCATGCCCCCCTATATGCCCCCACAAAGTAATTCCGGAACATATGAACAAAAAGTATCAATATTATGGCATACGCCATATACAGGTGGGCTGCAAGTATTATGCCTCCCAGAGGCACGGTCTGGACAATGGATACAGTTGACCCATAAGGGTTACCGGCCTGATAATAATACATAAGCAAGGGTCCGGTAACTGCCTCGAACAGTATCCCTGCCAGCACAAATAGCCCTGTCCAGTAATCAAAGCGAAGCTGTTTTCTCCTTACAGGCTTCAGCGTTATGCTGTATGAACCTTCAGTTTGCTCACCGCTCTCAAGCAGGTCATCCAAATCGTGCTTTTTTTCCTGGCTCAACAAATTTCACCTAGAACGTGCCTGGCCAAGGGCCATTTGAACTTGTCACGACTATGGTCTCATAGATATTACTAATCTTGTTTGCCAAGGACAGTGGAGTGCTGCCATTATAAAGAGGGAGGGAGGTGCCCCCAGAAAGGTTCTCATTTACGACTTCAGGGCCATGCACTTCCCCGTTAGGTTCCCATAGGTGCGTCCTTATCACCGCACTCTCTGGGTTCATTCCCATAGCGTAAACGTGATCATCCTCAGGATCTACGTACAGGGAGACCATAGGTAATGAATGGTTTGCTGGACTGGGTGCAGGCCCACTATT
>JBMFTE010000088.1:0-3685 GCA_049967195.1 Nitrososphaeria archaeon
GTAGGGGCGGAGCGGAAGGCTCCCGATGAACTCGTGAGGGGGCTGCATGATGCGGCGAAACCCAAGCTTTATGCGTATGATGGGCATGCTGATGCATACCTACCTACATAGAGTGAGGCCCTATCCTGCATGTTCACTATCTAGGCATATTTTTTGTCGTCAAGTAGCCTCACAGTCCTATTCCTGTAGCGGAGTTAAGGTACTTTTCCATGGTGCGCAGTAAACAAACGGCTTAAAAGGGATCCCTGGGCTCGGGAGCTGGACCTGCATGTCATACTGACTTGGAGGCTTATCTGGCTGTGCCTCAATGGGTCAAAAAACAACGCTTTAATTTGATGATGCTCACAGAGAATGCATGGTAAAGTACCTGGTTAAGGACATTGATAGGGGGGTTAAGCTCATTAGGTTAGATGACGACAGAACCAGGTTCTTTGAAGCGGCATGGCATATACCCGAAGGGATAACCTATAACGCGTACCTGATGGAAGCCCCTGAAGGCTCAATACTTGTTGACACATGGAAGGCCACGCACTCAGAGCTTTTCATGAAAGCGCTGGGGGAAATTACAAGCCCAGCAGGCATAAAATATGTGATAGTTAACCATGCAGAACCGGACCACACGGGAAGCCTGCCTGCACTGCTCAGGGAGGCAAAGGACGCTAAGGTGGTCATAAACATCGCCGGTAAAAATGTGCTGAGGGCAAAGTACGACATAAAAAATGAAATAATCAGCGTCGAAGGGACAAAAACCATGAACCTCCTTGGTGAGGAGATTAGCTTTATACACGTGCCATGGGTCCACTGGCCGGAGACCATGTTTGCATACCAGAAAAGGACAAAGATCGTTTACACCTGCGACGTGTTTGGGTCATTTTCAATTCCGCCGCAGCATTACGCTGACCCGGGGAGCGCATATTACCTGAGGAGCGCTGAGAAATACTTGGTCACGGTGATGGGATACTACAGGAAGTTTGTGCTTAATGCCATAGAAAAGTTAAGCTCCATGGGAATAGAGGTTTCGAAGATAGCGCCGTCCCACGGTGGCATATGGGAGGGCGATGTGCAGGAGCCGTTGATGCTTTTTAAGCGCTGGGCGGTGGCAGAACCAAAAGGAAAGAACGTGTCTATAGCATATGTCTCCATGTACGGCTCCGTGGAGGGGGCAGTATCTGCGTTGTGCAGCGAGCTCAGCTCAAGGGGCATAGGCATAAAAACCATGGCCATAACCGATTCAGAGTACCCTGACCTGGAAGAGTTCCTGGCCGACGCAAACAGTTCATCGGCGGTGATCCTTGCAACGCCTACATATGACACTGATGTGCATCCAAGGATGAAGTGCCTCCTCGAGCTCATCAAAGAAAAGTTCAGGAGCGTAAACAAGCCCGTAGTCGCAATGGTTTCCTATGGGTGGGGTTCAAATGCCGCAAAAACCATGGAGAACACTTTGAGGGAAGCGGGGATGAATGTTCTTACTGTGGAAACATTCAGGGAGAAAATGACGGGCGAACAGGCAACCAAAATAGCGGACCTTGTTGAAAGGGTAGCAATGCCGTAATTTTTCTGCATAGATCATTTAAACTTTGCTTGACAAAAAAATTTAATGCCAAAAATTCAAAAGATTATTTGTGTTTTGTATCAAAGCCGGAGAGGCTCTTCCCTCCGGTTTCAAACCCCCATATTTTCCAGGCAAGTGACAGTATAAAACCGATCAGGAATATTGTTATGATGATCCCTGATGCTATGTTAAACGATGGCACATAGTAAGAAAGCATCAGTGTTATAAGCCCTGTGGTTATCCAGACAATGGCCCTTACTATAGAAATATATGTCCCCCTGTTTTTTGTGGAAAAGAGTTCCGGAGTAAGCATTGCCCTTGTGCCCCAAGTCAATTCTGTTGGGATAAATAGCAGAACCATTATTGCCAGCAGCCCCAGCCCTGAAATTGAGTGGGCGAGGTCAACATAAATCCAGAGCGCTGCCCAGAGCACAACAAGAAGCAGGTAAGAAAACGCGGTCATTGATTTCCTTGACCTTCTGTGGGCAAACAATAAGCCGAAGCTCACCCCGACAATTAGCATGGCGATTCCCCCGAGCAGCGGAACCAGATCGGCAACAGAATGGGCAAAATAATAGTACGCGACATTATATGTGATCCATACAAAAGCCACGTCCTGAACTATGCTTATGACAGTTATGATAAGGAGCCTGAACCAGAGCCTTGCGGTTGGATTCACTGCATCTGCTGCCTGTCCGTCAATCTGTTTCCATGCACTTTCAATATCAATGCCTGATTTGCCTTTCACGGAATCCCATGGCCTGCTTTCCTCAATGCTCCAGTAACCTATAACCATGGCAACAACGGGAGCTATAAATAGGATTGCATAGGCCGTGTCTGATTGGGCTGCTGAAAAACCGAGCAGGACCGGGATAAAGACCAGTGCCACCCCCACGTTCCCAAAATTTTGGACTATTACTTCCACGTTTCCTCTCCATTTGGCAGGAACAACTTCTGATATTTCAGTGATAATAGGGGTTTCGAGCCCTATTGCTGCCATGCCTATCAATATAAACGAAAGCACTATCGCAACTGTGCTGCGCGGGTCCGCTAAAAATACCGTTATGCCCACCAGTATCATGCCGGCCACAAGCAAAAATGAGCTTCTTCTGCCTATTCTGTCCGTAAGTATGCCTGCCAAAAGCGACCCCACACCGCCAGCAATATACGGCAGGCTGAAACTCAGGTACGAATACTGCGAAGGTATGATGTTGCCTATTGCAGCTATAGGGCCATAGCTTTCTGCAATCCCGTAAACGAGCATTCCCATCCCCAGTGCAAGTATTGCAAGCCACGGCATTCTTTGTTTGCTGCTATGAGAATTTTGAACATGAGATCCACCAGAATCGTGATCATTTTGATATATCATTATCGGCAGCCAACTTTTGAGGTAATATAACCTTTATTATAACTCTGCCACTGCAATACTACAACAGTTCGTTTTTGGCATGTCCGCCTTAATTTTTTTCAGATCCGCGTAAAGATGATGCGTAGCTTGTCTTTTGGCGTCTAAAATGGCAGCCTCTATTGATGCCCACCAGTTTTCTGCAGGCCGTACAAGTTCAGGAAGTGGGTGAATGCCCTTCTCATCCCCCTTGTCGCACGTTCATTGTGCTCAAGGAAGATGCCTTCAACGAACCTGGAAACGTGCTGCCTGTACATTTCATAATCTTTCACCAGGAAGTGCATGTTGGGCGGCCTGAACCCGAAGAACTCGGTGCTTGAATACTTCCGGCCCACACTGCCCACGCCAAAGCTGATTGTCACAAGCCTGCTGCCTGGTATCGACCTTTCAAGCTTCCTGCCAGTTCCCAGATTGCTTACCTTTGCAAACCCATTCAGCTCAAGCATCGTTATTATAGGCTGCAGGTCAACCTTCTTCCTGGTTCTTTTGGGAAGCAGGTCTGCAGCGTGAAGCCTTTTGTAAACAGTTGCAGCAGAAACCTTCAGGGTTTTTGATATCTGGCTTACACTTAAGCCATTTCTGTAAAGCTCAATGGCACTAAGCCCATCCATAAATCAATTAGAGCAAGGATAATATAAAGATTTTCCACAGAATGCCAGCAGTATCGGTTAAGTTATACATCTGCCCATTGCGTTTGACCGTAAAACAGCAACCAGCATACTGTG
>JBMFTE010000089.1:0-3570 GCA_049967195.1 Nitrososphaeria archaeon
TTAACGGCATCGGCTTTGATTTAAGAACATTTATAAATACTACTTATTTATAAAATAATTATGAAAACTGATTATCCAAAGTTTTCTGGCACATTCTTATTTTTAGGTGCGTTTCAATTTATAATTGCTATGATAGTTTCTGAAACACTATATCCCTCCTATTCCATAAGCAGAAATTACATAAGCGACTTGGGTGTAGGCGGAACGGCATACATATTTAATACATCAATAATCGTATTTGGTATATTTGTTTTAATATCATCTTACCCAATATTTCTAAAATTTAGATGGCATCCACTATTAGTTTCAATGATTTTATCTGGAATCGGGGCAATGGGAGTCGGGATGTTCCCTGAAGGCTCGCCATATTATCTGCATACTGTGATGTCGCTGGTGGCATTCCTTTTTGGTGGAATAAGCTCAATACTTTCGTATAAAATAATAAAATTGCCTCTAAATTTAATCTCGATTGGCTGTGGTATAATAACACTAATAGCTCTAGTACTGTATACCGAAAATATTTACATGTCACTGGGCCCAGGGGGAATGGAAAGAATGATAGTTTACCCAATTTTACTCTGGGTTCTTGGCTTTTCTGGGTATTTGATGGCTTTAAATAAGTAGATTTTACTGATGATAAGCCATCGCTTTTAAGCGATGAATCACCATTATGCTTTGTGTTCTTAAAAATCATGCAATGCTATTAACTAAAAGTCCAGAACACGGGAATAGTCAAGCTGAAAACATCGTTGCGCTGGCATAAAAACACGCATGAAATTAGCAGGTACTATGCCTCAACATAGGAGGCTCCAACTGCCACAAGCGTAACAAAATTCTCTTGGAACAGAGAACTTAAGTCCGCGGATTGATAATTGAAAGGGAGCTGAACTTAGGAACTAGTGAAATATGGACAGTATATCGATGGGCTCTAATGTAGCCTTAATGCCAGTGGATGATGAGGCAACAATTCATGTTGAAATACTTCAAAAGTATTCCGCACGTTGCCTTGCCAATGAAGCTACCAGTTTTAACTGGGCATAATTCACAATGTAAACACAAAATGACCTATACGTATAAAAAAGGTCAGCTTGATATGTATTTCCAAGATAGGAAAATTCCTATGAAAGAGAATATTGTGGCAAACCCTACAAGGTAGAGTATGCTAAAAGTAACGCTGGCTGTTGGAGTAACTCCTATTAGCATGTTTCTGGCCACGTTGTTTGCATAAGTTAGCGGGTTAACCATAACTATTGGTTTCAACCAGTATGGCATGAATTTTACAGGATAAAACGCATTACTAGCAAACAGTAACGGCAGATTAAGAAGGTTCATTATAGCCATCTGCGTCTCCCACCGCGTTGACCTTATTGCTAGCATTATAAATAAAGACGAAAGCCCCATAGCAAGCAGGAAGAGCGCAAAGAACGTTATTATTAGACTAAAAACTGTAAATTGGGCAGAAAATGTAAGTCCAAGTAAGATAGCTATAAGCAGAACTATTACTGCTTGAACTAGTGCCTTGATAACAGAAGAAAGAACCTTGCCCATTATGACGTTCCCCCTCGATAATGGAGTAGTAAGCATTTTGTTCAGGAAGCCAAGCCTGCGATCCCAAACGATGGTCATGCCGCTGCTCATGGCTGAGAATAGCACTATAAAAGACAGCATACCTACAGCCAGAAATGAAAAGTAGTTTGTCGTACCAAACGTTGATTTCAATATTTCCTGTGAAAGATTGTCAATTACTTGCTTGGGCAAATCAAGCCCTGGTATATTTAAGCTTCCAGCGCTAAAAATTTCCCCCAGATTCATTGCTTTGCCAAATAGACCAATCCATATTATTGGCTGCACTAAACTGATTATGAATATAAATGGTTCCTTGTACCATTTTTTAAGTTCCCTGTTTGTAACTGCCCACAGACCATGCAATGGTCCGCTATTGATGCCTTTATCTTCCATTATGATCTCGCCGTCCTCATTGTTCTTCTCATAGCAAATGTTTCTTCGGAGGTCGCCTGCTCTTCCCTCAGGTTTCTGCCAGTGTATGCCATGTAAACTTCATCCATGGTAGGCCTAGCAAGTGTCAGTCTTGTTACGTTAAGATTCATCTGCGTAAATGCCTTTAATATTACGGGCGCCGCAGCCCCCGCATCACTTACCTTCAGGGTTAACAGCCCATCGCCGTTGTTTTTTATTTCGGTTACGCCTTGAATGCCTTTAAGAACTTGACCGGCTTCATCTCCATCCTTGGTAAGTTGAATGGTTATTATGTCTCCGCCAATGCTCTTCTTCAAGTTTTCGGGGGTGTCTGCCTTTATTATCTTGCCCCTATCTATTATGGCTATTCTATCGCAAAATTCGTCAGCCTCCTCAAGATAATGTGTTGTTACCAAAATAGTCATGTTATATTCGCTTTTAAGCTTCTTTATATGTTCCCAAATGGCCGTTCTGGTTTGCACATCTAACCCCAAGGTAGGCTCGTCCAGAAAAAGCACCCTTGGTTTGTTTATCAAGCCCATTGCAAGCTCCAGCCGTCTTCTCATGCCGCCGGAGTATGTTTCGACCTTTCTTTTAGAAGCTTCAGTCAAACCCACCATTTCAAGTAATTCCTTTGCCCTTTGCTTGCTTATGTCATGCGATATGCCATAGAAATCCGCTATTAGCATAACATTTTCCCACCCAGTAAGATCTTCATCCGCAGTATATTCTTGTGGAACAACGCCTATGATCTTTCTTACATTAGATGGCTCTTTTGTAACATCTATGCCATCTATCAGCGCAGTTCCTTCTGTTGGCCTTAGTAGTGTATTGAGCATTCCTATAGTAGTGCTTTTACCTGCACCATTTGGACCCAACAATCCAAAAATTTCCCCGCGATTTACTTCAAAAGATATATGATCCACAGCAAGCACAGTATGGTTGTAAATTTTTGTTAGTCCAACAACCTTTATGATTGGGTCTGTCATTTTATAAGCGCCTCGAGTTTTTTGCTTATCTGCCCAATTCTCCCTTTATAGGGCTCAAGCTTGCTGTCTCCTAGATCTTCAAAATATGAAATATAGTTATCGATGGCATCTAACATTTCTTCTATATTCATTTCATTTTTATGCATCAATACTGGAAATTCTTTGACCTTCGCTTCCCCATCTTTGGTTAATCTGTATCTTCTATCATTTAGTTTCTCTATTAATCCTTCGGAAACCAGAGTCGACAGCAGCGGGTAAATAGACCCAGGAGAAGGCCTCCACCATCCGCGGCTTATTTTTTCTACTTCGTCCATAATTTCTGCACCATTCTTGGGGCCGTCCTTCAAAAGGTACATCACCATAAATCGTAACCCGCCATGTTTCCCTATTTCTTTTTTAAGCATGAAGCTTTTGTATAAATTTGAATCCCACATATCAACATCGTTATCGATATCGTTTTTAAGTGTTTCTAAAAGTTTTACGTGTTTTTTGGTAATATAATATATTATATTAATCTCTAACTCCCGCTGTTTTGCATAATAGGTATTTCCAGCGCATCAACTATCTCCCTTGATTTCTTGGGTAACTCTGAAAGCTTCCACTC
>JBMFTE010000090.1:0-3546 GCA_049967195.1 Nitrososphaeria archaeon
GCTCACTGGAGGCAGGTGTTCCTATATGACAAAAGATAGCCAAAAAACTATAATACTGGGGCTTCGAACGGTTATACAAATGAGCTATATATACCATATTGTGCAGTTCAGGGACGGCAGCGCTTATACGATGTTTGATGTATGTGACTGGAAATGCACCTACTGTATTAGGAACGTCAGCCTTTGGTGCTCCTCCCTTCCAGAAGGCACAGTAAAGATGCTAAACCGGGCAGGAATTAAATACCTTGCTACTGATCAGATTGTGAGAATACTAAAGGAAAATTTAGTCAAGCTTGTTTTCTTGGGAGGCGGTGAACCCACGCAGGACCCTGGACTGAAAGCGCTCATGCACGCACTGAACTTGAATAGCATTGAATCTTGGCTGATAACCAACGGCGAGCTGCTGAATGACGAAATCTTTAATCTAGCAAAGGGCATCACCTTCAGCATAAAGGCTTTTGATGAAGCTGCGCACATGAGGCTAACCGGGAAGAGCAACAGAAAAGTCTTGGAAAACTTTGAAAGGTACGGGAAATTCGATAAGGTAACTGCCGAAACCGTTTTCTACCCAAAACTTGTGGACTGCAAGGAGATTATGAAGGTTGCAGGTTTTGTTCACGGGGTAAACCCTGGCGCAAAGTTCAGAGTTGACCCGGCGGTTCAGATAAGGGATATAGGAGAACTTAAAAAATGCGTTGATAGGGTTAAAGCGATACATGAGAGAACCTATTATTTTCAATTTGAAGATAAACTAGAAAGCCCGAAACTGCTTTATCCAGAAATCTAAAGCGTGTATCAAACAAGCAGTTGTGAAAATCTTTTATCTGACTTACGGATCATACTTATGAATCCAAGCGGTCGTATGAGAACATGCGCCATGAGCGCATTAATCAGCATGACCGAATCTCTCTTACGACCTGACCACATGTGCCCAGAGCACTACCGGGAGTATGTCGTTCTTGGATTTATAAGCGAAGAGGTGAATAAGAAAAAATGAAAGTGGGTGTTGATGCGCATAAGCGCAATGTTCAATGGAAGCAGTGAACCGGAAATGTTTGAGTTCAGGACAACAAGGGAAGGAGTTAGCGAATTTATGAACAAAGTTCCTGAGGGATCCACTGTGGTTATAGAATCAAGCACCACTGGAAAGACTCTGTCAATGATGCTGTCTAGCAAATATGAAGTCCACATGATTGCTCCACCTGAAAGGAAGCCACAGGTAAAAACGGATATAAGGGATGCAAAGAGAATAGTCAGGGAAGATGAATTGGGATATGCAAGGAAGGTCTATGTACCTTCACCGTACATTGAAGAACTAAGGATACTCACATCAAGGGTTATGGAGCTTGGAACAAAGATCTCTGCCATAAAGAACCAGGTGCATACATTAATAGAAAGGAACATGCTCCAATCAGAATTCGAGGATATATCGGACATGTTTGGCGTTGATGGCCTTGATAAGCTTGCAGGCATTGAGCTGCCTGATAGCGAATCAAGGGCACTGACCATGTACCTGGATGAGCTGAGCTTCTATGCTGAGCAGCATGAAGAGCTTGACGCTGAGCTGGCCAAAATAGCTTCCAGTGATGAGGACTGCAAACTGTTGATGACCATACCCGGTGTTGGGCCCTTTGTTGCTGTAACCATAAAGGCGAGGATCGGCACGATATCAAGGTTCCCAGACAAGCAGAAACTGTGCTCCTATGCCGGCATAGTGCCCAAGGCTGACGATTCCGGTGACTACAAGGGACGAAGGGGAGTAAAGCGCGGTGACTAGCTCAAGAATGCACTCACCACTGCAGTGAGGGGAGGTCATCTGCCAGAACATCGATAAAAAGGGCCTATTTGAAGGCGATAAGGAAGGGAAAGCCGGCACAGGTAGCTGAGGTTGCAGCGGCAAGGAAGCTTGCTGACATAGTGTACGGAATGCTTACGAAGAGGGAGCCCTACATTGAGGAGGACAAAAGGCTGACTGCAAAGAAGGCTAATGCACTAAATGCAACGTTCATTGAAATGGACAGGCATGAAATTGTTGACAGGCTAAAGAGGTCCGCAGGCACTCTCAGGAAATACGGGGATGATTATAAGGAGGAGGTGGATAAGTCCTAACGTTGCCATCCGATTTTCCCGGGAGTTTCCATGATTGGCTTGCAATCTAACGTGATAATTAATTTTACCGGCGTGGCAACCTTTCTAGCAGCCTTTTGCCTGCATTCCCTGCTTCTTCAGCTATCCTGCGCTCATCAGCCCTTACGTGCTTGCCGTCGTTGATCATGATTTCTCCATTCACCATTACCGTTTTCACGTTTCCAGGATGAGCGGAATACACGACAGCTGATATGGAATTATCAGCGTACAGCGGACTGATGTTCGGGGCAGTAGAATCGATCAGCACAATATCGGCAAGGTAGCCCTCCCGGAGCTGCCCGGCATTAACTCTCAGCGCCTTGTTACCGTTAATCGTGGCCATCCGAAACACCTCGGTGGATTTCATCAATGACGCGTTCTCCGAGATGACCCTCTGCATCAGTGAAGCGTTCTTCATTTCCTGGAACATGTCAAGCCTGTTGTTTTCCTTCACACCATCAGTGCCGAGCCCTACATTGATGCCGAGCCTGATCATTTCAGGTACTGGCGCAACGCCGGAAGCAAGCTTCATGTTGCTTGTTGGGTTATGGGCTACGCTCACCCCTGCTCCTGCCATAGCCCTGAGCTCCTCCGGGGTTGGCCAGACGCAGTGCGCAAGGATCAGCCTGCTGTTTAGCATACCAAACTGTTTGAATATGCTTAATGGCCTTTTTCCATACATTTTCACATCATTCTCAACGAAATCAAGTGTTTCAAATTCATGGGTGTGTATGCCTGTATCATATTCTGAGGCAACATTCGAAATTTGCTCAAGGCAGCTTTCCGTGCAGTAGGATATGTGTTCAAACCCGGGCCACACCCTCCCCAGCCCGCTTGCGTACACTGCCACGTTCCTTACAGTGTCTTCCGGGCTCTCAAAGTAATCGTATATGTCTGCGGTATATGGAGCAATGGTTGACCTTATGCCAAGCTCTTCGGCAACTCTTATGCCAACTTCGGGGAACCTGTACATATCAAGGACATGCGTTATTCCGGATTTTAGCATCTCAAGGTACGCCAGCCTGTAGTCAGCCTCGGCATCGTCCTTCCTGAGTACCCTGTGCGCTGGGTTGACATATTTGTCAAGCCACTCAGAAAGTGTCAAATCCTCTGCAATGCCCCTGATCGCAGTCGGGCCGGCATGTGAGTGAAGGTTAACGAGCCCGGGGATTGCTATATAACCACTCCCGTCAATGACCATTTCAGCGTTTGATGCCCTTGTTTCGTGATCCAGCTCTCCTGCTTTAACTATCCGGCTGCCGTCTACGAAAATTGAGCCCCTCTTTTGGATTAACTCGTCGCCAACAAAGCTGACCAGCAAAGCATCCCTGATTACGGTCCTCATGAACAGGCAATTGCCACCAGACTAAAAAACTTTTTACTGATCCTAAAGCCATCGCTTTTAAGCGATGGATTATA
>JBMFTE010000091.1:0-3545 GCA_049967195.1 Nitrososphaeria archaeon
AAAAAATTTCTGTTTTTTCCTGAAATTATTAACACCTTGTTTCATGTTTATATCTGCCATCAACTATCACCAAGATATGATGCTGTTGATATAAGCCTTCTCCTCTTGTCCCACTTCCGGTAAAATGCGTGTTCTGGAGTCTCAAGGTTGTCCCAGTCTAGAGACATGTGAGGCCTCTTCGTGTTGTACCATTTTATGTATTCACCAATTGATCCAAACATGTTCAACTTAACCTGCATTGACCCGAAGAACCTCTCCACTTTGCCATTGGTTTGTGGGTGCTGTATCCTGCCGAGAATGTGCTTTATCCTCAGCTTTGAAAGGTGTTCCTGAAATGCAGCTATGCCAGGTGACTTGCTGTCTCCAAAGTTTGCGTAAAACTGGGATCCATGGTCTGTCAGTATTGCAGCAGGCTTGCCATATTCACTGATCGCCTTGTCAAGAACAGATATTGTATTTTCAGTTGTGGCTTCGTCAAACAGCCCCCAGCCTGTTATGAACCTTGAAGCGTCATCAATGTAAACTATCAGCCACTTTCCCCTCCACCTGCTGTCCATTACCAGTCCGTATGCCACAGCGAATTTGTGTGCTTCCTTTCGTATTTTACCCACTTCTTGCTTGCTCTTTTGATCTGATGCAAGTTTGTGCTTCTTCAATATGGTATGGATCATGTTATGGGGAAGATTTATCCCTTTTTTCCTTAACACACATTCAAGCGCCACAGCATTTGATGGGTATTCCCTGTATGCGCTTACAGCTTCTTCCTCTTCAAGCTCAGTTATAATTCTCCTTGGCCTTCCCGCTTTCTTTAATTGTGGAACTTTCCCGGTTTTGACGTATTCAGACCACAGCTGCCTGACCCGGGATGGGTGAACGTGCTGCAGCAAAGCTATGTCGTTTGTGCCAAGTCTGCCCGTGCTCTTCTGTTCAATTATCCATCTTGCGGTTTGTTAATACCACGCTATGATATGAATTGTTATGTGTTAATAATTTCGGGAAAAGAGAATAACAAAAAATTTCAACAACTTTTATAAAAAAATAGTGTCTGAATCAATACATGAGCCAGCAGATTGTTGAAGCTTCCACTTCTGTCATTTTTGTGCTGAGTGCGCTGCTTGCCTATTACCTATCTAAAAATTATGCCGTGAGCAGGAAGCTAAGCACGCTGTTCTGGGGGGCTGGAATGTGGGCCTTTTCGGCGGGTGTTTTGTTAGAGGTGGTTTTCTCATTTGGAATATATGACCAAGGCCTGATAAAGCTGTACCTCTTCGTTGTTGCTGTGCTGGTTGAGTTACTTGCAATGGGCTCGATTAACCTTACTGGAAAAAAGTACCTTGTTATTGTATATTATGTGTTTTCTGCCGCATCAACCGTGCTTCTTGCTGCATCACTGGTATATTCAAACATAGGATACATATTAACAGATTATGTGGTCTATGGCCCGCTTCCATTATATATTGTAATAACTTCCTCGATTGTCACATTTCCAGCAGCACTTATACTGATAGCGGTAGCGGGGTTAAGTTACAGGAAAAGGGGGGATACTAAAATGCTGTCCATTATAGTCGGTACACTTATAGTAAGTATGGCTGGAACCCTCTATATTGCGCAGTTCCCCGTTTTCCTGTATTATGCAGAATTTATCGGCATCATTCTTCTCTGGCTAGGTTTTTTTGATTTAAGATCTTCTAAACGACAAAAATTTCAACAGTGATTTATTTGGCTAATTTGCCGATCAAGTCGATGCTTTTATGTATGAGTGAGCTCATGTATTTAAGGTTCAGTCCTTGGAAGCTATTTAATTTTGGAAAAAGGTAAAAATGGAAAATCACCAAATAACTAAGGGATAATAACAATGAACTTAGATTACTGGTAACGGCTTAATTTATTCATTGAAATCTAAAAATAGAAAAGGGTTTGCTTTATGATGATGCAAAAATTTTATGCTTTTTTATAAGTAATTATGGTTTGTAAAATTATAGAAAATGTTGGAAGCAGCACTATCATGTTTTTAGAAATATATGAACAAATTATATCGTTACCAGTAAGAACCAACTTTAATGGACAATAGTTCATGCTATAATACCTGAAAGGCGTCAGTGACCACAAACCCTGTAAATTAAACAACCAGTTTTAGCTGGAAGTGGTTTACAGGAAATAACCATCTACAGGCCAAGCCAGTAATCCAGAATCAAACCGTTCAGTTTTTTCGACTCAAATTTGCTTTTGAATCTCCACATTTTTAACATCTCTGCCGTCACTTCAGGGTGGAACTGGAGCCCCACGGCCTTGCCGTACCTGAAGGCCTGGAAATATTTGTCGCTGTAAGCAAGCAGCTCCGCTCCTGCAGACATTAAAAATGAATCCCTGTGCAGCTGGAAAACATCAGCTGCGCCAATGTGCGACAGCCCACACGTGAACTTCACATTTTTAAACCCGGTTTCAGGGCCGAACGCTCCCCTGCCACGCGTCCGCCAAGTGCATATGCTATAAGCTGCGCCCCCAGGCAAACCCCGAGGAGCCTCTTCACAGACTTTACCGCTTTTTTATGATGCTTATTTCGTTTTGCAGAAATGGAAACCTGGATTTTTCATAAACCTCATGGGTCCTCCCATAAATATAATGCCTTCATATTTTTCCCATTCCCTGATATCCGGTGCCCCCGCTTCCTTAATTTCTGTGAACTACGCCCAGCTAAAGCTGGGCGCGTCCCGCTTCATCGACGAGGCTCGCAGTCACGTGCGGAACACTTTTGAGGTATTCCAGCATAACTGTGGTGGCCTCGTCATCCACGGGCATTAAGGTTGTACTCATGGCCATATGGCCTTTTGCATCATTGTCAATTCCAGAGTTCAGGTCCCTGTCTATTACAAGCCCGCAGTATTTGCAGACATATATCCTCTGACTTAGAGGAATTTTGTTGAGCCTGTGACAATTGGAACATTCCTGCGTTGATGCATAGTACCTGTCAATTTCGTAGGTGTTTTTGTGCCGGCTCAACAATGTTTTCAGTTTGGCTATTCCAGTGTTCTGCACCTTCCTGCCGAACTTCTTTGACCACGAATGCACATTATCGTTCTGGAAGCTGACTAGTGAGAATGTATTGACAAGGTATGAACCAACCTTGTTCACTATATCAACCTTCTCGTTTGCAAGGTGTTCATATTCCTTCTGGATTCTTGCCAGAAGCATCCTGTACCTTCTTGAACCTATCTTCTTTCTGCTCAACTTCCTCTGCAACTCCTTCAATTTTTCAGAGGGCTGTATCTGGTACTCGACCTTTATGCCGTTTGAGAACATGACCTGAGTCTTGATGCCAAGGTCCATGTGCATCCCGTTTAGTTTCTTTGTTTCGTAGGGAATAAATGTGGTTATGTGGAGGTAATAATCATTATGCCTGTTAATCAGCTGGGCATTGGCTATTTCTGCATTATCAGGAATCTGGTCAAGCCCGTTCACCTTCAGGACACCTATGTTCTGAACTCGGATGTGCATTCTGTCAATGATTTTGTAGGTTATGCCGTACTGGTTGAGAGGTATCGAAT
>JBMFTE010000092.1:0-3470 GCA_049967195.1 Nitrososphaeria archaeon
AGGTGTAGAAAGTTTTTTATTACACTTGCTGTAAAAGTGATTGATGAATCTTGCATCTATATTTGATAAAAGGTTTCCAATAATAGGTATGGTACACCTTAAGCCACTCCCCGGCTCTCCCGCATATAACGGTGGCCTGGAAAAAGTAATTGATGACGCCATTGCTGACGCGGCAAGTCTTGAAAAAGGGGGTGTTAATGGGATACTTGTGGAAAACCTTGGTGATGCCCCCTATTTTAAGGCCCCTTCTTCTCCAGAAATGGTTGCTTCATTTACAAAAGCTCTTGTTGAAATAAAGCAGGCCGTCAGCCTGCCACTTGGGGTAAATGTTCTCAGAAACGGTGCCAAAGCAGCGCTGGCCATGGCCTACGTAACTGGCTGCAAATTCATAAGAGTAAATGTGCTAATTGATGCATATCTTACCGACCAAGGAATAATTGAGGGTAATTCTGCAGAACTGTTAAGGTATAGAAGGTCTCTGGGCTCAAATGACATCTCGATATTTGCCGATATAAGGGTCAAACACGCTGTTCCACTGGCAGCAAGAAGCGTTGCTGATTCGGCATCTGATGCATTAGAAAGAGGTGGGGCTGATGTATTGATAGTTACTGGGAAAAGGACAGGCCTGCCCCCATCACCAGAAGAAATAAGAGAGTTAAAGGCTTCTGGACCAACGCTGATAGGAAGCGGCCTGAACGAGGACAACCTTGATGTACTCCTGCCGCTGGCCGATGGCGCCATAGTGGGCACCCACTTTAAGGAAAGTGGCTATATAGGTTCACCCGTAAGTCAGGACAGGGTAAAAAAGCTTATGGAAAGGGTAGAGAAACTAAGGATCAAATATGGAACCTCATGACCGAACTGGCATGACTTTTAAAATGCGCCGACGGAAAACTGCATGGAAAAAGGGCCTGCATGGTATTGCTGTAATCGGCGACCTAGCGGTTGACATAAGGGGGTACTCCAACTGCACAATTAAAACGGGGATCAATGCCATTTTATATGACACAAATGTTTATGCCGGTGGGGTTGCGGGGAACATGGCCTGGTATCTTGCGCAGCTTGGGCAAAAAGCGCTGGTCATAGGCTCCGTTGGTCATGATTGCTGGGGGGACCTGATAAGAAAAGACCTGATTTCATTCGGCGCTGGGTGTAGCATGGTAAAAAATATAAATGAAATAGCCACTGGGTTCTTTGTAATAGCTGTTGATCACAGTGGAGAAAGGACCATGATCGGGGACCGTGGTGCCAGTAAAAAAGTTGATGTCAAAACTTCCAGACTGGTTTATGAGTCGCCATCATGGATACACCTTTCAGGGTATACACTTCTAAACAGGGATGGCGATAAAGTGCTAAAGTCAGTAAAAAAAGCTGCATACAGGCTTGGCATTAATTATTCAGTAGACCTTGAAGGCATTGGGGAAACTAATGCAGAACTTGACCTTGAAGGTGCGATAGTGCTGTGCAATCAGGATAACTGCGACAAAAAGGCCAGGCAGAACGCCAAAGTAACAGTCATAAAATCCGGAAAAGAAGGTTGTTTTTTGGATTATCAGGGAAAGCTGGTGCAGCACAGACCGCCGCCCACTAATCCAGTAGATACAACCGGGGCTGGGGACAGCTTTAACGCTGCTTTTATTACAGCGTGCCTGATGAATGCCAATTATGATTTTGCATGCGACATGGCAAATGCGGTTGCTGCTTATAAGGTAGGGGTAAGAGGGACCAGAATCAAACTGCCGCCAGAATTATCGTTTTTTAAACGCTAGCTGGTTTTTGAGTTCACCTAAGCCTTTTTACTATTGACATCAGTTCGTAAACCCTTTTAGGGTCCACTGGGTTCTGGGTTATTCCGCCATATTTTATTGATGTCCCAACAATTGCGCCGTCAGCCACAGACATCAGTTTTTCAGCATTGTTTGAAGAAAGACCGCTCCCTATCAGGACTGGGCGGTCCGGGGCTGCAGTTTTAATTCTTTTTATAAGTTCTACCGGTGTTTCTTGCCCTGTCATTTTACCAGTAGCTATAAGCGCGTCTGCCATGTAAAAATTGCTCCATATTGCATGGGTTTCTGGGTCTATGCCCGGAAACGTTACAGCATGCTTTTTGTATACATCTGCAAATATCTTGATTCCCTCCGCATATAGCCACTTCCTCATTCTGAGCACTTCGGTTGCATTGCCATGGTCAAGCGTTCCTGTATCCCACAGATATGAACCGGTGAGAAGACAATCCCTTATGAAGGAAGCACCTGCAGCTTTTGCTATTGCCAGCGCAATTCTTCCACCATTGTGAATTACCGTTATCCCAACTGGCACATTAAATTCCTTTACCACCATTCTAGCCATTGTCGCATGGGCAGTCATTTCTTCTGGCGGCACTGCATTTCCCACAAAATATGGCAGGTCCCACATGTTTTCCACTATGAGCCCGTCAATGCCATTCTCTACCAGGGCTCTGGCATCGCTCATAGCCTTTTTTTCTATCAATTCCATGTCCCACCCTTCATATGCAGGTGATCCTGGCAGTGGCAGCAGGTGCACCATGCCTATAATGGGTTTATCGACTTTGAAGACTTCCTTCATGCTATTGAGTCTTTTTGAGTAGAAATTTTTTGCCCAATCTTCCATATAATCCATGCACAATATTTTAAGCCGACGTATTTAAAGGATGCTAGGAAGGAGTTATTGAATCTTCGATACGCCAGTCCTCCCTGAAGTGCTCGTTCGGGTCCTTTGCTACAGTGTACAGCCAGTAAAGCATGAAAATGCCTCCGGTGATTATGGTTAGAACTATGTAAAGAACGGTGCTCCTGTCAACCATTTTAAAATACCTGTCCCCCTTCCACCCAATCTGCATAAATCCATTGTTCTCTGCTCTTTCAATTTTCACGAAATCCTTGTTAAGTGAATGAAATATGTAAAAGATCAGCACGGCTGCCACTATAGATAGAAAGGGAATTATTGTAAAGACGGCTATCAATATAGCCCATTCAGCTGGGTCCCTTCTGGGCAGTGAATCTATTTCGCTTATCACCTGATTTTCCCTTCCGTCCTGATTAACTGACCCAAAAAGCGCCTTCATCCTTGACGCATGGTCGTTGAACCTCTTTATCAGCCTGTAAATCACATAGCCCATCAATGCGGCTGAAACTGCACCTATAACGTAAATTATTATCATAAACGGCGCGAGGAGCAGGCCAAGATAATTTGGCACAACCGTCTGGGTGGCAGTGGGAATCGAGACCGATGACCCGTTTAATACCGTTGATGCGGGAGACGGCGAAAATGCGAAAAAGATTAACAGCAGCGCCGCCACTATTCCGCCAATAAAGCTTACTATGATGGGCAGAAATGGAAGCCATAACGGCATTATGTAATCGGTTTCGCTTCGCCTTTTGCTTATGCTCTTATAATCGCTCATGCTACAAATTTTCAATTCACCAGTTAATAAGTATTACAATTGACCC
>JBMFTE010000093.1:0-3394 GCA_049967195.1 Nitrososphaeria archaeon
TATTAGGCATATTCATTACGGCACCACCGGCTTTTCATATCATGTGAACAGCACTTAAAAGTATCGCATTTTTGTATATATTTTGGCAACTGCTTTAACAATAAGCAGGGCGCAGCCCGTTGCCTTTTTAACATCAAATTATATTAGGTAAACCATGAGCTATGACGAATTTATCAAATTACGTGAAAATGCAAAGGCGGACCCTGCTCACAACCTGTCCTTTTATGCATCATTTTATGAACAAAAAAAGGAGATCAGCGACCGCGAAATAAAGAACGTGCAGAACATCAATGAGCTTAATGCCTGGCTCACTCAGGAGCTTGAGAAGATAACAGGCGGGCACTACGAAAACCTGAAATTCTTCAATGAACGGGGTGCCTATCTGGATGCTCTGAAATTGTTTGGCCCGGCCCTACACGGCATTATCGGCAAAATCAGGAAGATGTATCCGGCAGCAATTGCCCAGCCGGTGTTTAGGCCGGCAAACAGGATTTACCTGCCAGGACCGTTTAAGGCGTCATTTATGGATTACAGCGCGGATGTTGCATTTATAAATACAGATATAGCGCATAGCATGAGTTTAAAATCAGCTTCATACTACATTAAAATAGGTGGGGTGGGACTGAGGTTGTATTTTTCGCCGGACGTTAGGGGCCCGCTGTGCGGTTCAAATTATGATATACGCCCATGTGAAAAAAACCCTGGGCTGTTAAATCTAGGAAGCATAATCCTTCCTGCAAAATTAACAGGGAGAATTACAGGGTACGGCATCACGGGAAAAATTCCTGATACGCCTGATGAAGCTATAAAGTCAGGGCTTAAGAACAAAATACTTCATCCTAACTATTCAATCCCCCTACCGCCCCCTGAGGTTTCAGGGTTAAGGATCAGGGACCTAGAATTCCAGCCATCTCCAGCGGTTTTTATGTACCTTGTTAATTCAGGCATTATGGCATCATCCAAAAAGGATTCCATCCTCGTAACCGACGAAACCTTTGGTCCAATCCTGAGAGCAGCACTGGACAGTCAGCTGGACGGGGTGAAGATGCCAGATAATCGCATTGGGTCAATTGAAATAATAGAGCAAAAGAACAATGAGCAGGATATCAACAGATATCACGGCGTCATGCCTGTTAGGGGGCAGTTAATTTCAAGGGTCGCAATGAGGTATTGCTCCAAGTGCCAGAGGGCAACGCCGTTCAGAAGGTGTGAAGTATGCGGTTCAAGGACAGTCAAGCTTTACTTTTGCAACAAGTGCGGTAAGCCAACCATTTCACAAAAGTGCCCCAGTTGTGGCTCACCCGCGGTCAGCATGCCCGAAAATGATGCTGACCTGCAGCAATCTCTAATGTTGGCAAGCAAAAAGCTGAACCTTGACATGCGCCTTGACCTAGCCTTTCTGGATAAATCGGTTGGGGAAGTTGAGGACATAAGGAAGGCCATCCTTAGGCGTCGCGCTTCCATACTGGCTTCAGAGTGCGGAATAAGTGCATTCATTGCTCATGGAGAAGCCGCAGACCTGAATCCGGATGAGATAATCATACCACACAGGCTCGCGTCTTCCCTGCTGGATGTAGCAAGGTTTATTGATGCGGAAATTGAGGAAATATACGGTGGAAAGAGGATATTTTCTGATTATTCATCAGAACAGCTGAAAGGCCATAACATAATTTTGCTTAATGCGGATTTAAGCGCTGGAATAAGGTTAAGGGTTAGGGAAATAGGCAACGAGGTCCTGGTAAATCCCGGTGTTCTGAGCACACTCTGCATGGGCCTGAGAAATAATGGTTTATATGTTTCCCTGGAAGAGGACGTAATTTTAAATTATTCTGGGAAATACTGTAACCCGCAAAGATACCTTAATATATACAGCGCGGGCCGGCGCAGAACTCTACCTAAAATCAGAATTGATTACTCGGCTAAACAGGCTAGGGAAAGTATTGTGGATCTTTCTAAGTCTCTCATGCAGCTCATTTTATTATTTAAGGATAAAAAAACTGCGGTACCTCACCTGGTAAAAACGCTCATGACGGTGGAGAACATTTACAACAATCAGACACACATTTGCCCAAGGTGCGGGTTGCATTTTTTCCTCCCTCCTATAAGTTACCGCTGCCCCAAATGCGGTTCAGCGCTGTCTCCCGAATTTGATATGGAAAAGCTCAACACAATCATCATATCATTGAGAAATGTTGCCGAAATGCTTGAAAACGATGAAAAGGAAGAAATCGAAATAATTCTGGAAAGGTTTCAGGGAATATTCAAATCAGACAGCCAGCTGTCGTTGTCTGAATTTTCATGACAAGCGAGGCTTTCAAATGAACTGCTTGCTGTTGCAGAAACATATATAACGAACAGCAACCAAGCATTTGGCATGATTTCTGTAATAGGTGCCGGTAAGGTAGGAGCAACCACAGCCGCGTTTCTCATGATGGGCGAAGCTGACAGCAAAATAGTTTTGGTGGATATTGTTGAGGGATTGCCTCAGGGTGAAGCGCTTGATATGAACCATGCGGCAGCAATACTGGGAAGGTCAGTAAACGTAACCGGTTCAAACAATTATGAAGACATAAAGGGCAGTGATATAGTGATAATCACAGCCGGTCTTGCGAGAAAGCCTGGCATGACTCGTGAAGAACTTGCAGCAAAGAACTCGGAAATAATAGCAGGAGTTGCGGATCAGGTTCGCAAAAACGCCCCGAACGCGATCGTAATCATTACAACAAATCCGCTGGACGCGATGGTAACGGTGTTGTACAACAGGCTGAAGTTCCCTAGGAATAGGGTAATAGGGTTCAGCGGCGTCCTAGATTCAAGGCGGATGGCATATAACGCATCACGCTACATCGGGATTTCTCCTTCTTCAATAATTCCACTGGTGCTGGGGCAGCATGGAGAAAGCATGTACCCTGTTCCCGAACTTTCCTCAGTTTACGGCAAGAACCTCAAGAACTTCCTTTCAGAAGAGCAGTATAGTAACGTGGTTAAGGATACAGTTGAAGCTGGCGCGCAGATAACCAATCTAAGAAAGTTCAGCAGCAACTGGGGCCCGGCAGCAGGACTACTAGTGATGGTTGACGCCATTAAGAAGGACAGGAAAACAGTAGTGGAAGCAAGCGTGTACCTAGATGGTGAATATTCAACCAGAGGGATCTTTGCGCAGGTGCCTGTTGTTCTTGGGAAAGACGGAGCAGAAAAAATTGTAGAGGTTGATCTGACACAGGAACAGAAGGAGAAATTTGATAAAAGCATCGAAGCAATAAAAAGCAACCTGAAGCAGGTCCCGCCCCAATACTTGGGTTAATTTTTTAGAATTCAGTGAACTACGCCCAGTTAAAACTGGGCGCTTCACCGATGAGGCTCGCAGTCACGTGCGGAATAGGTATTCCAGCAT
>JBMFTE010000094.1:0-3365 GCA_049967195.1 Nitrososphaeria archaeon
CGGCTGCCGCAAACCTGATTCAGGATATAATACAGTAAGAAAACGACATGTATTATAGCACTACCTGCTTCAATATAGGGCCAGAGCGTATTATTATATGATGAGTATGCTGGCCAAGACTGGCATACCGGAAGAAGATAAAGCACCGATTAGAAAATATATAACAAAGCCTGTTAAGTGCATATTGTAGAAGCATTAAATACATTGCCAAGTTCACGGTAATCAGAGAACTTTTAAAGATACTTGATGCAAGAAAGTCGAAAATAGAAGGCTTAGATGGTGTAGCTCAATTTTGCTGATTTCAAGCTACATATTAAAATAAATTAAGGAACAGCTTAAAGCCATTAATTAACGCCTCCCCCGTGGAGGCAAGAATAGCAGAAGGGCGCGTTAAATGCTGAAGGTTATTTATGTTTAAACAAAAACACAGCATTCCGCCGTAACACTCCAGCAACCAGCATGAGTTTATCGATTTTGTTGTATTGCCAGTCTACCTTTACATAAATAAAGTATTGATGTTCTTTCTGATAAAACAAACTCAAAATTTGGGCAAAGTAGGTGGATGCTTTAAACTGGGAAGGTCAGCTGAATTTCAGCTTAAGCATCATATAAAAATTGTTATTTTTACTTTATCGCCGTCCTTAAGGCCCAATTCCTTTCTAAAATTTACAGGGGATATTATTTCAATCACGCTTATATCATAATGAGTTCTCTCGATGAGCACCACAGCGCCCCGTATACTTTCAATTAATGAGTGAAAGCACCACAGCGCCCCGTATGTCCTAGTTCCATCGCTGAATCCCTCTATTTTGATTCCCAGATGCTTATATTGTTCTAGCTTTTCCCTTTCCATAACATGCCTTAAGTCGATCTTCAAATTTAGTGTTCCAGGAAAGGGTTCAAACCCTATCTTTTTCAAAAATTGCTCCTTATATTTGGGTAGGCTCATATAATATGCGCCTTCGCCCATTCCACTAAATACAGACCCCTCAAGTACGATTGAAGTCGGCGATTCTTCTAGTTCGTTTCTTAAAAGGAGATAAACTGTAACTAGCTGGTCCAAACCACTTTGCGTAATTTTCACGACTGTCCCATCCCGGCTGGATTGCCTCTCTATAAGGCCTTCACGTTCAAGAGTTATCAAATAAATGCTGGCTGCCTGCTGTGATTTTCCAAGCTTTGCGGCAAGGTCAGCTGTTTTTATTTTTACATAATTATCCTTTGCCCCCATCAACATCAGATTAAATAAAAGTTCGAAATGCTTTATTTGTAACTTGTTCAATGAACTCATTTATTTTATTCTTTATAAAAGAGTTACTGTGCTGGCTTAAAATTAGCTAGCTATTTATTTAGTTTGCCTCTAAATATGGATAACGGAATTGCTATTGTTGCTGTTATGGCAGCGATTATGGCGGCAGATTTTATGCCTAGCATAAACTTAAGCAATAAGTCGGCAGGTGCCCCCCCTCCAAAAATAAAGATGCTCAACAATGATGAAAGCGGCACAAAATTTAAAATTACAGGTATAAGCAATGAAAAGCTCAAAATAGAACCAAAGTTGCGAAAAAGTGACATTGTTCCGGATGTTAACCCCCTTTTGTGGGGCGGGGGGATATTCATTATAAATTTGTTGTTTGGGGAATTGAACATCCCTGCACCTATTCCTACAATTGTCATGTAAGCACTCAAAAGCAGGGGCGTTGTAGATAAGGCTATCGTTGATAACATCCACATGCCTGCCGAAACAAGCAGCAGGCCTATGGTGGCTACCGCCGGGGCGTTTCCCCTGTCTGCAAGCTTCCCGCTCAGTGGGGAGATAAGCGACCAAGATGCCGCAAACGGTATCATGTAAAATGCTGCCTTAAGGGGCGACATTCCATATGGCCCCTGAAATATAAGGGTTAAAAGAAAAATCAGTGAGCCGGTGGCTATTCCATTTAACAGGTTAACAGTCATTGATATGCTAAATGATCTGTTTGAAAAAAGCTGCGGGTCAAAAATTGCATTTGATGACCTACGTTCGGTTATCAGGAGAAAAACTACCAATATTGCTATTACAATTATAGAAATGTAGTACATATAAGAACTCACGTTAAAAAGCGGAAGAATAGTTAAGACAAGGCTCACATAAGTAATTATTATCGAAAACATCAGCGCCCCCATCCAATCTATTTTAGATGTGTTTTTGCTCTCGGGTATTGAGCTCAGTTTGCCCCTGCTCCACAGCAATATAGCTATACCTATTGGCACGTTGTACCAGAAAACCCATCTCCAGGAGAGTTCGGTTAGTATTCCCCCTATTATTGGGCCGATTGCAAACCCAGCCGACACGGCTATTTGGTTTATACTTAAGGCAAATCCTAGATTTCCTTTCTTTGAAAACACTTCAGTTACCATTGCGCTTGAATTTGTAATTATGAATCCTGCTCCAACTGCCTGAAACACTCTAAAAATTATAATGAAAAGTGGCGACGGAGAAAAACCCAAAATTAAAGAAAAAAAGGTGAATATTGCAACTCCTACCCTGAATGTGTTGGCCCTGCCAATTCTGTCTGTTACTGCTCCAATTATCGCCAATATGGAAACCAAAGCTATAAGATAAGAAATAATTATCCAAAGTGTATATATCAAGTTGACGTGAAACTCCACCATTATTGACGGCAGCGCAAGTATAAGCGCGCTTCCCGCCATGCCACTTAGCGCTGCTGCCGAAGTCGTAACAGAAAGCAATTGCCGGCCGTTGTCCATGACGATTTGGCGTTTTATCATTTGTTAAAAGCTTTTTCATTAAATCGAAGTTATATGCTAAATATGCTGTAAAGTTTATATGCCAATATCGATATTTCGACATTGAAATTGAACCGGATGCATGGCCACGGAGGACACAGAATGCTAAGATTGATAGTGCTTACAATTTTACTGCCTGGACCAAAAAATGGCGTTGAAATTATGAAGGAAATAGAGAAGAGGCTGGGCTGGTTGCCATCGCCCGGCTCCATATATCCGGTTCTTGCGCAGCTTACCGCGGAGAACTATATACAGAAAATGGACGATGGCAAATACATATTAACTCCAAGTGGAAAGCTGTATTCTGGCGGCCCCCCTCTTTGGTTAAGCTCGGTTCCTGTAGCTCTCGGCGCACTTGATTCTATAATAGATTATCTTGAAACCGAAAAATCCACAGACGCGCTTTCCCCCTACGTGGATAGAATACGGGAAATTGCAAGCAGGTTGAAAATGCTTACCGAATAGACCCGTGACATCCTCTCACACTAAAGTTTGTTAGTTTCCCGTGCCGCTATCCCCCAGCCTGGGTTAGTACGCTACACGAGAACTTGTTTCCTGATTCAATGACACACAACTAG
>JBMFTE010000095.1:0-3284 GCA_049967195.1 Nitrososphaeria archaeon
AAATTTTGCCGATACACTCAGTAACTTAGCGTGAATGGTTCAAATGCTCATTGTTGGGAAAAATTGCTTGGCATATCGTTTGGTTCATATTACAACCTTGTATTGCCCGTGAAAATAACCTTCAGCATTTTCCCGCTTTTGTCAAATGCCATGATCTCGTCAGGATAGCCTATGATCATTATCACGGGACCATAGCCGTAAAGCAGATCTTCAGTTGACGGCATAGCTACCCCTGACGGATGAGAATGTATTGAACCTACAAGGCTCCTGTCTGCTGGAAGGGCCATCCTGTTAAAATATACCCTGTTATTGCTTCCTCTTACAAATGGGGGTATTACAAGCGATTCTATGAATGCTGTTTCCTTTTTGACCTTCCCCCTAAGTAAAAGTAACATCTCGTTTGGGTACTCACTTCTGGCGTACTCCAGAACCGCCTCCCTTATATGCTCAGGCATACTTACGGCATCTATCAATGATAAAATATGCAATCTGAGAAATAATAAACGTTACTTACTGGACGCTTTTTAAATTTGAAAGTTTTTGGTATAAATTTTCCTCAAGTTATGGGATGCGCGCTTAGAGTTTGCGGGGGGTGGGATTTGAACCCACGAAGGTCAACACCAGCGGATCTTAAGTCCGCCCCCATTGACCTGGCTAGGGCACCCCCGCTTGCATTTCAAGAAAAAACCCGTGGCTTTAAGCGTTTTGCTGCCTCCTCCTGAACAGAAGGAGATAGTGAAATTCCAATTCCTTTGACTTTATGAGTTCGAAGCCATGCTTCTCCATATCACCGATTATTTCTTCCTTTTTTACTCTAAATGGTGGCCCAAACAACCTCTTTTCGTTAAAATCCATGATCGCAACGTATTTTTTGGACATCCTTTCAAAGTTGCTCAGAACAGCTTCACTGCACCGCCTTATCAGCCCATGATAAACATTTGACATGAAAACGAGGTCGTATTTTCCTTCCTGGGGTTCACAGAGATCAGCCTTTACAGTTTTTATACCTTCATTCTGCATATCATTAAAATATTTGTCATTGATATCGTATGCTATGACCGTTCGAGCAACCTTTGCAAATTCCCTTGAAAAAACCCCATCACCAGCTCCAAGATCAGCTATGTCCCATTCCTTATCTATGCCCAAGAACTCAACTATTTCTTTTATATCATAAGCCCTTTGCCTCATATGGTTGTGCTTTAAATACATTTTGAATCACTAAATAATTTAGATTTAAATAGTTTATAAATATTTTTACTGTTTTTCAGCGTTTTTTATTATTTTCTCACTTAATCTGTTTACCTTTTTCAAAAGCTCAATATGGTTCTTTAGCATTTCCCTTCCGCTTTCGGTTATGGTGTAAACAGTAATTTTCCTCTTTTCTTCATGGACTTCGGATTTTATACAGCCCTGCTTCTCTAGGTACTTAAGTATGACATAAACTGTTCCTCGGGGAAGCTTTTCACCTATCATTTTGTTTATATCCATTTCCAAAGCATAACCATGGTTAGGCTTATAGATTAGTTCGCTGAGAATTAATAATGAAAGCATCCCCCTTAGGAGCTGCCTCTTCTGCCTCATATTAATTGAACATTAACTGGTTGCTTAAATAATTTATCCCAATATCGAACAAAATGACAACATATTTAAAAAGCAATTAGATATTACTTTCAAATGGCAGCGGAATACATAGAGATTGAGGGGGCTTTTAAAAAAGCGCTAGACCTGATGGAGAACTCAGATAAAAACATATTTATCACGGGCAAGGCTGGCACGGGAAAGTCTACACTTCTCATGTATTTCAGAAGCACCACAAAAAAGAAGGTTGCAGCAGTAGCTCCCACAGGTGTGGCAGCACTTAACATAAGGGGTCAGACAATTCATTCCTTTTTCCGATTCAAGCCCAATGTTACCCTTGATACAGTTGAAGAGTTGCCTTCAGGAAAGGCCGAAATTTACAAAAAGCTTGATATGATCATTATAGACGAAATTTCAATGGTAAGAGCAGATCTGTTGGACTGCATTGACAGGTTCCTTAGGCTCAATGGCAGAAGCAGGGCAAAACCATTTGGTGGAATTCAAATGGTTTTTATAGGAGATCTCTACCAGCTGCCTCCTGTAGTTTCGCAAGTTGAAAAGGAAATGTTCAGGAAATCGTACCGCAGCGAGTACTTTTTTGATTCAAAAGTGTTTGAACAACTTAAGATGGAGTTCATAGAGCTTGACAAACATTACAGGCAGACTGACACTCATTTCATTGATTTGCTCAACGCCATAAGGAACAACACAATCACCGATGAGCAGCTGAAAGAACTTAATCGCCGTTATGAACCATCTTTTGTCCCAGGCATTGATGAAGGTTTCGTAATACTCGTAACTAAGAACAGCTTAGCAGATAAGATAAACAGTGAAAATCTATCAAGGCTGAATACCAAGGTTCATACTTTTATTGCTGATGTCTATGGAAATTTCGACAAAAGTTACCTCCCTGCAGACGAAAAGCTAACTGTAAAGGTTGGAGCCCAGGTGATGCTGCTCAACAATGACCCTAAAAGGAGGTGGGTTAATGGCAGCATAGGATATGTCACTGCTATCCAGAACGGCTCGATAAGGGTAAAGTTGCAGACGGGGTCAACGATTGACGTGGAACCATACAGTTGGGAGCTAACAAAGCTTGTCTATGACAAGTCTTCTCAGAAGCTCATACCCGAGGTTGTAGGCAGCTTTACACAGTACCCAATAATGCTAGCTTGGGCAATAACTGTTCATAAGAGCCAGGGTAAAACCTTTGATAAGATGGTGCTTGACACTAGCTCAGGAGTGTTTGCAAACGGTCAGGTGTACGTTGCGCTTAGCAGGTGCAGAACGCTAGACGGCATAGTGCTGAAAAAGAGAATTGAAAAGAATGAAATAAGGACTGACTGGAGAGTTGTGCGCTTTCTAACGAATTTCCAGTACATGAAATCACTGGAACTCATGCCTTTGGACGAAAAAGTGAAACTGATAAATGATGCAATAAAAGCCGGCAAGAGGGTTGAAATAACATACCTGAAGGCTAATGATGAAAAGTCAAAAAGGGTAGTTGCGCCTGAAACGGTAGGAAATTTAGAATATCGAGGCAGAAAGTACCTTGGTATGAGTGGATTTGATTCAAAGGACCACGCTCAGAGAAACTTCAGGCTAGACAGAATACTGGAAATCAGATTAATGCAATAATTAAAGCCATCCAGCTCGGGGGTCATTTTTTATGTTTCTTGTCTTGATCGATGGATATGGCGAATCTA
>JBMFTE010000096.1:0-3269 GCA_049967195.1 Nitrososphaeria archaeon
GTTCAAGCTCGGGTTTTACCCGGATGATGAACAAATGCAGATGAACCCAAACTGGAGGTCAGCGGTATGGGAAGCTTTAGTGTGAGAGGATATTGCTTACAGTTATATAACTGCAACTTTTTAACTGTATCTATGGGAACTTGCCTCACCAGGCAGCGGGACGCTTTCTATACGGGAGTGGCAAAAGTTAGCAGCAAGCAGGCTTACAGCACAAAGCTTATAGCGCATTTGATGTTTCCCAGACATCATGCAATTAGGCGGCTATGCGTTTGGTATATTTCCTAGGTCTGAAAAACTGATTGATATATCACGTTCAGGAAACGGGTTTTCAGAGGCAGCAGGCAAAGAATCTGACCTTTTAATGAAAGCGCAGAAAGAGTTCGGCGTAAGCTACATAGACGACCCTCAGCTGGTGTGGGATGACATGTTCAGGCCCATACTTTTGACGCAGAAGGGATTCAGCATAAACGGCATTACTAGGTATTTTGAAACAAATACATTCTACAAGCAGCCGGTAATAGGCAGCAGAATTGAATATTTAGGCAGCCTCGAGCGCTATTTATCATATCATGGCACCGCTCCCTCTTTAATTACCATGCCAGACCCGTTTACGTTCTTCTGCATGTCTAAAAACGTCTGGTATAACGACGATGGGGCCTTGGTCAGGGATTTAGGCAAGCTGCTTGCGGGAATGGCAAATGACCTGAAAAATTACGGGTACAAGCTGCTGGTTCTAAAGGGCCCAATGTACGCAAAGTGCGATGCATCAAGGCTTCAGGAAAGTATAATGGACTCGCTCCATGAAATAAAGAATTCATTCTCTGGTAAGGTGATTGTTCACACATACTTTGGAAATCCAAGCATCAATGCCAGAATTCTGACAGGGTCTAGCATTGACGGCATCGGTATTGACCCTAAATTTGTGAGCCAGGATGAAATACAGCTTTACGGTTCAAAGGAAATTTCAGTGGGGGCAATTGACGGCTTCAACACCAGACTTGAGAATATAAATGAATTAAAGGCAATTTTAAGGGGATTGAGGGGAAAAGCCGGTAGCATATATATAACAAACAGCGTTGACTTGGAATTTCTGCCACAGAATTTTGCAATGAGCAAAGTTAAATTAATCGGGGAAGCAGTCAGGGTGTTAAATGATGCAGAAATTTAAAACGCAGGAGATAGGAAGCCTGAAAAAGCCGTCCTGGCTTCTGAATTATTTAAAGGCGAAGTCTTCAGATGAAGAAAAAAAAGAAGCACTTGATGATGCGGCATTCCTTAATGTAAAAACGCTTGAGCACATAGGACTGGATTACGTATATGATGGGGAGGCAAGGAGAGTGGAAATGTACGAGCTCCCAGTAAGGAACATGTACGGGTTTGAATTTGCAGGCAGGGTAAGGTCGTGGGACAACAGGTACTATAAAAAGGCGCGTGTGGTGGGAGAAGTTAAATATAAAACAAACTACCATCTGGACGAGTTTCTTTATGTTAAATCAATCGCAGAAAGAATTCCCAAGGTGCCGGTGACAGGAGCTTACACAATAATGGACTGGTCTTACAATGAATACTACAGTGACAGGGTCGAGCTTGCCATGGAACTTGCCAAGATAGTCAGGAGGGTCATGGCTGAGCTGGCAGATAACGGCGCGCCAGTGTTACAGGTGGATGAGCCAGCGGCGACAACCCACCCAGGTGAGATGGAGATGTTTACAGGCGTTTTTAACGAACAGGTTAAAGGGATTAATGCAAAAATAAGCACTCATATATGTTACAGCGGAGACGATTATTCGAGCCTGATGCCACATGTGGCAGAGTTAAAGGCAAGCCATTTTGCCCTCGAGTTTGCCAACAGGGACAAAAATGAGCTAGGAGTCGACGACGATTCCAGGCCGGGATACCGCTCGCTCAAGGCATTTAAGGAAAACAGCAGTGGCAAAGAAATAGGGCTGGGGGTGCTTGATGTGCACACAGATTTTATCGAGCCTCCGGAACTTGTAAGGGACAGAATACTCTATGCGGTAAAGGTGCTCGGCGACTACTCAAAAATATATGTAAATCCAGACTGCGGATTAAGGACAAGGCAGAGAAATATAGCCTTTGAAAAATTAAAAAATATGATCGAAGGTGTAAGGCTGGCTGAACGGGCTATAAGGTAAAAATTGAACGTAAATATGGTGCTGGCTGAAACGGGGCTTGAGAAAATACCTGACGAATTTATAAATGATGCGAGAACGGCAAGGTCATGCGCTTCTGTTGGGCGCGATAAAAGAGAATGCCTGCTTGATAGGTCGTTGCATCACTGGATGCTAAAGGGGATGGCAGATGGTGAAAAGAGGGGCAGGCCCGATATTGCATACCACATACTATTGGATGTAACCGACTCACTGCTTTATAAAAAGGGGAACCTGAATCTGTTTATACACACTTATGATGATAACGTGATAAAAATCGGGAGCATGGTCAGGCCGCCTCGTTCATATTTTAGATTCGAGGGGCTCATGATTGACCTTTTTAGAAGGCAGCGAATTGAAGCAGATGGCAACATACTTCTGGAAATCAGCAAAATGAGTCTGTGTGAGCTATTTAAGAATATAGGGAAGCCAGTGATAGGTCTGAGTTCTTCCGGCAAGCCTGTTAAAATAGAAGCGCTTGCAAGTAAAATCGCCTCAACCGGCAGCACTTTTGTGATAGGGGGGTTTCCTAAGGGGGATTTTTCAAACGAGACAATCATGGTATTTGACGAAATGGTCTCGATAAACCCCAATAGTCTGGAAGCAACAAATGTAGCTACAAGGGTGATATATGAATTGGAAAAGATAGATGGTGTGTGGAATTAGCAAAGCAGGGGTTTTGCTGATATGTGAACTACGCGCAGCTAAAACTGGGCGCTTCATCGACGAGGCTCGCAGTCACGTGCGGAATGCTCTTTAAGTATTCCAGCATAACTGTGGTGGTTTCATCATCTACGGGTATTAAGGGGGGATACCCCAGGGCCATAACTTCCTTATGGCCTTTTGCATCATTGTCTATTCCAGAGTTCAAGTCTCTGTCTATTACAAGCCCACAGTAATTGCAGACGTACACTCTCTGACTGAGAGGGATTTTGTTCAGATTGTGGCAATTGGAGCATTCCTGGGTTGATGCATAGTACCGATCTATTTTGTACGTATTTTTGTGCCTGCCTAACAGTGTTTTCAGTTTGGCTATGCCAGTGTTCTGCACCTTCCTGCTGTAAACACCTTCCAAATTTCTTGAACAACAGAGAAAAG
>JBMFTE010000097.1:0-3248 GCA_049967195.1 Nitrososphaeria archaeon
TATTAGGCATATTCATTACGGCACCACCCCAGAAAATGTTAAAAACATTTTTAACCAATCGCCGTTGTACTCTATAAAATGAAGGTGTTATTCTTTATAGTTGCCGGGGATGATTGCCCAGAGAGATTCTCGGTTGGCCTTACGATAGCCGCAAGATCGGTCATAAATAAAAGGTATGATGACTTGAAAGTGCTCTTTTTTGGTCCGGCTGAAGAGCACCTTACAAAGATAACAGGCATGGATCTGGACAACTTTAAAACATTGCATGATTCAGGCAGCGTGGATTCCGCATGCATAGCAGTGGCCAATTCAAAAAACATCAAGGAACAGCTTACCACTATGGGAGTTAACCTTGTGCCTACAGGCGAAAGGCTGGCTCACTTCGTTAATTCCGGGTACCAGGTAATTACGTTCTAAACTGGGTTTCTGTACGCCATTTTTTTAAAGCCGGTATGAAGTAGATTCAGCGGGGCAGCGATGGGGGTCTTCCATTGATCTAAAGTGAATTTATCAGAGCAAAATGGCGGTTATTGCGAATCTTCAGCCCACTCTCCCGTAAAAACCGACAAGGTTAAATGTGCCCTTCTTGAAAACTTTCAAAGCGGGCCCGTAGCTCAGGCAGGCAGTCATCAGGCCTAAAGCATCGGGCTTTTAACCCGAGGGTCGTGGGTCCGAATCCCACCGGGCCCGCTCCATTAACATTAATATATTCTTGAGGTTGAATTTTACGCATGCTGCCAGCATCCCTTCTGGCAATACTTGAACTGAGCATGCTGCTGTTAATTGGAAAGCTTGGGGAGGAGGGATTTTCTGCACTTAAGCTTACGCCCTTTGTGGGTGCCATACTGATGGGCTTGATATTTGGACCCGGCATAACCGGGTTATTTTACCCTTCACCATACGTTTCTGATTTTATTGACTTGGGGATTGTGTTCATCCTTTTCATGGCTGGCGTGGAAGAAACAAAGGGAAGTGCGGAACGCAAGAGGCCTGCGTTAATGGGGATGGCAACATTCATCATATCATACATATTGCTGTATGCTGTTTTTTTGAAAATTGGGTTTGGGCAGACAGCTTCCTCAATCTTATCCATCACTCTGGGGATGGTGAGTGCAGGGCCGTTTTCAAGGACCTTGCAGGAAATCTCATTTGGTAGCTTGACGGAAAGTAACAGGAGCCTGCTGGTTGAAGTCCTGTTCATTGAGATTTCTGCTGTTATTTTGTTCTCCTTCTTTGCAATAGGTGCTGTCTCCAGCATAGGTTCAATCATGTACGGTGCTCTGAAACTGGTCATTGCATTAGCGATAATCATTCTTTTTGGGAAATATGCGCTAAGCAGGATCCTCAGATTTGTTGAATCAAAATTCAGGACATGGGAGGCACTGTTCACTGTGATAATATCCATGATACTGCTTTTTGGCTTTATAGCAGAGCTTGTGGGATTCAATTCCGCAATAGCGGCCTTCTTTCTGGGTGCATTCACATCAGACTACATAACCGACAACGCATACCTTCTTGAAAAGCTCAGGGCACTCACCTATGGGTTTTTCGAACCGATGTTCTTCATGGGTCTTGGACTTTATTTTGTAAAAATAAGCCCGGCTTTAATGTACATGGGTATAATTGCCTTTGCGCTTTCGATTTTTGTCAAGGTCTCATCCAGCGCAATCACCAGCAGGTTTCTGAATGCAGGGTTCATTAAAAATTTCTTTGCAATATCTCACAAGGGGGGAGTGGATGGCGCAATCCTGCTCACTGCGCTGCAGCTGGGACTTGTCAGCTCAGGCATATATTCATTTGCTATGCTGGCAATAATGCTGCTGAGCATAATGGCCCCTGTAGGGTTCACTGGAAGAACCCCGCTGGCAAGGCCCAAATCCTCACCTTCTGCAAGGTTCGTAACCTTTGAACTGTCAAAGACCACCGCACAGGAGCTTTCAATGGTGCTTCCGACCGTGGCGGTTAATGAGAATTCCAGGATTGAAGATGCCATAAAAAAGGCCAATGACCTGAACGCAAGGGTGCTGGTGGTGATTGATGCTGACGGCAAGCCACTGGGCTACGCCAACGTTCATGACCTGTTCAGGATCATTTCCTTTGGTCAGGGCGATACGCCGATCAGGGACACCTTCCTGCTTCCGGTACCTACGGTAAAAAGCAAGGAACCCGCCGCCAGCGTTCTTGACATATTTAAGGTGAGCGATGCCCAGGTGGTTGCGGTTGTGGACGAGCACAAAAAACTTGTGGGAACCATACTTGAAAGGGAGATACTGAGATTTATACTTAAGGAGGGGAAAAACGGATGACGTGCCATCATGGATGTTTCTTTTTAATTGACTGCTGGCGTGAATGTTGTTTTTCTACCGTTGGCACATATACCATTGTGCATACACATGCTGTCAACGCACTCAATTGCTTATCCACCTCCTGTATACGCGTTTTACTTACTCTGATATATTTAAAATGGAGTTTAAAAATTCGTCTAATTAAACATAAATATTGCTTAAATTTATTGATAAAGCAAACATGATATGTGTAAATTATTTCCTTTTATTATTAAAAAATTAATTTTTAATGTTATAAAATTATTTATAACCCAGTTATAATTACTTTTTATTGTTATTTTGGTTAAAAATTATATATATGACTACCGTTTAACCAAGGGTAAATGATAAGCACACAGATTGATAAGGAAATAAAGCAACAGGAAGAGAAGCCAATCAAAATGACCCAGAGCATATGCCCTGAGTGCAACAGAATAATACAGGCACAGATCTTCGAACGGGATAGCAAGGTGTACATGCGCAAGACATGTCCGGTTCACGGGGAAACCGAAGAACTTTACTTTGGCGACTACGACATGTACCGCAGGTTCAGCGCCTACTGGGATGATGGAAAAAAGCAGGAGGCACCAAATGTAAAAATGGACAAGTGCCAGTGCCCCACCAACTGCGGCCTGTGCACAAATCATCTCAGTCATACTGGCCTGGCAAATATAATAATAACAAACCGCTGCGACCTTACATGCTGGTACTGTTTCTTCTACGTCAAAAAGGGTCTTGAGGGCGCCTACGTCTATGAGCCAACACTTGAGCAGATAAGGGACATGGTCAAGACTTTGAGAGCCGAGAGGCCGGTGCCGGGAAATTCTGTCCAGATAACCGGTGGTGAACCCACAATGAGAGATGACCTGCCGGAAATAATAAAAATAATAAGGGAGGAGGGCGTTGACCACGTGCAGCTGAATA
>JBMFTE010000098.1:0-3239 GCA_049967195.1 Nitrososphaeria archaeon
TAATTAAACAAGAATGACATTAATAAACATTACTATTTGACAAGTAGCTGATTTTATCGGTTTTTTAGCTGATCTAAAGCAAAAAAACAACTCTGGTATAAAAAATCGTTAAATTTATTACGATAATATTTGTTTTTATTGCATATTTTATTAAAAAAACCCTTGGCGGGAAAGCGCTTTATGCACTGAACTGATAATCAAAGGTTGATTGCCACCCCGCCCCTTTGACCTCCAGCTGGCAGGTACGGAATCAGTGCCTGGGCTAATTGTTCTGTGGTGAGTGAATGAACCCATACCGCGCCTGGACCTTCGATGTCGACAAAGAACAGCCCCTCGTGTGAAAACAGCATCGATTTCAAGCCACCAACACGGCTTATTCCGTATTTCATGTCTGACTGGAATGCAAGCAAATGCGACGCTTCGACCTGTATTTTTTCACCAGCCTGCAAGGTTATCTGGTCAAGTGCTCCATAGGCGTGCAGGAACAGCCTGCCTGAGCCCGTGAATTTTGCAAGGAACAACCCCTCACCGCCAAATATCCCTGCCGAAAGCTTTGCCATCTGCGATTCATAGTTAACGGTGTTTTCAGCAACCAGAAAAGAATGAGCCTCAGCGAGTATGGGCCTGTCAATATTTATCTGAAATATCTTTCCGGGGAATATGCCGGCGAATGCTGCCTCGCCAGGCCCGCTCACCTGTGTAACAAAAAAGGTTGATCCTGTTACCTCTCTCTTTAGCGCGCCAAGGAACCCGCCCTTCATAATGGTCTGCATTGAGACCGTTTCAGACTTTGTGAGCATGTGTCCGGCATCGCCGTAAATGCTCTCACCTGGGTTCAGTTTGACCCTGACATACTGCAGGTCGTTTCCAAGGATGTCAAATTCTACCATGTCCATTATTTAGCTGGGGCATATTTAAAGCTAAATGTGAAGAAATAAAATAATAGATGTAGCTTATAATTAGGCATCTGTTTATGATGATGTGTGTCCGGCCAAGTTGCACTCCGATGTCCCAGAAATATATCTGAACTTGACACGCTTCCTGTAGCCGTGCCTTTCCTTCTTCCTGATCTCTGCAATTATCCCGTTTTTGCCAGCATTGCATAATTTTTAAGAATAGAAACATGTTGGTGATCCATCGCTTAAAAGCGATGGCTTTATGACCAGTAAAATTTAAAATAAAAGTATTTGACCTAGAGCGATGGTGTAATTTTATGGAATATAAATGGACGGTATGGTCAGTGGTCGTTATAGGGAGCCTCATGTCCGCAATTGACAGCACCATTGTCATTCTGGCCATACTGCCAATAGCTGAAGACCTCAGAACGGATTACATAACAATAATATGGGTAATTGTAGCATATATATTGGTTAACACTTCACTTATGCTGAGCCTTGGCAGAATAGCTGACATTTATGGTAGAAAAAGACTTTACAATGTGGGTTTTGTGGTTTTTATAATAGGTTCAGCGCTTTCCGGGTTTTCCACTTCTGGTATCATGCTTGTCATGTTCAGGGCAATACAGGGCATTGGCGCTGCCCTTTTGACATCTAATTCATTTGCACTTATATCAGAAGTATTTCCTCCAAATGAAAGAGGTAAGGCTTTTGGATTAAACAGCATCGTGTGGGGTACAGGTTCTGTGCTTGGGATCATTCTGGGTGGAATAATAATAACTTACACTACATGGAGAATGATTTTTTTCATCAATGTGCCAATCGGTTTAGCAGGCACATATCTGGCATACAAATTTATCCACTCGAGCCAGGTCAGGGCTTTAAATGAAAGTTTTGACATAACAGCGGCTATTTCTTTCACGGCTGGATTACTCTTTGCGCTGCTTGGTGCAACTTGGGGGCTGTTATATTCCTGGAATAATTTATTCACATACATGTTTTTCGGCCTTTCACCTGTTTTCTTTTTACTGTTCATAATATATGAAGTCAGGTTTTCAAAGGACCCGATAATAGATTTCGGCATGTTCAAAAACCGTATATTTTCGTTTTCAGTTACGGTGGGACTTTTGCAATCCCTAGCGCTTTTCAGCGTAAATTACCTGCTGATGTTCTTCTTTGAAGGTATAATTGGGCTGCCGATAATAACTGCTGCATACCTGATACTGCCTATGGCCCTGATGTCAGCAATTGTGGGCCCATTTGCAGGCAGGCTATCAGACAGAGTTGGCGCAAGGGTTGTGGGGACAGCTGGTCTGGTTATCCAGGCAGTGGCTCTGCTGCTGCTAACGCAGCTTACAGTAATCACATCGATATATCAGGTCGCGTTAATAGAAGGGATATACGGCATAGGGGGAGGGATGTTCTGGCCAGCAAATACCAGCGCAATAATGTCTTCATCCAGCCGTGAAAGATATGGCATAGCCTCTGGGATAATGAACACCTTTAGAAACACGGGCATGGTGCTAAGTTTTGTTGTGGCGCTTGTTTCAGCCACAAGTGTAATTCCTGCTTATCTTGTGTACCAAATGTTTGTAGGTACCCTTTACGGGAAGCTGAGCCTGGCGCTTTCCGGGGCATATCTCGCAGGTCAGAGATTTGCCTTTATAATTTCAATTATTCTTCTGATAGTTGCTGCGCTGATGAGCTCAGCCAGAGGTACATCTCAAATAAAGGTTAAACCAGTTTTCGCTAAAAAATCCCAGTAATATTTTTAATATCTTTGCAAATTATAATGTATGATGATAAAAGTAAACGATTACGCGGTAGATTTTTCGCTTCCTGACCAGGACCTAAAACCTGTAAGGCTGTCAGATTTTGCAGGGAACAACGTGGTTCTTGCGTTCTTTCCCGGGGCGTTTACGTCAGTGTGCACGAGCGAAATGTGCACATTCAGGGATTCAATGACAAATTTTAATAAAATAAATGCCAAAATTCTGGGGATAAGCGTTGATTCGCCCTTTACGTTAAATTCTTTTTCAAAGTACAACAATCTAAATTTTAAATTATTAAGCGATTTCAGCAAGAATGTTAGCCGCACATATTGCGGCCTGCACAGAAATTTTGCCGGAATTCCTGGCCTTGAGGTTTCAAAGAGATCTGTATTTATTGTCGGAAAAGACTTCAAAATAAAATATGCATGGATAAGCGAGAATGCAGGCATCGAACCGAATTATGGTGAAATTGAAAGAATTCTGAAAAACTTGTGAACTACGCCCAGCTAAAGCCGGGCGCTTCCCGCTTCATCGATGAGGCTCGCAGTCACGTGCGGAATACTTTTTAAAT
>JBMFTE010000099.1:0-3049 GCA_049967195.1 Nitrososphaeria archaeon
TTTTTCACATACTATGTGGACCTTTTGCATAGGTTCATGGTTCCATTTGAGGGAAATAACGTTTGGCTTTCGGTTTCGATTGTGATTCTTATCGGTGCTGTATTATTCGGAACAGGCATGTTTTTAGGTCCTGAAACAAAGAATGTGAACATATTCGATGAAGGACTGGCATGAAATGCCGCAGCAGCGCATTGTTGATTTATTGCAAGGCTGATCTCACGGGCGAAGTTACAAGGCGCACTGAGCACTGCATTAATAGCGGAGTTGTGTAACCCATGAGTTGTTGATTTTTATCTGTTAATAAAGAAACTTTTTCATTATGTTTCTTTACCAATAGGGAAACTTTATAAGGAAATATCACAAAAAGCATTCAATGGATATAAGGTCTTACCTGATCACAAGAAAGGAGCGAATAGACAGCATAAATGTTGTGCCTCGAGCAAGCACTGCATCTTTCACTAAAGACTTGATTACGTCCATCATAGGCCCCCGCAGGTCGGGGAAAACATTCTACCTGTATTATTTAATAAAAAGTTTAAACCTGAAAAAGGAAGATTATCTTTTCATAAATTTTGAAGAGGTTTTTGACAGGGTTGATGCGGAGAACCTTGTTTTCATCCATAAAGAAATATACGGCAAGGAACCGGAATACCTGTTCTTCGATGAAGTTCAAAGCCTGAACAGCTGGGAACATTATGTTTATTCGCTGTATGAATCCAAAAGGCATTACATTTTCCTGACCGGTTCCTCTTCAAAGCTATTATCAAGGGAAATCGCTACACAGCTACGAGGCAGGAGCCTTCCATTTTATATTTACCCCTTCTCCTTTGCAGAAATTCTAAAGCAAAGAGGAATTAAAATAGATAAGGAAACCATGTACAACAGGTACCGAATTTCTGAAATAATGAGGTTGCTTGAAAATGTGCTGATAAATGGCACCTTTCCCGATATCGTGCTGAACAACGTAGAGCCATCAAAATTTGTTGCAAACTATATAGACCTAGTAATATACAAGGACATAATTCAAAGGTACAACATCAAAAACAGATACGCGCTGGAGTTTTTGGTGAAGAGCTCTATTTCATCCATGGCATCAAAATTTTCAATAAATAAAGTGCACAACACGCTGAAATCCCAGAACGTTAAGGTAGGAAAGAATTTGCTGTACAGCTTTCAAAAGATTCTGTCTGACATTCAATTCGCCTTTTATTTGAGAAAATATCACACAGATCAGAGCGTAAGGAGGGTGGAACTGTCAATTCCCAAAGCGTATTTGGTTGACAATGCGCTGTACTCTTTCATTGAGTACAAAAGGGATCTTGGCAAACTGATGGAAAATTTTGTTCTGCTGGAGCTGGTCAAAGCAGGATATGAAGTGAACAAAAATATATTCTATTTTGAAGATAAAAACGCGGAGGTTGATTTTGTAATAAAGAAGGACAGGGTGGAGGAACTAGTCCAGGTCAGCTATGCAAATGATAAAGTAGAGGAAAGGGAATACAGTAACCTTGCCCAGGCATCCAGCATGCTAAATTGCAGTAATTTAACTATCATTACATGGGACATCGAAGACAAAATGACAGTTGACAACAAAGAAATAAGGCTAATCCCACTCTGGAAGTGGCTGCTGACCAGAGCTGATTTATTGCAAGGCTGATCTAAATTTGACATGCTAAAAGAGCTTATAAAGCGCTTCGGTGCAGAACATTTATGACCGTAAAACTGATACCTTTGGCATCGAGCATTTCAAATCCTGCAGAAAGTGCAAGGATATCTGATGATGTGGCAAAAAGGCTGAAACCGGTTGGCATCGAAAGCTCTCAAACGTTAACTGATGAAGCTGAATCCGCAGAGGAAGCAATGGGAAACAGCGTCCTTGCGCTGATGGTTACGGGTGGCACAGAGCACCTTGCCAGGGCAGTTTCTAGATCAGCATCATCCCTTATGCTCCTCTATCATGATTCATTGAACAGCCTGCCGGCCGCTCTGGAAGCCGCTTCCGCTCTAAATGTACCAATTTCAAGGTATGATGATTTGGAAACAATTTCTGAATACATTGCTGCTTCAAGAGTTCATGAAATGCTGAATAAAACAAAGTTCCTTTATTTCGGCCGGCCAAGCCCCTGGCTGATCTACAGCACGCCATCAGAAGAGGACATGAAGAGGATTGGGCTGAAGGTTGAGAGGGTTGACGTGGAAGAGTTCATTGATGAAGTTAAAAGGGAGAAAGTGAATGATGATGAGGTTAAAAGCGTGATGAAGAGGTCACAGGCAGTTGGGCCTGATGAAAATGACTTCAGGACGTCACTGAAAATAGAAAAGGCCATCAGGGATGAGCTGAAGGAAACTGGAAGCTCATCGTTCAGCATAAGGTGCTTCGACCTGCTTGAACCATTAAGGGGCACTGCATGCCTGGCACTCTCAAGGCTGAATGACGAAGGGTATACGGCAGGGTGCGAAGGGGATGCACCGGCCGCAATTTCAATGATGATACTTAGCGGCCTTTCGGGAAAGCCAAGCTTCATGGGAAACGTAGCGAGGGTTGAGGGAAAGAACGTGACAATTGCGCACTGCACATCACCAACATCGATACTTTCTGATTTCAAGTACATGACCCACTTTGAATCTGGAATGGGTGTCGGCATAAGGGGAACGTTTGAGGAGGGGCAGGAAATGACGGTGCTGAGAATGAACGCCAACCTGAATACAATAAGATATGGAACTGGGAGGGTGGTCAGTAGTGAGTGGAGGAATGACCTGTGCCGGACGCAGGTTAAAATAAGCTTTGACGGCGACCCATCTCTGATACTAAAGCAGCCAATAGGCAACCATTACTCGCTTACCCCTGGAAACTACAGCAATGAGCTTGTATTCCTGGCAAGAATGATCGGGGCCAAGCTTGAAAAAATCTGATTTGATGTAATGCCAATAAATTATTTGGACTAAGATATCATTTCCCAATATGGATAAATATGGAAATAGAGGATGCGCTTTGCCTGTTTAATGACTGGTGGCTCACAGGCAAAGAAGGAACTGGCCAGAGAATTCA
>JBMFTE010000100.1:0-3015 GCA_049967195.1 Nitrososphaeria archaeon
AAAAGTTTATAAAATAAAAAATGAGATTATAAAGCGCAATGGGAAAACCACAAGTTCCGATTTCTGTAACTGATCTTAAGTTTTCAATAGAGGATATTGAAGATTTTCTGAGCGGACCGCCCAATCCAAAATTTCAAACGCCATATGTGCCAAAACTATGGAAAACCAAAGATGGCGATGAAGTAATAATAAGGGAGGCAAAGAAGGAAGAAGCGGAAGCTATGCTGCAAACCCTAAAGCAACTGATTGACCACAAATATGACAGGGATTTCTATCATCTTGTAGGTGTCAGAACTTATTCCGAAATATTGGCATGGGCACAAAACAGAATTAAAGATTCATATGTCATTGTAGTTACCTCACCAGATGGAGAATTGCAATCAATAGTAAATCACAGATTCTGGGACGATAATGTGGCAATAAGCTTGCACACAATAACATTCAAAAGGAAATCCAATCTGGGAATAATGGCTTATGCATCAAAAATAGAGCATGCGTTTGACTTTGTAGGAGTTAATGAATGGTGGGCCACATTTGAAAGCCCGTTTGGTTTCAGAATGGGATTCAGGTATGTGCATACTACCAAACCATATCCGCAAATACAACATGAACTGGGAGGATCAAGAGTATATTACATTGACAGGGAAACATGGAACAATGTAGTAAAGCCAAAGTTAAAGGAAAGAAACCTCTTTGGAGAAAGGCCAGTATCGGAAGAAGTGCTTAAAAAAACATATCCATTGAAACCAACCGAGAAACTAGAAGTAGAAATCTAAAAAATACCAAGTTCCTTAGACATAAAGAATAAAGCTATTGTTTTTGCATCAAATATTTCGCCTTTTTTTATCATTTCAATTATTTGCTGAGCGCTAAATGGAACAATGCTTATCAATTCATCTTCATCCAAGTTGGTTGATTCTGCTTTATCATCAACAAATGCTACAAAGAGCCTTATCATTTCATCATCATATCCTGGTGTCATTACTATCGAACCAACTTTTATGAGTTTTTTTACCCTGTAACCGGTTTCTTCGGTAAGTTCTCTTGATGCGCACGCTTCATCGCTTTCCCCTTCTTCTAAAGTTCCAGCGGGGACCTCTATTATCCATTTTGATATGGTGTACCTGTACTGCCTTTCAAGAATAATTTTACCATCAGGTAATAATGGGAGAATGGCAACGGCCCCCCTGTGCCGTACTGCTTCAATTAGGACATCACCGTTTTCACCGTGATATATTTCCTTAAAAAGTTTGAAGGTTCTGGCCTTATATATTTCCTTTCTTCCAATTAATTTAGGCGTTTTATTGCTATCCATCAAGCAATATTAAGAAGATGAGTTAATTTACTTTTTTCAAGTTATTGTCAGGCTAGTGTATGTTGCAGTACGGCTGCGAATTTGCGGCATTCCTGACTTCCCAGAAATCAACACTGGCACTTGAATTGCACTAAAAATCAATTTTATGCTGGATAAACCTTAAGCAGCATTCCCTCTATTAAAACTGGGGGGTCGTAATTTGCAATGTTAACTGCTTCAGAAAGTTTTGAGCTCTTATCGGAATATATCTCAAATAGAGTGTCACCTTTCTTGACTTTATAGCCCTGCTTTTGATGTAGAATAATCCCAGAACCTCTTTCAACTGGAGCTCCAGCAGCCTTAGCAATTCTCACTATAGATTCATTGTCCACCAAAGTGATGTAACCGTCATTATCGGCCTTAAACTCATGCCTATAACTTCCCACTGGTATTTGATCTGGTTTGATTTCTGGGTTACCCCCCTGTTCTGCTATTATCTGCTTCATTTTATTATACGATTTACCATTTAATATATTGCTCATAGAAGCGTCATAACCCGTGTTACTTGGAACCAGCCCAGCAGTTTCCAGCAATATTCCAGCAAGGGAAGATGCTTTAGAAAGCAGGCTCATGCTCGCTAAATTGGGATCTATTAATGCAGAAAGTGCTTCCCTTGCCTCGAGTGCTGGCCCGATGGCTTTTCCAACAGGCTGACCGCCATATGTTATCCCGGCTCTTATATTTATTCCCAGGGCCTTTCCTATTTCTATAAATTCTTTTGCGAGCCTTTCTCCCTCAGCTGAATCCCCGATTTTTGCGCCCCTCCCCACGGGAATATCTAGTGCTACAACTTTAGCCCCAACCGCCAGCTTTTTTGATAGAATACTCGCTATCATCAACCCTTTTGGATCAATTCTCAGTGGATTTTCAATCCTGATAAGCAGGTCATCTGCAGGTGCAATGTTAAGCGCCCCTCCCCAAACTATGCATCCATGAACCTTATTTACAATAGATTTTATTTCATTTAATCCAAACTTTACATTTGCTAGCACAGACATTGTGTCAGCTGTGCCTGAAGGGCTTGTTATTGCCTTGCTGCTTGTTTTTGGTATCAGAAGCTCTGTTAAAGCAACAGTGGGCACTATCAGAAGCGACACCTTGTTGCCAGGAACTCCTCCTATCGAATGCTTGTCTACAGTGAAACCACCTAAATTCAGTTTCTGTCCAGTTTCAGCCATTGACACAGTTATATTTTTTATTTCCTCCTGATCTAATCCTATATAATTGGAAGCTAGCAAAAACGCCGAGATGTCTAGGTCACTCAGTTCCATCCTAACAAGGTCATTTATAATGCTTTTAATTTCTCCCTCTCCAAGCTTTTCCCCATTCATTTTTTTCCTTATAAATTCTACTGACTGAGGCGTTGGTTCATAATTTACTTCCAGTTTTTCCCCGTTAGTAGCTAAGATTAACTGTGCAACATTTTTGTAAAGTGCTATGGTGCCCGGCTTAACAAGGGATGACGATAGTTCGACTATGCAGGTTATGCTGCCATTTTGAGAATAAATACGTAGCCTGTCATTCAAGGCTAAACCGAATTTTTCAGCATCAAGCTCGTTTATGATTGCTGATTTTTTATTGGCTTCAATATCAAGTATTTGTGCTAAAAGCTGCATACTTGTAAATTAATTTTTATTTATTAATAAACTCTTGTTTTTTTC
>JBMFTE010000101.1:0-2876 GCA_049967195.1 Nitrososphaeria archaeon
AACCTTTACCAGAAACAATTTTTATAATGGTAAAAGCAGTATTTAGAATATGGACCTGGGGATTTTCTTTGCCGCGCTTGGAATAAACCTGCTAGAACTAACAGAAGCTTCTGCAGTGGGGTTGGCGCTTTACGCGGATTCAAGAAACGCAAAAGCCTTTCTGTACGTAGCGCTGGGGGTTATTGTAGTTTATATTCCCACCCTTGCAGTTGGAAAGGCCATATCCTTGTTGCCAGTGTTTCTGGTCAGGGTGATCGCAGCTTCTCTTCTGCTTTATTTTGGATTAAGGCTTGCTAGAAGTGCAAGAAGGTCAGCTTTAAGATCTATGAGAATGGAAAATTCAGGGAAACAGGCCACAGAGGAGCACTTTGAAAAGGGACTAATCAGCACCGGAATATCGGTGGGGGTTGTGGAAGCTTTTGAGGCTTCAATAGTTTTGGTGGCCCTTTTTCCCATAAATTTTGCATCTGCCATTTATGGAACAGTTGCAGGAATTGTAATAGTTGTTGCAGCAACTTACATGTTAAAATCGCAAGTTAGAAAAATCAAGCAGGCTTACATGAAGATAGTTGTTTCAGCCTTACTGCTTACATTTTCAACTTTCTGGTATGCAGAAAGCATCATAAGCCTAAACGATCTTATCTTGATACCGATACTATTAATTTACGTTTTGGCCGTTTACGCCTTTGCATACAGAACAACTAAACCTTAATTAGCTAAAATAATATGCTATTTGTATGGCTGATAGGTGCACTACAATAGAACTAATCAGTTCCCTTAAGATTCCGCTTTATATGGTATCAGCAGCACCGCTCATATATTCCTGGTTTTATTCAGGCTTATCCAGGCTACCGGTTTTTTTACTATCAATAATATTTGTGCTTGCTTCTCAGTTTTTAATGAATACTGTAATGGACAGGCTTGACAGGGGTTATGGAAAGAAATGCATAAAACGCGGGTCGTTTATTCCAGTAGGCCCGTGCATTTTTGAGTGCATCGATGCCAGAAGAATGATGGAAACTGTGCCTCTTATCATCATGCTTGCCATGGCCGTGCTTGTTCTTATAATAACCCGCCTGTTATTACTCATTGCATTTGGGGTTATGGCAATAATCCTGATGTTCGCTTATCTTTATCCCCCCCTAATGCTTTACAGGAGGGGAATTGGTGAGATATCTACATTCTTTGATTTTGGGCCCCTGCTTTTGCTTGGAACATACTATGCGTTTACAGGAAATATTGAATATTTACTGCTGCCTGCTTCAATCGGCTTTGGCCTTGTAGCTTCAGCCATAAGATTATCGCATCATATAATTGAGGAGCCCGAAAGTTCAACAAGGAAGAAGCTTTATGCACCGGCATTTTTTATTATGGTTATAGCTTCATCCCTAGTAACTTGGAAGATCAGCGCAACTCACGTAATTTTAACTATCGTATCACTTTTTGTAGCAATTATGCCAAATATGGTCAAGGATAGCCAGAAGGTAACCTCTGCTGCGCTAGTTTACCTTATAATATTTGCTTTTCTTGCATAAAAAAGTTAGTTTGACTTTTTGGCACAATCAGTCAGCAGCCCGTGTGTCATATGGCTTACTGCTGTAACTGTAATGTAGGAAATTACAAAAACACTAATTAGAACAACAGCGATTCCGAAGACTTCAATTCCAAGCTGGTGCAATGCGGCAAACCCTCCACCGAAAAGGAGACCGTTTGGAAGCGTTGGATTGCCCGATGCTGCGGCATAGGCGCTTTCCGTGAAAAACGCAATCATTGTTACGCCGAATATCCCTCCTAGAAAATGCCCTGGCAAAAGGCCGACCGGGTCAGTAAACCATTTGAATTTTGAAAAGTATCTTTCGCTTGCTATAAAAACCGGGCCTGCAAGTAACCCGAGAATTACAGCGCTCCCAGGTTCAACGAACCCAGCCAGCGGCGTTATTACTATCAGTCCCATCAGCAATCCGTTAACCGCGTACAGGATACCCGGCATTTCCTTTGAAACAAGGTACTTGGTGCCCATAGTTGAGAGCATTGCGCTGCCAGCAGCGAGGAACGTCACGACAGCAACCATCAGCACATCGCTGTTAAAGGCAAGCACGCTGCCAGGATTGAACCCGAACCAACCCATGAACAGAAGCAGTATTGCAAGGACAAGCCATCCCTCATTTAGCTTTATCTGTTCCTGAAAGCTTTGCTTTAAGCCAGCTTTCTTTTCCTCCTGCCATATCCTGATCAGTATTGCAATTCCAGCTGCCCCGGCAGCACCATGAACCACCAACCCTCCCGCAAAATCCCTCATGCCCATGAGGTAAAGCCACCCTGTTGGGTTCCATATCCACGCTGCAGGAAGGTTCCATATTATTGCAAAGTAAACTATGGAAAAGAGGAAAAACGATGAAAGCTTCATTTTTCTCAGGACGACCACGCCAACAAGCGCAAGGGTAACTGATGCAAATGCTGTTTCAAACAGGAAATACGTCGTTGCTGTAAGGCCTGTTCCAAAGTACTGCGGCATCATTGACCACCAGATGCTGTTGATAAAAGTCGCGGAGTTTGCGGCCGTTGAAAAAGCGCCAAGCATCAATCCGGGAATGTAAAATGGATCGCCAATGACCCCGTCAATTGTGGGCGCAAATGCGGTGTTGAATCCAATAACGGCCATCACCACAAGTGCAGTGCCCATCATCATCGTGGTTTTAAGGAGGCTCCTGTTCATCCTTTCACCAAGTTCGCCAACTTCAAGGATTCCCACAGATATTGTCATCGTGAACACAAGAAGTGCAGCTATTACCACCCACAGGTTGTTGATTAAAAACTGAACATTTGTCAATTTACTGTACCTCAAAAAATGCCCCTTTTAAGTTTTTTTAAACAAC
>JBMFTE010000102.1:0-2818 GCA_049967195.1 Nitrososphaeria archaeon
ATTGAGCTCCAGTGAACTATTGTTCTGCCTGCCCTTCAGCCATCCTGAACTTTTGCAAAAATTCATCAGGTATATCTGTTGACTTCCAGGCCTTTGGATCAACGCACACCATAGTCAGATAGCCCTCGGTGAGGAATTCCTTGTCCCTGAAAATCCTGAAGCTGTACTTGATGGTTTTCGGATTAACCAGTGAAGCAGTAACCTCTATGGACAGTTTATCGCCAAGCTTTGCTGGCCTGTGATATTTTGAATATGATTCTACCACCACAAACCATATTCCCCTGTATGCCATGCTTTCAAGCGAATCCCCGAACACCTTTGTTGAAAAGTATGTTATGGCGTTTGTGTAGAACCTGTAATATGAAGCATAATGAGAAATTCCCTGGAAGTCTGTATCATAAACCTTAACTGTCGTTTCATAGATCTCTGTAACTGGCATGAGTATACATTAACGCAGTAAATTAAAAGCTTTACATCATTAAATATGTTGTCCGCGAAAATTATTCAGAAAACGAACATAAATCCCTGGTTTTTTGTCGCTTAAAATCATAAATAAATAACGTTGTCACGTTTATATTATGGCATGAACATTTAAGGTGCATGATAGAAGGGTTGTTCAATCCAAAATCAATAGCCGTGGTTGGAGCTTCAACAAACAAGGAAAAGGTTGGGAATATTGTTCTGAGAAACGTCATGGCAACTTTCACAGGCAAAATTTATCCTGTAAACCAGAGGGCTGATTCGGTTGAAGGGTTAAAGTCATACAGGTCCCTCAAGGATATCGGTGAAGCATCTGACCTTGCCATAATTGCTGTCCCCAGAGAGGCTGTGCCGGCGGTTATGGAAATGGCAGGCGAGGTTGGAACTGGATCAGCAATAATAATAACTTCAGGGTTCAAGGAGGTTGACCAGCGTGGCGCTGAGCTGCAGGCGCAGATAGATAAAATTGCATCAAAGTACGGTATTAGGTACCTTGGACCAAATACCCTAGGCATGATCACTCCTTACTACAACGGCACATTTGCGCTCACCGATATAAAGAGGGGAAACATAGCTGTCGTTGCCCAGAGCGGGGGCATCGGGATTTACATGCTGGACTGGGCCCACAGGACCAGGACAGGGCTCAGCTACTTTGTGAGCCTTGGCAACGAATCCAACATAACAGAAACCGACATTTATGAATACCTTTCAAATGACCTGTCAACCAGGGCTGTGTTTTCTTACATTGAGGGAGTTGCCGACGGCTCCAGGTTCATCGAAGAGGTTCCGGCCATAGTGGCCAGAAAGCCTCTTGTGTTTCTGAAGGGTGGCACCGGCGGTAAGGGTAGTCAGGCAGTTAAGACGCATACAGCAAGCGTCGCAGGTTCAGTTGATGTTTTCAGGGCAGCCATAAGGTCAGTTGGCGGCATATTTGTGGACACGCTTGAAGATATGCTAAACATTGCCAAGATAATAACTTCCAATGAGGTTATCAAGAAGGATCTGCTCATTGTAACAAATTCAGGAGGACACGGGGTCCTGGCGACTGATGAGACAGACAGGCTTTCAATGAACCTCATAGATATCCCGGAAATAGTGCAGCAGGAGCTCAGGAAGATCCTTCCGGATCAGAGCAAACCATCAAACCCGCTGGACCTTTCCGGGGATGCTGACAGGGAAAGGTACAGGGCAGCGCTGAAGGCGGTGCAGGACCTGGACTGCACAAAGATGGTCATAGTGGAAGCGCTCCCAATGGCCAGCTGCATGGAAATTTCAAAGGTCTTGCTTGAATTTAAGGGAAAGAGCGTTGTAGGCGTGATGATGGGCATGGACGAGGACGCTGCTGTTAGGCTGCTTGAATCTGCGAACCTACCGGCATTCAGGTTTCCTGAGGACGCAGTTAAGGCACTTAACTACTTTAACAACATGTCCAATCCAGTAAAGAGAATCAGGATAAGCCAGCCCATAATAGATGCGCAGAACCTGATAAGGGGAAAAAGCTACCTAAAGGATTATGAGGCTTTCAGGCTTCTTGAAATTTACGGAATCAGGGTCCCCCCATGGGGCACAGCCACGTCCCTGGATGAAGCGCACAAAGTAGCCGACCAGATAGGTTACCCACTGGTGATGAAGCTTTCACTGGATGAGCCAGGCCACAAGACCGAAATGGGAGGGGTGAAGCTGGGGATTGAAAAGGAGGACGTTGATGGTGCGTTTTCAGAGCTCATCAAGAAGAGCCCTAGGGTGCTGCTGCAAAAGCAGGTTGATGGCGCAGAGCTTTTCTTGGGCGGGCTTGACGATCCTGTGTTTGGTCCCACTTCAGTGGTTGGCATTGGAGGAGTTTATGTGGAAATAATAAAGAGCCTGAGCTATGGCCTGTGTCCTGTTTCAGAGGACGAAGCCTCATTTATGCTTGTAGAGAGCAGGGCCCATCAGATGCTGAGTGCTAGGGGGAAGACATATGACGAAAATTCAGCCATAAGCACCATAGCAAAGGTTTCCAGAATGATGGTAGACCTTGGCATAAAGGAGATGGACATAAACCCGTTAATAGTGAACGAAAGTGGAGCCTTTTCTGTCGATCCCAGGATAGTGCTTAATCAACAAAAATGATGGATAATGGATGAGCACATAGGATTCTTTTCAAGGAAAAGATGGGGACCAGGTTCAATAATATTTATAATCTTGCTGGCGCTGATCGGGATCATCATAATGGTGTTGGGCAGGCTTGGACCCATCTATATTTTTGAATCCGCGGTAATTTTTATAATAATAGTGGTATTTGTGCTGATAAAGGCTGCTGAGAGAATAAGCCCGGTGGATTTGCCCAAGTGAACTA
>JBMFTE010000103.1:0-2590 GCA_049967195.1 Nitrososphaeria archaeon
ACCTTTTTTCCATTGTCTGCTATGTATGATTCTGGCAAGTAATTAGCAGGTCTCCCAGTATAAATGAATCGCTCCTGTCATTTTTTGTCTTTCTTGCTATGAGCTTGACCTTCAACGGATGGGCAACGGAAACAGAACATGACTTGTAAGGTCTTCATATATTGCCAAGCCAACTGATTCTATGGCAACGTGCTATGCAGGAAATTTTGATATAAATTCAGGTAGTTTTCCCGTTGGCAGCCTCTTCTCCAATAATGCCATCCTTACCAAGCACAGCAACCTGTGATTCCCTTTCATGAACATCCACACCAAAATAAACTTCCTTTGAAGTCATGCTGTAAATATTTTCTTTCTTCTTATTTAATTCTCCCATGTCAAAGCCTCTCCTTCATCTTTATTTCCCTTTCAATGAGGTTATCGCAGGCTACAGCAGAATTATCACCGGCAAATACGTCCAGCTTTTCGCCGAATTTTCTGTACAGGTCTGCGGTCATCCGGTCAAGCATTCTCAGTGCGCTGTTCAGATAATCTTCAGGAAGTAAAGCGAAAACGTTGAACAGGGTGCTCTTTGACGGTGAAGAAGAAATGCCTGCATCGTAACTGCTTTCCTTAAGCCTGGTGGCAAGGTCAACAAACGAAAGCTTTGCAATGACAATGAGCTTCCTCATGCTGTACACCCTCTTCCTTCCCTTCCCCTCTTCTTCATAGAATCAGGCACGCCCAGTTTTTCCTTTCCTTAGACTAGCTGTGTGTCATTGAATCAGGAAACATGCTGCGGACGAACCCAAGATAGCAACATGGGAAGCTCACGCGCTTTAGTGTGAGAGGATTTCCATCACGGATGCAAGCAGGGCGGAAGCTTCTGGCGTTCCTGATTCTGGATATTCAAAATAAGGAATTTTTTATTTGAAGTCATATTTCTGTCAGTTCATTGATGTATTTTCTCTTCAGTTTTGAAAAGGAGTTCTGGTTTAAGTTCAGGTATCTGAGCGTTCTTTGATCAGACGAATTCAGAAGGGAAATGAGCCGGTTTTTTAATTCCTCGAGCTTATATTCCTCCAGCACATTGTTAAAATCCTTTGCCTTTAAGCCTGAAAAGAAAAGCAGGCCGAGAACATCCACGGCATCCTTGTACCCCTTTACACTGTCTTTTCTATCCGCAAAAGCTCCTAACTTTAAAGCCAAAAGGGCTTCAGGCTTAACAGTCCTGAAACCGGCCAAGCTTGCTCGAAACTTTTCCAGCAGATCTTCCGGTGGAATGGGAAGTTTAGAATAGTATGGCACATAAATATCAACGTCTACCCTTCCGAGCTTTGCCTCATATTTCTTCAATCTTTCGTTCTTTATCAAACCGAAAAGCATGCTGATCTTCTCCAGCCCTTCATAATCCACAACTACGTCTATGTCTCTGGACTTCAGCAGCTTGGCATACAGGTGAACGGCCCAGCCTCCGATCAGCGTAAATTTAACCTTGGACCTGAGCAGGATGAGCTTTTCCCAGCTTTCCTGAATAATTTCATCGTTCCAGTACTCCATCTGCTAAATTAACCTCCTTTCAAGTGCTTCAGCATATTCCTTTGCGTACCAGGAGTTTATGTTCCAGAGGTCCGCAAAAAGCTGCACGGGGCACACGCTTGACTTTTTCAGCCTCCTTTCCTTTATGTCCTTTAGCAGTTTTTCGTCAGGTTTTAAAACTATGACGTTGGGGGGTCCGTTTGCTTCTTTAAACCTGTTTTTGACCTCTGCCAGGGCCTCCGGGCCTGCATAAAAATACACTTCGCTGTAGTCTGATGGGGCTTCGCCATACAGCATTACATAAGCAGTATAAGCCGTGAACGCTATTCCTCCGGGAACTGCGCTTTCAATTTCTCCAACATTGGCGTCAACCCTTGTTGCGTAGACAACGTCCTTCCCAAGATTTCTGTGCGTGGCGTAAAAGTACACTAGTTTTTTAAAGTCTATAACGGCAAAGCCCCTCAGCTTTATCCTTACGGCACCTATGCCGTCAAGCTTTTTCACGACGCCATTCACGGTGCTCAGGGAAAGTCCGAGGGACCTGGATAGCTCGAGCTGTGTGAACCTTTTTGTTCCATCAAGGTATGAGCACCCAATTTCCCGCACAATGATTTCACTCTTATTCATGTTTCGGTTTTTATAAAATTTAATTTATAAATATTTCTATATTTATCGAAACTTATCTTTTCCTGAAATTAACCATGATGAGCTTACCTTTATCACCACCTCAAGAAACCAGTAATCAACCATTCGGGATAATCCCACTTTCCTTATTCACCATCAGCTTCCCTGCTCATTTCCCGGGGATGCCCCCTAATTACGGCCAAGCTCTTTGCAGGTTACATTCCTTTTCAGCAATGACTATAAGTTTTGGAGAGCTGTTCGGGCGTTAACTAATCAATTCATTTATTGATAATGTCTTAACTATGCCCTTTGCCCTTTGCCTCAATTTATCGTCTTCTGTGACAAATTGCGCATTCAGTTCCTTTGCCAGCCATACATACGAAGCATCATAAAAAGTCATACTATTTTTGATGGCCAGAATTTCGGGAAAAGAGAGCAAAGGGGCTATTAA
>JBMFTE010000104.1:0-2542 GCA_049967195.1 Nitrososphaeria archaeon
TTACTCAACTCTTAGACAATATTTAAAAATAATCTTTTTTAAGCTGTTCTAAGAAGATTGGTAGAGGACATCAGGAATTTTCTGAGGGTATTTGGCCCTGCATGGCTCGTAATGATTGCCGATGTTGATGTAGCATCAATAATTGAGGGGCTGGAAGCAGGGGCTGCGTGGGGGTACAGGATGGTATTTATAATGCTTATACTTACCCTGCCGCTATTTTTCATCCAGGATGCTGCAGGCATGCTGGGGACTGTTGGGGGGCTTGGCCTTGGTGAAGCCATAAGAAAGAGGTTTGGTGCACGGACTTCGCTAATGGCATCAGTACCCATGGCTGCAAGCGATTTTCTTGAGTATGTGGTGGAATATGCTGGTATGGCGGTGGGCCTGTACATGCTTCGGCTTCCCATAGTGCCCGGCCTGCTGGTAATTTTTACATTGCATTTTATAGTTATTTATAGCAGGCATTATAAGGAAACGGAAGCGGTGCTGTTGCCCATTAGCTTTATTCTGGTTGCGGCAATAGCTGTTACAGCCACAATTTTCAGGCCCGACATGGCCAGAGTGGTGAGCCTCGGGCTTAACCCCATTCAGCCATACGGGAACTCTTCGTTTGACTACCTTATGGCAGCCAGCATCGGGGCTGTGATAATGCCGTGGATGCTCTTCTTCCACTCTGGTGCTGATTCAAGAAAAAAGCTGAAAACATCAGACCTGAGAAACGAAAGGATAGAAACACTGGTCGGAGCTATAGTATCGGAGGTACTGATGGCAATAGTAGTTATTGATGGCTCCTTTATCAGGGGAGAAAACATGTATGATATTTCAGCCATAGCAAGTGCAATAGCCCTTGCAGGAAACTACGCTAGGGTGGTACTGGGGATAGGGTTTCTGGCTTCGGGATTCCTAGCGCTGGTTGTAGTGTCAATGGGCTCAGCATGGGGTGTTGTTGAAGCCATGGGCCTTAAGGGAAAAGGGCAGTACTATAAGATATACCTGATAGAGAGCCTCCCCGCGCTCGCTCTGGTTCTGCTAGTTAATGATTACCTTTCACTGATACTTAACCTGATGATAGTGTACACGGTTATACTGATACCGCTACTGATCTTCCTTGGGAGACTTGTGACTGACAGACAGATAATGAACGACAGGGCTGTAAAAAAGAGGGAAATATACGTTTACTGGCTGATGAGCATTGCCATATCAGTGGGTGGAATTTTGGGACTTGTATCCATTCTAAAAGGGCTTCCATAGCATTTAAAAGGAGCGCTATTACTAAAAAAATCGTTGACAAGGGTCGCCACAGGTGGAACGTTCGAGACTATACACCAAGGGCACATGAGGTTGCTTGTTAAGTCCTTTGAGCTGGGGGATGAAGTCATAATAGGCGTAACGTCTGACGAATTTGCAGAAAGGCTTGGGAAAAAACTGGACGTGACTTACACTGACAGGGTTTACAGGCTGGTAACCATAATTGGTGAATTTTCAGACGACAGCGTTTTCTGGATAACCCAGCTGAATGACCCATATGGTCCCGCGGTTAAGGAAGCTGTGGATCTTATGGTTGTAAGCCCGGAAACATTTGTCAGCGCGCTAAAAGCAAATACTACCAGAAAAACTGCTGGGCTTGATGAAATGGCAATATATGTAATACCATTTGTGCTTTCCGAATCTGGTGATAAAATATCGTCATCTCAAATCAAGGTAGGAAAAATGAATAAAATCGGGCAGAAAACCTCGCTTGAAATTGAGCCAATTTAGGCAATCGCCTAATTGCCTTTTAGTCAGGGAAAACGTTAAAACGAGCATCCTAGATATAATAACAATGAAGGTAATAAAGTCCGATAAAGATGCTGGAGTTCTGCTTGCTGAGCTTTCAAGCACCTTTAAAAAAAATGAAGTTATTGGCCTTGCTAGATTGCCTGAGCCCAGGGCCGACCAGAAATACAGGGATGTTCTTAGAAAGGTGTTTAATTTGGCTGGAAGCGTTGAACCAGTGGTGATGGTAGAAATTGATAACGGTGATAAAATAGTGTATGCGTTCAATGTTGAAGCAGATCCCCGAGATGGCGAGAGCATGGAAAAGGCAAAAGTCAAGGTTAAAGGGAAAGTGATAAAGCACTCACACGGAAATTCTGAAATTACCTATTACAGGGAAATTATTATGGATAATGCAGAAGAGGGATTTAAGGAGATAAATGAGCTTGCAGAGGAGTACGAGGAAGCCTACAGCAAGGCCTTCTCAAGAAGAAGAAGTGAAATAGATCCGTATTACTGGCTTTCATAACACACCGTATGTTTTTCTCTTAGCCGGTGGAATTTATTTAGTTTTTGAACTATTGACTATGGCAGGAGCATAAATGTTACAGAAATGACATCCATATTGTCCAGTTTTAAATGCGTGCTTTATTGATAGCGAACTACACCCAATTAAAACTGGACGCTTCCCGCTTCACCGATAGGGTCACGTGCGGAATAAGTACCCCAGCGTAACTGTGGTGGTCTCGTCATCTACGGGCATTAAGGTTGTACCCAGGGCCATAAC
>JBMFTE010000105.1:0-2533 GCA_049967195.1 Nitrososphaeria archaeon
TTGTTTTCCTCTTCTTTGCCTCCCTTGCCAGCTTTGTTGCTATATCGTCATTTACCGCCAGCGTTGTCCTACCCATGAGGATAAATTGCATAATAATGTATAAACATTTTGTTTCTGGTGCAGCTTCATTAAATTAAAGTTGTCACTTCGGTTGTATACATGTGTATATTTCAGTACACTTACATTTTTATACTTGTTACAGCAAACATTTCTCATATGCTGAACAAACGTGAAATTAATTCCGTGCTTCCGAAGGTATCCCGGAGGACATTTCTAAAACTGGTGAGTGCAGCTGGAGCCGCAACTGCTGTTTATGCGGCACTGGGAAATTCGACTTTAAGGGCGTTGAGCCAGTCGTCTGCGCAGCCCGTTGCATCAACGCTCACAAAGGTCAGAACTGCCCATGTCAACAACTGCGACGGCTCATGCGGGCTGCTCGCCACGCTTTATGGCGGGAACATAGTGAAATTCTCTCCGGGCACTTTTAACGATCCTGACTTTCCCCCAAGGATATGTCTGAGGGGGCTTTCCCAGATACAGTATGTGTATCATCCAGACAGGCTGAAATACCCAATGGTTAGCGTCGGGGGAAGGGGAAGCGGACATTGGAAGCAGGTAACGTGGGACGAGGCAGCAGACCTGATAGCAAGCAAATTCCAGAGCATATCGTCTCAGTACGGTTCCAAGTCAATCTACATAGCTCCCTATACGGGGAACCTTTCGGTAATAAACGGGCTGATCGGTGTAGGATACAGGTTTGCAAGCGTTATAGGAGCAAGTGCGGGCGACTTTGAAGGTGATAACGAGGGGGATTCGGCTTCGCCTGCAGGAGCTGTGGAAGAACTGGGAGCATTTGACGGCCATGAGCTGAACGACCTTGTAAATTCTAACATGATAATACTCTGGGGGAACAACCTTGCGGAAACAGATATCCCCGACATGAGGTTCGTTCTTGATGCACGGGACAACGGCGCAAAGATTGTATATGTTGATCCGCGTTTCACCCCAACAGCAGCGGTTGCTGACCAATGGGTGCCGCTGAGGCCGGGAACAGATGGCGCGTTGGCACTTAGCATGATGAACGTGATAATAAATGAGGGTCTTTATGACAGCAGTTACGTGCTGAACTACACCGTTGGCCCGTTCTTGGTCAGGCAGGATACGATGCTTTTCCTGAGGGAAAATGACCTGGCTGGAAACGGTTCCAAAAACTATATGGTATATGACACCGTGACGGGCCAGGTTCTGCCCTACAATGCCCCCGATGTAAAACCTGCGCTTTCAGGAACCTACAGCACGGCAAACGGGATTACAGTCAAGCCCGCGTTCCAGATGCTCTCCGAGCTGGCATCAAAGTACGATCCTTCAAGCGCCTCCGCAGTAACAGGGGTCCCGGCTTCCACCATTCAGTACCTGGCAGAGCAATTTGCGAAGGCTAACCCTGCGGCAATTAAGGTTGGATTCGGCGGAATATCCCACTGGTACTACGGGGACCTCACCTACAGGGCTCTCATAACGCTTTCTGCGTTGTGCGGATATATAGGGGTGCATGGAGGCGGCGTTACCACCTACAACGGCGCTCTACTTGATGCTGCCATAGACTTGACAGACTGGCTCAATCCGGACGGGAAGCAGTATAATTATATCCCGCCCCTATCTTTCGCTGATGAGGTTTCTAAGGGCAACATCAGGGCAGCATGGTTCCCGTGCGACAATTTCATAAACCAGCAGGCAGACACCAACAAGACAATAAAGGCGATAGAGCAGCTGGATTTTGTCGTGGTCTCAGACGCCTTCATGACCCCCACGGCGAAATACGCAGACATTGTACTGCCGATAGCAACTGAATACGAAAAGGAGGACCTCCTGCTTGGGGGCAACTTTTTCTTGCAGTACACGCCGCAGCTGATAGACCCGCTCTGGGAAAGCATGCCGGACCTGGAAATGTTCTCCCTTGTCGCAACAAAAATGGGTTACGGGTCCTACTTTAACGGCACGACGGAGGATTATCTGGGGACTGTCCTGAGCGGGCTGCCCTCTGGTACAACGCTGGATGACATCAAGAACAGCGGCAATGTCATGAGGCTGCAGGATCAGGACATAGCAACATCGTCCTACCAGCCGATAACAAGGCCGTATGTTCCATTTTACCAGCAAAACTTCCCGACATCATCGGGCAGGATAGAGTTCTACGTGGAATCGGTGGTTCCATATTACAAAACCGGACTGCCATTGTACATGGAGCCTAACGAAGCATCACCCACTAACCCCCTGTACACTGAATACCCATTTGTAATGATAACTTCACATACCAGGTTCAGGACTCATACGCAGTGGGACAATCTAGCATGGCTGCTGGAAATAAACCCACACCAGTTTGTGGAGATTAATCCTGAAGATGCCGCGAAAAATGGGATAAGCGACGGTGACAGGGTGAAGATATATAACGACCGGGGATACATAATAACCACAGCCAGGGTCACCCCGGGAATGAGGCCCGGCGTGCTTAATGTTTATCAGGGGCACTGGGCCG
>JBMFTE010000106.1:0-2502 GCA_049967195.1 Nitrososphaeria archaeon
TCCGATAACTGCCGAGAAGCTGTGGAGGGCAATAAGGGAGCAGAAGCCTGAACTGGTAGAAAAGGCCGAAACGGAATTTGTTAAGCTAAAGGTAAATGAGGTGCAAAAAGCATGAGTTTCGGCAGCCCGTATATGACCATTCCCAGATTTTCCTATCTTAAGCCACACAGTGTATCTGAGGCCATTGAGTTGCTCGAAAAATACGGCGACGACGCAAAAGTTAAGGCCGGAGGAATTGGTATAATAGCATTTATGAAAGAAAGGCTGACGTCTGCCAGTTATATTGTGGACCTTAAGGGAATACCTGAATTGGGCATGATTCAGGAATCAAATGGATATCTTCGCATTGGGGCTACAGTGACACTCAGAAGGCTGGAGGAGATGAGAAACATGAAGCTGAGATCCCTTCATGAAGCAGTATCATCTATTGCCGATCCGATAATCAGGCAAAGCGCAACGCTTGTTGGTGACACCTGTGAAGCCATTCCATGGGTTGATGCGCCACCCGCTCTGATTTCTCTGGATGCAAAAGCGCTTGTGGCAGGGAAAAAAGGCACCAGAGATATACCAGTATCGCAGCTGATCAAGGGCACGGGCGAGCTTTCGATAGGTGGCAGTGAGATAATTACAGAAATTTCCATTCCGGAAAATGGTGGCAAGAGCACATATGTCAAATTTGCAAGCGGCAGTGAATACAGTATTGCATCTGCATCAGTAAGGGTTGACCCTGAAAACACTAGGTTAGTGATTGTCATGGGAGCCGTTGCAGAATCTCCAAGAATATTTGATCAATCGAGCGTCGAATGGAAATGGGGCGAATCTGTTGAAAAAAATATTAGGATGGTATGGAAGGCGTTTGATGACAGGCTTGAACCCATGAGTGACATGCTGTCCAGTTCAGAGTTCAGGTTGAAAGTCTCAAAAATGGTAGTGGCGCGTGCATTAAAGGAGCTATTTGGCGGTGCTTAAAATGAGGACCATAACTTTAACGGTAAATGGCCTTTCAAGGGAGGTAGGCGTGGAGGACAACGAGCTTCTGCTTAATGTGCTGAGGGACAAGCTTGGCGTTACCAGCGTTAAGGCAGCGTGCTGGAGGGGCGAGTGCGGCCTCTGCACCGTGCTGCTTAACGGCGTTCCGGTAAAGAGCTGCATGACCCTTGCAGTGGAGGCGGAAGGGAAGGAAGTTGTAACAGCCGAGGGGCTTTACTCTGACGAGCAGGCAAGGAAGCTTCAGGAATCCTTTGTGGAACATGGAGCCATGCAGTGCGGTTTCTGCACCCCGGCATTTGTCGTAACTTCGCACTATGTGCTGAGCAAGGACCCTGATATAGACGGCGATGACCTGAGGAAGGAGCTCAGCGGGGTAATATGCAGGTGCGGAACATACTACCAGATATACGATGCCGTGAGGGACGCCAGAAAGTACTACAAGGAACTGCCGGTTAAGGCTTAGAAAACTCCTCTATTATTTTATTTAATATGCTGCTCTTGCATAAATCCTGCCTGTTACCCTTGCACTTTGCCAGTACCTTTATTACATAACCTGTTGTTACGGCTTCGTCTATAAGGACCTCTTTCTGGATTACGTCCGGGCACCTGCTAACAGCATCGTTTACCCTGCGAATTGCATCCTGTGCATTTATGCTATTGTTAACCTGATACCTGACGGTGGTATAAATGGTATCAGAATAGAGCCTTACCAGTGATTGTATGACTATGCTGTTTGGAATAACCACAACTGCCCCCTCATCGTCTGTCAGAGTTGTATACATGAATTTTATTGTTCTGACCGTGCCGGTGTAACCGTTTATCAGCATATCCTGTGAAAAGAACTTTGGCGGATATGAGGGAAACACGTTCCCGAACTGCCAGGTTGCAAGGGTGATCCTGTCACCAACCTTTACTGGTTCAGAGACCAGTATTGCTATGCCGGCAATTATGTTGGAAAGCACGGTCTGCGCGGCAAGCCCAAGCACAATGGACAGGAACGCCGAGCCCAGAATGACGGAACTCACGTCAATTCCAAATGCTGCCGCAACGGCTATGCCCATGATTCCGTACCATACAATTGAAACCAGAAACTTGAGTGTTGTGCGTGTGTGCGGGTCAATGCTTCCCATCCAGCGGTCGAAAAGGTAAAGCAAAAACCTGAGTGCGATATAAAGGGTTATTACAAGCGCTATCGCGTTAAATATGCTGGAGGCTTTAACGGGAACCACGGGAACAATATAAGTTACAGCATAAATTATCGCAAGTACAGAAGCAAGAAGTATAAACGTCAGATAGAGTTTCAGTAAATCTTCTTTCATTAATGGCATTAACCCGACGGTATCTTATAAATTTATTTCGTTTTTAAAAGGAATGTTAGAGGTCTGGGGGAAGCTGTAAATCTCAACAGCTTTAGCGATGAGATACACGGACTTCCCCCAGGAAATTTACATAAATGTGGGTTTTGACCATAAATTAGGCATATGCAATCAATCAGCATGCAAGGCTTGATGC
>JBMFTE010000107.1:0-2496 GCA_049967195.1 Nitrososphaeria archaeon
GAGGGAGAGAGATATGAACATGAAACAGCGCGTTAATAATTTCAAGAAACTACAGAAAAATATTTCAAGCGAATTCCTGATATGTGGCCTAAATTATCGGATTGCTGTCATTCAATGCTGTTCTTGAGTTGATTCTTTATAGCTGTCCTTGATTTTTTTCATGATAGAGCTGTCGCCATAGAGCACGATGCCTGAGTCAATGATTTCCCGAATTAACCTTCGCCCCATTCTGGCCATATCAATAAGCTGTTCCTCTGTATATGTTCGCGGCTCAACCTCTACCGAAAGTGATGAATCCATAAAGCTTGTTATATCAAAACCCGAATCAGGAACAACTATTATTACATCCGCATCGGAGAAAGCCGTGTAGTCGCCACGGGCCAGGGACCCTATCAGTATTACGGCTTTGGCTCCCCTCTGGGAGCAGCGCTTTCCGTAAGCTTTGAGCTCATTGATGACCCTGCCATAGTTCATCTTAAACAATTTTACTTTTGACGTACTCGATGATTTTTTCCGCATAGCCCACCAACCTCCTTGCCTCTTCCTCCGTATAATAATCCATAGGCGAACCTTCTGGATGAGAATTTGGATACCTGCTGGCAATGTATGACTTGTCCAGCTCCTTTGCCATATCTATCAGCCCTGTGTCTGCCCTATCGGGCAGTGAATCAAGCAATCTGTACACAGAATGTCCCCAGACTTCAATTCCCAGCTTCTGGAACAGGGCCTTAACTGCCTTTTCCGATGCCTGCTGGGCTGCAAAACATGCCCACTCATAATCACCGAACTTCAAAGACCTCCTAGCGTGTTCTAGGTCCTTGATTGCCTGCTTGAGCCAGTCATTTGCCCGTGATACCATATATGAATGCTAACATTCAGGTTGAATTTAAAGTTAGCTGACTGCGTTAACGCTATTGACTCACATGGCAGCTTGAAATATTATATTGCTCAGTCCGCGCATTGCTCATTTACTGAAAAAATCAAACTTTTACTGATCATAAAGCCATCGCTTTTAATGATGATTACAGTTACTGGCAACGGCATAATTTAGTCATTCCTGTCTATTAGCTGCAATGAGCCTGCCATGTATGCAAGAATTTCCTCTAATGTCTTTAGATCCATAGTTTGGTGGCTCATTAAAATAGTGGCATCCTACTTTTTAGGCAATGATTGTCAATATATAATAATTTATATACTGATAAAGAAGAAGCTTGTTGTAAGGAAGGCAACCGAAATAGCTGCAAGGATATGCGTCTACAACTTAAGGCAGCTTGTTTATCTGAAGTACACCAGGGGGATAGATCCGTCAATGAAGTGGCTGCCCACCATTAGGCCAGTTATTCTGGGCTACCTGACCCACTAGTACCGTTTCCTAAAGCCCAGAAACAGGAAGAAGGCAAAGCTCCTGCCTGCCAGAAGATTACAGTGACAAAGGCACTAGTGGGTGGCATGATTGCATATGATAACCTTCCCCTGAACATAATGGCGAGGAACCTCGCAAAGGCAATTCAGTTATGATGCTTGGGGTTTACTGGAAGGCAAAGCAGAATGGCACTGTTGACTCAATATTCAACACAGGAGTCTCGTTTGCCATGCAGAGATTGCTCTTAAAGAGGGATATCTTACCTTCATGTGGCTGTACTGCAGAGGGACATCAAGGCGGCATAGCGCGCGCCCGTGGGCATGCCCGAATTGACTCTGGAGACACCTATGGCGGAGCGCCAACCTGATGAAAGCTGCGCTTTAATAAAACCAGTTCCCTTGGCACGGACTAACCCAGACTGGGGGAGGCTTCAGCGTGAGAGGATGTCACTGTAAGAGCAATAATTTACTTGATAATTCATATTTTTGAAAATATATCATATTTACGATATATTTAAATAGCTGATTGTAATAATACTTGTTATGAAAATACTGTTGGCCGTTGATTCAGAGGAAAAAATAGCAATGTCGCTCGCTGCCGGTGAACACCTTTCTGAAATGCCTGAAGCAGAAGAGATTGAAATCGTTTACTTAAATGGCGGAATTGCCGCAGTAACACAACGTAATAGGATAAAGGCATTATTGGAAAACCAGAAGGTGAAAGTTTATGCGTGCGGAACGTCAATGGAAGCCCGTAACATAACAAAGGAGGAACTTGCACCTGGTGTGGTATATGTGCCCGCAAGCCTCAAGGAAATCATAAAGAGGGTACAGGAAGGATATATTTATCTTACGTTATAGTAGTGACATTCTCTCACGCTAAAGCGCGTGAGCTTCCAATGCCACTATCCCCCCGTTCGGGTTCGTCGGCAGTATGATAACTTGTTTCCTGATTCAATGACACGCAGCCAGTCTAAGGAAAGGAAAAATTGGGCGCGGGATAAGTGGTAAATGGCATGAACAGGAGGAAAGATGGCTGCAAAGGCCTGAAGGGTGCTTATCACGTGAGATACTCAGCTAGTCTGGCCCATGCCTGGTCTGTCCCTCCCTTAAATGTGGCATTGACTGCCTGTA
>JBMFTE010000108.1:0-2475 GCA_049967195.1 Nitrososphaeria archaeon
CTGCATTGCATAATTATTGAGAAGAGAAACTTAAAAGCGTAACTGTGATCCGTTAAAAGCGATGGTTTTGAAATGAAATAAATTCTTCAGTGCATAAAGTCGGACTGCTCTGCACAGCATGCCCCTGCCATTCCAGTTGCAGCCATGTCTACAGGTATTTTCAATGTATGCTGTAGGTGAAATGAGAACATGAGTGTTCGACAGGGGCGCAGGGTAAGGGCCACGGCCTGCTCGGATGATGGAAAACATTAAAAATGTATTAGTTCGAGGTTTGGTGATAAAAGATGAGCGTAAACTGGAACGCAAATTCAAAAGCATTCGACAATCTGCTTGGAGCAATAGGAAGGACGCCAATGGTTAAATTGAACAAGATACCTGTGGAGGCAGGAATCAAGGCGAACATATACGGAAAGCTGGATTATCTTAATCCATCTGGGTCATTGAAAGATAGGGTATACTTCAGGATGATAACTGAAGCGGTAAAGCGCGGGACAATAAAGCCTGGGATGGAAATTGTTGAAGTAAGCACTGGCAATGCCGGAATTGCATGCACATGGGTCGGTACGCTGCTAGGTTACAAGGTTACAATAGTAATGCCATCAGGCATGAGTGAGGAAAGGAAGAAACTGATAAGGTACCTAGGAGGAAACATAATTGAAACTCCTGGTGCTGAAAGCGATGTGGACATATCATATGATTTGGTAAAGAAAATGGTAAAAGAACACCCGGAGAAATACTGGTTCCCAGACCAGTACGTAAACTTGGATGCAGTTGCGGCACACCATGACACCACAGGAGCTGAGATATGGGAACAGACATCCGGCAAGGTGGACGGCGTTGTGTTAACGCAGGGAACAGGCGGCACCATAACTGGTGTGGGAAGATACATAAGGGAAAGGAATCCAAAGGTTCTGCTTTATGCAGCTGAACCGAGCGAAGCTCCACTTCTTGCCAAGAGGCAGTGGGGTTCACACAGAATTGAAGGGATCGGAGACGGATTTGTGCCAAGGAATCTTGACGTGTCAATACTTAACGGCATAGTAACAGTGAGTTCAGATGAATCAATCTACTATGGCAAACAACTGATGCTAAAGGAGAAGATACTTGCAGGCATTTCTTCAGGTGCAAACGTCGCAGCAGCAATCAAGCTTTCTAAGAAGCATCCGGAATTAAAGAACATCGTAGTGATGCTAAACGATTCCGCCATGAGGTACTTTACAACTGAGCTTTTTGATGTAAAGAAGCACGTTGAAATACCAGAAAGGGAACACCCGATGGATGATTACACAAAACAAGAACTTGACAAGTACCAGCCCAAATGGGAAATAATAGAATAAATTTTTAATAAACGTTTACTTTTCTTTTTTTGACATTCTTTTTATCAACGGTTATTAGCAGTATTCCGTTTTTGAAAGTGGCTTTAATATCATCTTCGGTTACTGTAAATGGCAACCTGACCCTTTTTTCGTACTGGCTTGTCTCAAAGGCTTCTCCCGCTGAAATTCCCCTTCTCCATTTAATAGATTTGGATGCATTGGCCACTATTTCTATCAGATCTCCATAGACATATATTTCAATTTGGTCCTTGCTGTTTACAAATGGAAGGTCAACACTTATTACGATCCTATCGTTCGTTTCCCTTATATTGCTTAACGGCTCGATACTATTATCCCACATCTTAAATCACCTGTACATCGTTGCCAATGGGCTTTCAATTCCCTGCTTTTGAGCTTGGGTCTGCTGCACTAGGTTGCTCATACTTAGCCTCATTTCATCGGCTTTGTCAAGCAGCGGCTTAAGGTCCAGTTTAAGGTTTATAAGCCCTGACATGGCCTTAAGCGATGCAGCAGCAGCTCCAGGGTCAGGGTAAGTTTCAAAGGCCTGGGCAATGAGTGCAACTGCGTTTGCCCCTTTTGCTGCCAGTTCATTCATAAGTATGGCAAAGACACCTGAAATAAAACCATCCTCAAGAACCTCTATATTTTTCTGCTTTATCGTTTCTATCAAAGATGAATTATTAGCGACTGCAACTACATGAGGTTCGTTCTGATCAATTCTTTTTTGTGATGGATAGCCGTTCAGGGAGATCAGCATGCTTATCCTCTTTTCTGAAAGCCACTGCGCAATGGCCGTTGCTAGGGGAGTTATAAGCGCAGTAGGTATTGGCACTTCAGACGAAATTACAAGAATCGAATCGTTCCCAAACACTTTAATGGGTTCAACGATTACTCCCATGTGCACTACCTGCACGGGAGGCATCAGGTGGCTTTTGATCACAGCTACTGGTTTTAAATTGAATGTGTCAATAAGGAAGGATGAGGCAATTACTCCAACCAGCCCTACGTCCGGAAGTCCCTCTATTGCGATCAGGCCCTTTTGTATCTGCTCAAGTTCAATTATCGTTATATCTCCATAATTTTTTTCCTGCATGTTTGCTTTAAGGTAAAAACTCAATATAAGCTTTCTGCATTTTAT
>JBMFTE010000109.1:0-2461 GCA_049967195.1 Nitrososphaeria archaeon
AGTCAAAGCGGTTCGGCAGGAAGGTGCAAAATACCGGAATAGCCAGGCTGAAAACCTTGTTAAACCGGCACAAAAACACATATAAAATTAGCAGGTACTATGCCTCAACATAGGAGGCTCCAACTGCCACAATTTGAACAAAATTTCCCTGAAAGAGAGAGTAAATGTCTGCTGATCGACAATCGACAGGGATTCAGCAATTGACAACGATGCAAAAGGCCCTGAGTACAACCTTAATGCCTGTGGATGGCCACAGTCCATGCTGGAATACCTATTCATTCAGCACGTGGCTGCGAGCCTCGTCGGTAAAGCGGGACGCGCCAGCTAAAGCTGGACGTAGTTCACTTGATATAACAGGCAGCTGTGGTCAGTTTTTGGTTCAACGTTTAAAACTTGCATTATGCTATTTATGTGTTGTAATATATCTAGTTTCAGGTAGCATTAAAAAGCAACCCATTGCGCCTAGTGAACTGATTGAAATAATTAAAAACGGCAATGTAGGGCTTTTTAATTCTTCTAGCATGCTGCCAAGTACCAAGGGGGATATCATACCAGCTATTCTCCCCCACGCCAAGGAGTTTCCCAAACCCTTTCCCCGCATTTCTGGTTCATATAATTCTGAAGATATAACAGTAACAATTGCCAGAGCGCCTTCCATAAATAATACCGATGAAAACACCAATGTTGCAATTAAAAAAATTGCATTGCCAGAAATTAACCCCACAATTATTTCTGCAATGCCGGCTATTAGATTAACCAATACGCCAAGGAGTTTCCTGCCAAGCTTCTCTATGAATGGTGCCATAAGGGCAGCGCCAGAAAATGCCCCCAAATTGGCAATTATGATGTAATCCTTCTGAAAAATAGCAGGCACTTCAATTATTCCTTTGTATATCAATGTTGGAAACCAGTCTATTATGCCGTAAACAGAAAAAAATACAAAAAATGTGGCAAATGACACTAATAACGTCCTTTTCAAATAATTATCTCTATATAATTGCCTAAATCCACTTTTACTGTTTAATTTAGTTGTTTCAGGAATCCGCATTATGGGCAAAATTGATATTAGTTGCATCAAACCATAAGCAAATACAAACTTAGCTAACCCAAATAATAGAAAAAGCGGTATAATTATAAATCCAAGATTAAAAATCGCGTTGCCAATTGACATAATGCTGCCTCTCTTTGTTGGGTCAGAGAATTCGTTCATCAACGCATTGACAATAGGCACATTGGCCCCTAGGCCGGTCCCCATTATTACCATAGATAAAATCAAGTAGTATAATGAATGATTTAAAGAAGGCAAGAAGGATCCTACAGAATATAGCGTTATGGCAATTGCAAGTGTAGGTCTCCTACCTATTTTATCCGAAGCCCCGGACAGAAGCAACGAACCTATTAGCATACCTAAAAATTCAAAAAAGAAAATATATCCTTCTAAATAGGCTGTAATTTTAAAGTAAATTGGCAGCATGATGGATGGCAAAACCAGAAGTGAGCCTGCAGAAAGCTGGGTATAAAAAAAGTATACTTGCCTGAACCAATCCGTTCTTCCATTTCCTGCCATAACATCTTGTAGTTGGTCTTTGATGGATTTAATGCTTTAGGCAGTGCTATTCTTTTTCTCATGTAGACTTTCAAACGCAGTATCCGCCCTTGCATTAATGTTTGTTTTATGCACGTTAGTCTTGTCCTTATAATTGCCGCTTGCTAATATACCTGCTTGTCAGCATATAAAGCCGGATCTGTTATAAAGCCGTTTAATTCTGGTTCTGTATGCCTGCCATGTTATAGCTGTTCATATACTCCTTTAGCTTTATGATCCAGTTTAAAGTTTTATGATGTGCATAAGTGCTGGCAGCGTATATTTCACAAATTATAAAGCCGGTTTTGTGGGTGGTGTTGATATTTTCATCTTTGGTATATTGTGTTTTTATTTTACGCTCTAATGATAATGGTAGAAGCATAGCTTTATCGATACTGCTTGGCTTTGAGGTGCCGTTAACGTTTAAAGTTTATTTTTTGGCGGGATCCCCTTTCTGGTAAATGATCTTACAAACCAGGAAAAGGACCCCAATAGTATTTATATTCTATGCCTTATATCTTTATTTCTCTAGTCTGAGCTTGAGAATAGTCTCTTACATCCTAGAGCCAATAATAAAGAGGAGTCATGTAGCTATATGTAAATGGATACAAAGGCATTCATCCGTGTTTGATTCGTTTAAGCATGAAGTTAAATCCATATTCATAGATGAGACTGAAATAAACGTTGGAGGGAAGAAGGCGTGGGTATGGATTGCTTTTGAGCCAGAGCTTAAAGCATTTCTTTCGTTTTACATGGCACCAGAACTCTCTTGACGCTTACTAGTTCATAACAAAGCTGGAAGTACGGAAGGAAGACAATTTACACTGATGGGACTGGTACAACGATGCGTGCAGATGGGCAGGTGTTGATAACGTG
>JBMFTE010000110.1:0-2420 GCA_049967195.1 Nitrososphaeria archaeon
GTAAAAACTTGATTAGTCAATTTTTTGCCATTCCCGGTTTTTTGTAATAATACTATATAATTAAGCTAAAATGTTATCAAAATTACAGTTGATGGATTTAAGCAGCGTTTAAGCCCTTGAAAGGTCATTTTTAATTGTCTTTGCTACACGCCTTCCCCAGCCCATTGCTTCTATTACCGTTGATTCTCCAGTAACAATATCACCGCCAGCGTAGACCCCGTTGATACTAGTGCGTCCCTGAAGGTCGACAATAACCCTTCCATGCTCATCTGTCTTTAGGTTTGGAGTCATTCCTGGTATAAGAGGATTCGGGTAAAAGCCAATTGCAGTTATCACCATATCTACATCAAATTCGGTTATCTCACCCGTTGGAACCGGCCTTGGCCTTCCTGTCCTGTCTGGCTCTCCTGGCTTCATTTTCATAATTTTTATTGCGCTAACGTTTACGCTGTCGGCAGCCAAAAATTCTGATGGTGAGGAATAGAACATAAATTTGACACCCTCTTCCTCTGCATGATGAACCTCTATTGCTCTCCCGGTCATTTCGGCCTTGCCCCTTCTGTATATTATATAGGTTTCAGCACCTAGCCTCAACGCAGACCTTGCAGCATCCATTGCAGTGTTTCCAGCTCCTATAACAGCAACTCTCTTTCCTATATGGAGTGGCGTGTCGTATTCTGGAAACTTATATGACTTCATCAGGTTCACCCTTGTGAGAAATTCATTTGCGGTGTATATGTTGGCATAATTTTCACCTGGCACATTTAGGAACATAGGCCTGCCTGCTCCAACTCCAAGAAATACTGCGTTATAATTCTTCAATAATTCGTCAACAGTATAAGTTGTTCCAATAACTACGCCAAGCTCAAGTTTTACACCAATATTCTTTAGCTTTTCAAACTCCCTCCTCACTATCCTCTTCGGAAGTCTGAATTCCGGAATACCGTAGGTAAGCACTCCGCCAGGTTCATGGAATGCTTCAAACACCGTCACATCATATCCAGCCCTCTGCAACTCTGAAGCCACTACTATTCCTGCTGGTCCAGAACCCACAACTGCAACGCTCTTTCCCTTCTTCTGGGAGCTAACCGCAACCTCAATTTCGTTGTCCAGCGCCCAGTCACCCACAAATTTTTCAATGGCACCAATTGCAATGGGTTCCCCAATCCTGTTAAGCACGCACGACCCTTCACACTGGACTTCCTGCTGGCACACTCTGCCTGTTATGGATGGCACTGGCGTCCTTGTTATCAATGTTTCATAAGCTTCCTTTATTTTTCCTTGAGAAACCAGTTTCAGCATAGTTGGGACTTCAACGTTAACAGGGCAACCGCGGTTCATGCATGGGGCTACACAGTACTTTATGTCTCTTGAAGCCTCTTTGACTGCTTCTTCTTCACTGATCAGAAGCTCTACCTCATTAAAATCCTTTACCCTCTCAGAGGCAGGTCTAGTTCTTACTTGAACCCTCTTCCCTACCTTACTCATAGCTTGTCTGCACCCCTGAGCATTTCCAGCGAAACAGTTTCCTCCCTCATGTATGACTTTAGCCTAATCGCAAGTTCCTTCCAGTTAACGTCATATGAGATAAATTCAGGTCCATCCACACATGTAAGAAGAATTTTATCTCTCACAGTTACTCTGCAGGCCCCGCACATGCCTACCCCACAAACCATGAGCGAATTCAGGCTTGCAAAGGAGTTTGGTATTTTGCCAGCAGCTACATCTGAGCATACTTTCATCATTAGGGTTGGGCCAACAGACCACATGGCATCAAATTCCTGTCCCTGTGATAGTAACCCTCTGAGTGCATCAGAGGTGAACCCCTTTAATCCCCTGCTACCATCGTCAGTAGTTATTATCAGTTCATCACTTATCTCCTTCATCTTGTCTTCATAGACAAGTGCATTTGAAGTCTTGGCGCCAATTATTGACACAACATAATTGCCTAGTAATTTAAGGGCTCTTGCTATAGGATAAATCGCAGGAACACCTACGCCGCCACCAATGACCACGACTCTCCCGAATTTACCTACCCTAGATGGCTTTCCGAGCGGCCCGGCTATGTAAAACAGCCTGTCGCCAACACTGTATCCAGTCAACTTGATAGTTGTTGTTCCAACTTCTTGGTATACGATGTCTACCCATCCCTGGGTACTGTCCCACTCAACCAGGGTCATGGGCACTCTCTCTCCCTTTTCATCAACCATAAGAAGCATAAATTGCCCTGCATGCGCAGAGCGCGCAATTTTTGGAGCGTAAAGCTTCATTTTATATATATTGGTTGTTAGTTCTTCCTTTTCCAGAATTGTCCCATCTATATTCAATACTGTTCCCCATTGCATAGGTTAACGGTTGTGGAATAATAACATTTACCCTGTATTTTTCAAATATCTTCAATTTTATGTGCTGAAAAATTG
>JBMFTE010000111.1:0-2092 GCA_049967195.1 Nitrososphaeria archaeon
GTATCAGTTGCCGACGAACCCAGGCATGGGAAGCCTCAGCGGAGAATGTCACTTGCATTCATGCAGTTTTGTTACCGCAGGCATTTAACCTAAACCCCGCCGGCAGCAGAGTCGCTCCACAGGTATTCAAAATAGCTGTCCGCTATCAGGGCTAGGTATGGGTGGTCAGACACTATTGCCATGTAATTGCTTTTATTTTCTTCATCGCTAAAAATCAGAGCAACCATCTTTGAATCAGAAATAATGCCGCCGCCAAACATCGTGTCCCTCACCCTAATTTCAACATTTGGCAGGAACTTTTTGATTGCGTTATAGCTTTCCCTGTTTGTTAGAATCTTTACTTCCACCTCATCAAGCCTGTTTACCATATTTGCAATGGGCTCGAATTCATTGTAGTCAGGTGGCAAGAAGGGCAACGCGATTTTAAGCTCTGCCTTTGTCGGCTTGATGACGCTTAAAATTCCGGAAAGCACATTCCTGGTGCCGCGAACGAGTAAAACATCGGACTTCTCCTTTATGCCCCTTTTTTCATATACAGGCCTGATGTTTTCCTCAAAGGTTGACTTGAGCGAATTGAACTGTTCGTTCAGTCTGTCCTTTTCCCGGTTTAAAACCTCTTCTGGATCTGCGGGGAAATATCTGTTGGGGCGGCCCTTCTCGACCTTTACCCAACCCCTCGCGTTTAGCTTTTTTAGTGATTCGTAAACCTTTGGGTAGGGAACACCGGCCCTTTTATTAATTTCATACGCGGTAGTGTACCCGCTTTCCGCCACCTGCATATAGACCTTAATGTCATAGGTTGAGAACCCTAAGTTATGAAATATCGATTCCAGCCCCTTATTTGCACTGCTCAATGGATACTATGAGCACAGCGCTAAATAAAAACAATTTTGAACATTTTTTGCGATCGGCATTTGAAAAGATTTATATTAAAATTTATTAAATATATCATAAGATTGAGCGCTGAGTCCCTGAAAAATTTAACTGTAAAGATAGATAGGTTGCGTGCGATATTTGTGCTAAACACATATTCTACCCTGGGCCGCAAGAGACTTTCAAGCATGCTAAATGTCGGTGAGGGGTATATTCGGAACATAATTAGCAGCTTAAAAAGCGATGGCCTTGTCAGGGAAGACAGGTTGGGAAACTCGCTGACAGGCAGGGGCAAAAAGGCCGCAGAGTTACTTTCTCAGTATCTGGTTCCGTATTTTGATTTTGAAGCAGCTGGTTTTCTTAATTCAAAGGCGGTTTTGGTCAAAGGCGCTTCCAGATATATAAAAAAGGGATTGGAAGAGCGGGACGCGGCAATAAGGATGGGCGCAACCGGAACTCTCATCATAACTTACAGCGGTGGCGCCCTATGGTTCCCGGAGCTGGCAAACCTGTCAGAGGAAAACCCGGAATTGGCTGAATCTATTAAACAGCGCATTGCTCCGCGCGAAAACGATGTCATAATTATTTCATGGAGCAGCAGCGCAAAAGATTCGGAAAGGGGCGTATTAAATGCCGCAATTGAGATAATGAAAAATGCCGGAAAGCTTAGAGTGCTAATTTAAATCAATCCTTCCTGCTCTCTTTTACATTCAAAACCACATTATTTATATCGTTGTTTGCCTTTTCAAGTATACTGTAAATATCCTTTACCTGTTCATCATTAAGAAAAGGTAACTGGTTGTAAACGTTTCGTCTGATGATTTCCAGCAGGCGAACAATTTTTATTCTTTCATTGGGGGTCATTTTCTTATGCAGAAATGAATTGATTATTTCAATGCTCTGATCCCTGATCCTTTTGCCATTTTCGGTGATAAAGTAAATTTTCTTTCCACCAAAATTTTTTTCCTTTATCAACCCCTCGTCAACCAGCAGCTGCAAGGTAGGGTAAACTAGGCCGGGACTTGGCTCATAAATGCCATAGAATTTTTCACCTATATTTTTAATTATTTCGTATCCGTGCTTTTCGCTATCATATATTGAATCTAAAATAAGCAGTTTTATGATTCCTCTGACGAGAAAGTTTCTACCGCTCTTCCCCATTGCAAATTATATTAACGCCGCCCTTTATAAAAAGGACGCAGGTTATGGTTTCCGTTAA
>JBMFTE010000112.1:0-2073 GCA_049967195.1 Nitrososphaeria archaeon
AATGAAATGATAGTGGGAATTGATGCGCATAAAAGGAACTGCGTGGTGAGCACGTTCGATGATAGCTATAACCTGATGGAGACGTTTGAATTCAGCACGACAAGGAACCGGGTAAATGAATTAATGGAGAAGGTGCCTGAAGGGCCCACCATTATTATAGAGGCAAGGACACCGGGAAAACGCTGTTTAGGATACTATCTGCAAAATATGTGGTTCACATGATAACATCATCTGAAAGGAAACCCCAGATAAAGATCGACAGGATGGATCCAGTGAAGATGGTTAAGGAGGATGGATATTTGAGCAGGTGCTACATACCATCCCAGTACATTGAAGGCCTTAGGTTCCTCACATCAAGCATGGTTGAAATTGGCCACAAAGCTGCGATGGTCAAGAACCAGCACTGATAGATAGGAACATGGTACAGGACCAGTTCTATGACCTTTCAGACATATTTGGCGTTGAATGTCTTTGAATGCTGGCTAACCTGAGCTTCCTCACAAGTACTCTATAATGCGTGCAATGTACCTTAATGAGCTTGATCTTTACGCAGAGCAGCACGACCAGCTGGAGCAGGAAATAAACATCGCAGCTTCAAGATTGCAACGATAGAGGATTCCGCATCACCATGAGGAAGGGGAAGAACAGGGCAAGCGCCGCAGAGAGGCTTTTAGCTTTGCACGTAGTTGTGTGGGCAGCTAATATTTTTAGCCAGTAGTAGACATATTTATTATGGCACCGCCAAGTAAACTGTACCAAAAGTTTAAATCAGGTTTGTGTGATCAATATTTATGATTGTTTCATATTTTTATATTGGATTAGTTATCCTGGTAGCTGTAGTTGCCATTATTTCTGCCATCACCATTACGGGCCGGGGAACACTGCTAAAATGCCCTGAATGTGGTGAAACCTTCAAGGCTCCAGCAATGGACAAAAAATTCAGTGGTTTAGGCTGGACATTTCCCGGGGCAGGTGTTGTCGAATGCCCCAATTGCGGAACCAGCAGGCCCAGACGCGATTACGAAAAAATAAAACCGCATCAAGACAATAACAAAGTTAAATTGGTGCAATAAAAACAACTGCTTATGGCCAAAACAATGGTGAACGGAATCAGGATCATTGTGTTTAATCGCGATATAACTCTGGCAGAGGCGGATTCGATAGTCAACGCGGCAAACCGGTTTTTGCAGCACGGCGGGGGTGTCGCCCTTGCGCTGGTTAGGAGGGGCGGTAAGATAATCCAGCTGCAGAGCGATGATTACATATCGGAACATGGTCCCCTGAAGAAGGGTGAAGTCGCGGTCACTGCTGCGGGCAGGCTTTCAGCGAAAAGGATCATCCATACCGTGGGGCCAGTCTTTGACGAAGGAACCTTTGACGATCTTGTTGATGCCTATGCCGCAGCGATAGCAACATCGGATAACTTTGAGGATACTATTCTTGCCCTACCGGCCGTGTCATCAGGAACATATGGGTTTTCTGTCGAAGATTCGGCTAGGGCACTTTACAATGCCATTAAAAGGCTTGAACTGAAGAATCTAAGGGAAATCCGTGTGTACATACTTAACCCGGAGCAGTACAGGAAATTTATCATGACAATAAATACCAGATGAGCCTGAAAAGCCCTGCACCGTGTATCCCTGAAAGTTTGCGAAGGTTAAAATTTACAAAATTCATTAATTTAAGTTTGGTGACAAGTTTGGCCAAAGTCCATCAGATATAAACAGCGCTTCGTGCTAACATACAATTAAATGAGGTTTTGCGCAAAACTTAGATATTCAACATAAGTGAGGAATTGGGAATATTTATATCGGAAAGTGCTGTTAATAACCTTAATTAAATGCCTAACGCAATTAATATTAAATTTGGTGATTGCATTGAATAAAAAGAAAAGTAAAGGAAACGGCATAATTCACGTGCACCCTTCGCTTGTTTTCATGTTTACCTCTGACCAGAAATCAATCTATATAGAAGAAAATGGTGCTAACCCTTTATCATTTAATCAGGAACGACTAAATGAACTATATAACTCAGAACTTCACGTTCTCGGGGAAGGATTCATCAAGGCAGACA
>JBMFTE010000113.1:0-2024 GCA_049967195.1 Nitrososphaeria archaeon
AACCCATTGTCTGACATTTCAAATATTTCCGCATATATGATAATTAAGCGTTATGCTAAATTATTCGAGTTTGCCATATTCGGGTTCGCGTTATAATACACTGTTAATCTACAGGACATCGCCGCAGATTTTGTTGAAATATGTTGTATTATCGCCTTTACTGCAATTTATCGTTAAAAAATAGCATTTGAGCATATTGATTCCATTGCAATCTTCTACCATTTAATCCTCATGAAAAATGAGGGAAAATTATTTAATATAACAGTGTAAAAAATATCATGTGCCGTTGTACATATCAAAGCATGATATAAATAGGCGCAGGAGGGGTATTGCGGTAGCTTCTGCTCAGGTGCTATACAGATTAGGATTTACAGTCGAAGATATAAACACAGAATCAGATGCTGTAAAAGCCCTTAACAGCATACACGGCGAATATCTAACTGCATATGGAATAGCCAATCCGGATGAACTAGCGTCCTTAATAGAATCCGAGGGACTTGATGTTGAGGAATTGAGAAACAGGTTAAAAAAATATAGGCGCACAGCAAATAGAAAAATTAAAAAAAGGAGAAGGGAAGATTTTAAGAGGATTGTAAGCGAGGTAAGTAAAGCACTTGCTGATATTGGAGTTTTTAATGTGATGGATTTTGACAATTTAATTGAATCCTATGGCAGGGCGGTACAGGTGTTCAAAATCCATGATGGAAAAAGTACACTGGAAAGTATTAAAATGCTTAAGAAAGATGGAAATTTAATCAAATCTATAAACAGCAAGCTGGCTGAATTACAGTATGAAAAAAATGTGCAGGAAGAGCTTCAGAAATTTATAGATGAAATTTATTCAAAGCAAAAAATAGGAGGCGTTATTGAAGAAATAAGGAAGTATGATAGTAAAAACTTTGAAATGATCGCTGAAATAGGGACAACTTTTATAGATCAGAATTTCAGGTCGCTTGAACATGCAAAAAACGCAATAACTAACATAGTATCAGCTGAAAGTAAAAAAACTCTACGGTGCACATATTGCGGTGAACCATATACACTTTATTCATTGATCAGCGGTGATGTAGCTAAATGCAATTGCGGCGCCATTGTTATGGTAAATGAAATTGAAGGGCCGTCAGGATACAGTTTTAAAGTTAAATTTATGCGCGGCAGGCCGAGGGAACCTATGCCTGGATACTGGAAATTTATAAACGAAATTAGCAAACATATATATGTTGATGCCATATTCACATATTCTTTCACAGGCCAAGCCCAAAGCTGGGATGTCAGGAAGATTGATGATGACCTGCTGTTCTTTGGGGTAAATGCAATGCAAAACAGCTCATTTGCAAAGCTGTTTACAGATTTGCTTAAAAGTAATGGGCATGGAGGGATTGTCCTTAGGACATTTACTGAAAAAAATGATGAAGTAACAGGCTATCCGATTAAAGAACTGCGGGGTTATAGGGTGACTGTTGACAATGGAACCCTTGTGTATACGCAAATTTCTGCTCATGAAATGGCAAGGTCAAACAATGTTGATGCTATTACTGGCAACCCATTAACTGCAGAAAGAGGGGTTATATACTGCGGCCCAGATGACGATTATCTAGACGACAACTTCAGGAGAATTAATTGGTCACATGAAAGTTGATGGCTGAGGTTGTATGTTATGCACAGACTGTTTTACTGATAGCGAACTACACGTAGTTAAAACTGGTCGCTTCCCGCTTCAAGGCCATGCTTACACTCTAGGTATTCCAGCTGAAATTTGGCCCGTCAAATGTTTGCCAGCACCCCAATGGCTCCTTACGGCCGTGCCTCCTTCCTGCTCTCCCGCTCAGCATTGCGTAATTTTGGAAACTTAATGGTGGTCCATCACTTAAAAGCGATGGCTCTGATCAGTAAAGACATAGCCTTTATAAATAATAACCCTGCTTTGAGTTATCAGTAATTATACAAAGCTGAGCTGGAGAAATGGGAAAATGACGCGGAAGAAACCAATAAGGTTATGGTTTCCGTTAACCATGTTAACGTAC
>JBMFTE010000114.1:0-1870 GCA_049967195.1 Nitrososphaeria archaeon
AGTGTTTCATGGGGCAGTTCAATGTGGTTGTGCGCATAGAACGACCTTATCCTCTTGTACTGCTTGAGGACTGTCTCCCTGCGCCCTTCGTAGGCATTGGCATACTCCAGCGCCTCATTCAGGTGCTTAATCAGTGTCCGGTTGTTGCCGTCAAGGCATTCATTTATCATTTTGTCAGGGTCAGATTCAAGCCCCCTTGCCCTTCTCCACCTCAGATATCTGGCAAATGAATAAAGGGCCGACAACTGGCTGTCCCCTGAAGCGAGCTTTGAAAGCCACAACCTGACGCTCTCTTTCGCTTTCAATTCGTCAAGGTCATTGTAAACTTTTGGATGTCCCCTCATATGATTACTTAAAGCGGAACATGTACTGTTCATAATTTGGGCCCGGTGGGACTTGAACCCACGACCGCCCGGTTATGAGCCGGGCGCTCTGCCATACTGAGCTACGGGCCCGCACATCATATTTTCATTTATTTCATATTTTAACATTGCTCTGCATGGTGAACTATGTTTCCATTGCTTTTAAAAATGCACTCTTAAAAGACTTCGCATCAATATGCGTTGCGACATTTACCGCTTTACAATTATCTGAAATACTGTGCACTGATGTCATGCCACGAAATTTACTCGTGTTCACCTTAACGCAATATTTTTGGGTCTTAAAACTTTCAGGCTCTAAAATATAATACGCGGCCACAGGGTCATGAGGGATAAAGGCTCCATATGCGCTGATAAATTTTCGAGTTATAACATCTAAAATAACACTTCTGGCTGTTTTCTTAAGTCCAGCTATTTCATCCTTACTTATCCATATTTTAGGATCCGCAGTAATGTCAAGCCCGATCAGCACGGCCCCCTCAAACGATCTAAATACAATATCTGCGGCTTCCGGGTCAGCCCATATGTTAAACTCTGAATGTCTGGTTACGTTGCCGGCACCATATGGGTTAAGATGATAGGCGCCGCCCATCACAACCAGCCCCCCTATCATTTTTGGAAAACTGGGTTCAAGTATTGTCGCAATGGCAATATCTGTAAGTGGTCCCGTTGCAAGAATCCACATATCCCTGTTTTTCCTTGCAGCATCAATCATCGCAATTGGTCCATATTCTTCTGACAGCTTATGCGAATGGCATTTTAGTGCTGAATCACCAAGACCGTCATGGCCATGGACATTATATGCGGCGTGAGCCTCTTTTACCAGCGGCCTAGATGCGCCTTTAAAAACTTCAGTATCCACCCCTATTGCCTCTGCAATCTTTAGCGCATTTTGTGTAGTTTTTTCAACCTCAACATTACCGGATAAAGCGGTTATACCAGCTATTTTCCATTGATGATGCGCAGAAATCATCATTAAGGCTACAGCATCATCTATTCCTGGGTCCATATCTAGAAATATGCTATTTGTCATACAAGAGCTATTTAATACTGCCACTGATAAATTTTTAACTTAAAAGTATGCCGCTCAGGGTACCGTTTTTTGATGGCTTTGAGGTCACTTTTACCTTACCTGCTTCTGTCATAACCACCGCACCCTTGGTGATGATTCCCCTTCTTTCATAGTCCCTGTTAGATTGATTGCTTATCAAAGATAAAATTTTTACATTTTTGTTTCCATCCTTTGTAGGTACCGATATTTTTTCTGCCGATGTAACATATTGAATTATATTACCGCCCCTTGACCTTCTTGTAAGGACTTGATATTTCCCTATTTTGGCCACTCTAGGCTGGGACTTTCTTTCCCTTCTCCTCTTGTCACGATAAGCTATCCTTTTACCTCCTGTAACCTTTCTTTTTGTCAGGTTTTCAATATTTGGCAACTTCATTCTGTTCGAAATTGCCAAAATATAACCTTATCGCTAAGTTGG
>JBMFTE010000115.1:0-1868 GCA_049967195.1 Nitrososphaeria archaeon
GTTGAGATTTACAGCTTCCCCCAAACCCCTAACACCCTTTTAAATCATATCAATCTGTATCATAAAAACTGTATCATGAGTGTTTCACCAAACCGTTAAATCTATTTTATCCTAGAGTATTACGGTGATAAAAATGACACAAAATGAATTTCCGAAAACGGCATACACTGTATCCTTAATAGCAGGTGCTTTGATGATAGCTAGCAGCGCAATCATGATGATAATTTCCCTTTACCTGACAGTGCCAGCAAGATATTATTACGGCCCAATGATGTTCGGGGGCTACGGCGGTCCATTCTTCATGTTTGGATTCATGGCGCTGTTCGGGCTGGTATCAGGAATCATTGTTATAATTTCAGCATCAATGCTTAGAAAATCAACTGATTACACAGTCTGGGGAATACTGATAATAGTCTTTTCAATATTCAGCTTCTTCGGCATGGGAGGATTTGTAGTCGGAGCCGTGCTCGGAATAGTTGGCGGTGCCCTTGCACTTTCCTGGAAATCCGGCTAATATTTATTTTTTTGTTTTTAAAAGTTTAACAAGGTTAGTGTTTCCACTCTTTTCCGTTATCACTATTCCCCTTTCGGCAAGCCTTGCTATCACGCGATGTGTCTTGAGCCTAGTAAAGCCACTTTCCTTTGAAATGTATTTCTGTAAGTATGCACCATCGTGCTTGAGCAGAATTTCCACAACCTTCCTCTCGTCGGGCAACAAAAACCTAGCAAAATCCTGCACTTCAATGTTGTTTCCATTTTCAGGCAATTTTCTGTTTATAATTTCAGGCATTATCAGGAAATAAATAACGCCAACTGTGCTGGCCAGAGTTGTGCTGAAAAAAAGGATGAAGGTAAGTGGCACAAAAAAAGGGATACCTGAAGGCGCATGACCTTCGATCAACTCCTCCAACAGCGCTGCTATGCTCTGCCCATTTTCGCTTATTGCACCCAGGGCAAGTATCAATAGGCTTAAACCTACTGAAGCTGTGACCAACATAAAAAAGAAAATCTTAACTCTGTTCAATAATGTACCTCGTAAATATTGCTCCTTTTAACTTTTTATTGATGTAGTCAAATCAATTAATTTAATGCGATGATAAACCGGTGCTACATTTGCCTATTGCTGAAATAGCTTGCGGGCTTGCGTTGACTCGTATTTTTTTGAATCAAATAGATAAATATACGATAGTGATGCCTTCCGTTATTTAAATCATAAAAATGTGCTGGACGCCAACCGGGGATCCCGTATTCATGTGAAACTATAACAGAGTCTTCTTTAAGCTCATCAGTAAATTTGTGTTTTAGCCTGGCATTTTCAGCCGCACCCTGATAAATAGTTATCAGGTTAGCTTCAGATATATCAACCTCGTCATAACTAGCGTTTATAATAACCGCATTTTCTAATTTAGAAACCTTTGAGCGCGCAATTGCACATAACTTTTTGTCTATTTCTATACCCACTGCTTTTTTAACTTTGTAGTCCCTTGCGGCAGCCTCTACAATGCTCCCGTCTCCACACCCCAGGTCGTATACTATTGATGACGAGGAGGCCCCACCCAGGCTCAGCATCTGGTTTATCACATAGGGTGGCGAAGGATAATATACCGCGCCCATAAACAACAGAAACTATATGCAATAGATAAGTTTGACTGAGTGTAATCTGCCAATGGTCAAACAGTGGCTTCCCAGAACATTTTACTCTGTAATTTATTCTAACTTGGTTGCTACATGTATTGTTGCACTTTTTCACTAAACCTATGATATGCATCAAATGCGGCTATCTGGAGCCATAAAACTTACCGGCTTACAAGCAAAAGTGAACTACGCCCGGCTAAAGCCGGGCGCGTCCCGCTTCATCGATGAGGCTC
>JBMFTE010000116.1:0-1847 GCA_049967195.1 Nitrososphaeria archaeon
AGGGTTCACTTCCTCAAGTATCAGCTGGCATATCCTTGTTCCAGGGTAGATTGCGAGAGTTGACGGGGAAAGGTTCGCTATTTCAAGCACTATCCTTCCGTCGGAGCCGGGAGCAACGAAGCCGCTGCTTATGTGCACCAGCAGGCCGAGCCTGGCGAACCTTGACCTTCCCTCGATCCTGCCCGATATTTCAGCCGGCAGTTTGACCCTTTCCCTCGTTATTCCGTGAACCAGCTCCCCTGGCTCAAGCATTAGGTAGCCATCTTCAAGCTCAACGTAGTCCGTGAATTCGTGATAATCAGCATTTTCCTTTATTTCAACGATCTTCCTTGATTTCTTGAACGTCCTGAACATGTTGCCCAGCGAAAGGTCAATCGATGCCGGCCCAACCTGTGAGCTTTCAAAGGGCTCAACGACAACCTTTCCTTCTGCAATCAGGCCAAGGATCCTGGATTTTGTTAGAATCATTGTTCATATGTAATCTTGCAATTTTAAAAAGTTTATCTGTAAGCCAATGGTACAATTGGCAATGAAGGTTGTAATCCTAGCGGGAGGGAGAGGCACAAGGCTGTGGCCCCTTAGCAGGGACGATTCACCGAAGCAGTTCTTGCAATTATTTAACGGGAGCAGCCTTGTCCAGAGGACTGTGGACCTTTTCTCAAAGGTGTCAGAAGTTTATGCAGTAACGTCAAGCTCTCTTGCCCCTTATTTCACGTACGCGGTGAGCGGGATAAAGAGGGAAAACATAATCGTGGAACCGTGGGCAAGGGGCACTGCAGCCGCAATAGCCCTGGCGATATCAAGGATCGGCGATGACGACCTGCTGTTTGTGCCCTCGGATCACGTGCTCGGGGAGGATTTTGCCGGCCTTGCCGCAGGCGCAAAGCCGAAGGCAGGGGAGATAGTGCTGTTCGGGCACACCCCGGACGAGCCGTCAACCGCCTACGGTTACATTGAGGTCGAAAATGACAAAGTGAAGAGCTTTCACGAAAAGCCGGGGCCGGAGCTTGCCAGGAAGTACTTTGAATCTGGTAAATATCTGTGGAACATGGGCATGTTCCTCATGAAAAGCGAAACCGGGAAGGAAGCGTTCAGAAAACATTTGCCAGAAGTGTACAGGGTGGTTTTTGAGCAGGGGGGCCAGGGATATGACAGGCTTGAAGAAGTGACATTTGATTACGGCGTTATAGAAAAGCATGATAAGCTATCAATAGTAAGGTATTCCGGGCTGTGGCACGACGTTGGGTCATGGAAGAGCCTTTACAGCGTGCTGAAGAAGGATGAAAGCGGGAACTCAATCAGAGGCGATGCTTTAGCTATAGACACAAAGAACTCGATGATAATCTCAAACGACAGGCTCGTTGCCGCGTGCGGCCTTTCTGGCATAACGATAGTGTCAACAAGGGACGCCGTGCTCGTCATGCCCACAGAGCTTTCTGAACGGACAAGGGAGATAGTCAGGGCACTGGGTGACAGGAAGGTTGCTCACGAATCGCCAACAGTGTACAGACAGTGGGGATACTTTACAGTGCTTGAGGGCGGGGAGAGGTACAAGGTCAAGAGGCTGTGGGTATCACCGGGAAAGAGCCTGAGCTACCAGATGCACTACCATCGGGCTGAGCACTGGATAGTTGTGAAGGGGACGGCGAAGGTAACCTTTGACGGTGAGGAGAAGCTGATTTCAGAAAATGAAAGCTTCTATGTGCCAAAGGGGAGGAAGCACAGGATTGAAAACCCTGGAAGGGTTCCGCTTGAGATAATTGAAGTGCAGACAGGGGAGTACCTGGGCGAAGACGATATAGTCAGATTCTGAACTGCATGCGCAATTTTGATGATCTTAAAGCCAT
>JBMFTE010000117.1:0-1825 GCA_049967195.1 Nitrososphaeria archaeon
TTTTTTATTGACTATATTTATTGGCTAATGATGTCTGTAGCAAAATTCACATAATAATCAGAATTTATTGGCTGATGGGCAAATGTCCCTTAGCGGGCAAATATTACATTTTGGAGCAGTGGGCCTGCAATATTTTCTGCCCAGTGCTATTAGCATAAGGTGAGCTTCCAGCGGGTCCTTAAATATATCTAGAAGTTTCCCGCTCACTGCACCATAATCTCCCCGAGCAAGATTTAGCCTTAATGAAACCCTTTTGATGTGCACATCCACGGGAAAAACCCGTGCCCCCAAGTAAAAAAGTAAAAAAACATCGGCCGTCTTTGGGCCTATTCCCTTTATTTTTAACAATTCATTTTTTACCTGCTGAGGGTCGTCTTTCCTTGATTGCGCAAGGTCCCCGTTGTACCTTTCCACAACCCACCTTGCAGCCCGAATAATAGTCTGTGCCTTTTGATTGTGCATGCCACTACATTTTATTGTTTCTGAAAGCTCCTTTTGGTCAGTTTTAATGACAAGGAAGGGGTCTGCTTTAGTCCTTTCAACAAATTTTCTGGTCGCCTTTGAACTGTTCCTGTCGTTGGTGTTTTGGCTTAAAATTGTAGAAACAAGTATCTCAAACGGGTTAGAAAATTGCAATGCCGTATAGCTGTCCTTATTTATTGTAATCCTTTTCCTAAGGCGGTTTATTATTTCATTGCCCTGTTGATATCTCATATATCTTCAAAGCCTCATCCTCAATTCCCTGATGGTAATGCTTTGACTGGAAAACCATATAACCCGTATTAAATAATATTCCCTGAACACTATCATTTTTAAATGTAACATAATATTCCCCTTTATCAACTACCCCGAATCCACTGTTTTGAAGGTTGAGCTCCGCATTAAAAATATTAATGTCCCCTGGCCTGTTTACAAACAGGGTAGCCATTCCATCCTTGGAGCAGCTAAGTTCAATTTCCTCCTCCCCAGGCTTAAAAAATTTGCCATTTGAACAGATCGGACAATCATTGCCCTTTTTAAGATCTACAGATTGAAATGAAATGCTGCGAAGGTCAACCAATGCTAATCTGGATGCGAAGCTGGGGTTCTTTCCAATCAGCAGGTTGATTGCTTCATGGACACTTAAACTGGCAATTATATATACAATTGAGGGATGCACGCCTGACGTGGCGCATTTGGGAAGCTCTGAATCATCAAGGTTTCCATAAAACTCTTCCAGGCACGGTGTTTTACCGGGAATTATGGTGCTAACGTTACCATAGAGCCCGATGGCTGCCGCGAAAACATAGGGTTTGCCGTTTTTGATCGCCAGGCTGTTTAGGGTGTATCTTCCAGTCATGTTGTCCATACCATCCACTATGACGTCAGACTTTTTCACAAGTTCCTCCATCAATTTAATGTAGTTTACGCTTGCACCATATACCTCAATTCTTGTTTCTGAATTAATAGCGTTCAATTTCCTCTTGGCTGACTCCACCTTTGGCAGGCCCACGTCATTTTCATCATAAAGCACCTGTCTGTGCAGGTCGCTGTAGGAAACAATGTCGCGGTCTACCAAGATTAAATTCTTAACCCCCATTCTTACAAGCTCCATAGCTGAAAAGCTGCCAAGCCCCCCAACGCCAGCAACAAGCACAGTTGACTTGGCAAGCTTATTCTGTCCTTCTATCCCTATATAATCCAGCACTATCTGCCTAGAATACCTTTCTGGCCAATCCATCTTTTCCACAAGCATCATGTATTAAAATGAACATATAAAAATGACCTTTAATTTTTTATTTGATTACAAAACCATCGCTTTTAAGCGGATCACAGTTATGCCTTC
>JBMFTE010000118.1:0-1729 GCA_049967195.1 Nitrososphaeria archaeon
AATTATGCCTCAGTGTGATTTACCGAATTTCTGCATGATGCAGAATATGTTTAATTAAATTTTAGTTTGAAGGCTAGCATTATTACTATAAACAATGCCGATATACCGTTAGCAAAAATTACAGGTAAAGAATAAACGTCAAGCCCATAAACAAACCAGAGGACGGCGCCTGTTAAAAGTATTATAAGCCAGAGAAGGGAAATGTCCTTTGTGTCCTTTGTTATAAATATTTTATATACTTCCGGCACGTACGCTACAGTCGTTAAAAAACCAGCCACTAAGCCTATAAAAAGTACAAAATTCAAATTAAATTAACCCTTAGAACCTGCATTAAAAATGTTTTCTATTTACTTTTCTGGTTTTCTTTCTTGGGCCTAAAGTTCAATATCACTCAGCGGAGTTACGTATGCAGACGGATTTATGTTGTAATCCTTCCCCCTGATTTCGCTTATCGTTGCAACATGAGCCAGCCCGTTTATATCTTTGAACCCCCGATAAGCATTCAGTATCCTGCTAATATTATCCTCTCCCAAATAATTCATTTTCTTTACTTCACGGTTTGGTTCCTTTTCCATAGAGGCATTAATTAAAATAACGCTGTTTTTTGTTTTTGATGGCTTAGATGGCCTGAATACTAAAATGCTGCTGCTGGACTGGGTGTGATAAAATATCCTTTCAGGCAGCAGTATGACCGCTTCCAGAAGGTCAGCGTCTACTATCCTGGACCTAATGCTCTTATCGGGCCCGGCTCTTGAGAGGCAGTCTGAATCCATTACAAGCCCCGCCCTCCCATTTTCCGGCTTTGTAGACGCCAAAGCGTGCTGTATCCATGCCCAGTCTGCTGATTCTAACGAAGTAAAACCAAGGGAATACCTTTCGTCGCTTAGATCTCCCTTTTTTAAAACACTTTCGTTGTAGCCATACAGGTTCCATGGGGGGTTAGATAGCACTATATCAAACTTTTTTAGCTTACCGGCTTCCAGCGTGCGCGGAAAAAGCAGCGTGTCATCCATATAGGCAAAATAGTTGGTAATTTTGTGAACCTGCATGTTCATGACTGCAGTTATGTGCGCCATCGCACTGAGCTCTTGCCCGTAGAGATTTACATTGCAGGTCCTGCAACCCTTTGTCACGTACTTGTAAGAATATATCAGAAATCCCCCATAGCCCATTGCCGGATCATATACAGATTCCTTATCTTTGGGGCTGACAATTTTTACAAGCAGGTCAACCACCTCTCTTGGCGTGTACGCTTCACCCTCCTTTGCATGGGTAAATGCATAATACTTTAACAGCCATTCAAAAGCATCTCCAAGTGAGTTGCTGGTGAACTCTGGACCGCTCAGGATATCTACAAGCTGCTTTAATGATTCGGAGACGCCCTTGACACTTGAAAACTGGGCAAAGTCAAAGTAATTAATCATATGCTTAAGCGATGGGTCGTTGCCAGCAATTTCAGCTATCGCCTTTGAAAGATTATTCAGAATGTCAGATCCGCCTGCTGACAGCTTTTCCCATCCAGAAGAGGGTTCGAGCTTTGATTTAATGAACACAAGGGCAAGCAGATACCTATAGTCCATTCTTGCCCTTGTAATATCTGCTGCCCTTTTCAATGCTGAAATCTGAGTTTCGCTAAGATTAACTCCCATAGCGTTAATTTAAATATTGAATTATTTAATTATTTATATTACTTTCCGGTCATAACAAGAATAATTGCGGTGAAGATTAA
>JBMFTE010000119.1:0-1711 GCA_049967195.1 Nitrososphaeria archaeon
AAACTATAACCTAACCTTAAATAGAAAGTTGAAAATACCAAAACAGCCCGAGGTAAACATTGGTACAGCAGGACACGTTGACCATGGCAAGTGCCTTACCCCTGACCAGAAGGTACGAATAGCAGGTTATGAATTTAGCGGCAACGACCTGATAAGGCAGTTTGAAATCAATCAGGTTAACGATGAGCTTTACAAGTTTGATGCCAAGCTCGAGGTGAACAGCGTAAGCGACATGAAAGTCGTTGAAGCCATGGCGTTCCCGTACTTTCAGAGGTACTGGGGCGATATCATTGAACTAGAGACTTCAAGCGGAAGAAGGGTTTCTGGAACTCCAAACCACAAGCTTTTCGATTTCAAGTCAGGCTGGACAAGGCTTGATCAAATTACAGAAGAGAGCAGCATCATGGTTGATGATAACCACAAAGTCAGCTATGATCGGGTATCTGGGATAACCCACAAAAAGTACAAGGGCATAATATTCGACATTTCAGTGCCACAGATTCATAACTTTATCATGGCAAATGGCGTAGTTTCACATAATACAACGCTGGTCGAGGCAATAACCGGCAAATGGACCAGTCTTCACAGTGAAGAACTAAAGAGGGGAATTACGATAAAGGTAGGATATGCTGATGCCGCAATCTATGAATGCAGCGCATTGCCTGAACCTCAGAGGTATGTCACAGACGGAAAGTGTCCAGAGGGGGAGGCGAAGCTTAGGAGGGTGATAAGCTTCGTTGACTCACCGGGGCATGAAAGTCTCATGTCCGTGATGCTCAGCGGTGCTGCAGTGATGGATGGCGCAATAGTGGTAATTGCTGCAAATGAACCAGTGCCTCAACCTCAGACAATGGAGCACCTACAGGCACTTAAAATGATTGGCATAAAGAACATAGTGTTCGTGCAGAACAAGGTTGACCTTGTGACATATGACGAGGCATTAAATAACTATAACAGGATACTAAATTTTATAAGCTCTTATGGGTATGACAAATCACCAATCATCCCAGTATCAGCCCAAAAAAGGTTAAACATAGATGCTATGATTCAGGCCATTGAAGAAATAATACCAACACCCAGCAGGGATACGCTGGCACCACCGCTTATGCAGGTTCTGAGGTCATTTGATATTAATAAGCCTGGAACTGAAGTATCAGAGCTTTCTGGTGGCGTGCTCGGTGGCTCATTAAAGCAGGGCCGGCTAAAGCTTGGGGATACGATTGAGATAAAGCCCGGCCTTCCCACAAGAACCGGTTTTCAGCCAGTAGTTACCAGGGTGAAAAGCCTGTTCACTGCAGGCGGCCAAGTTGAAGAAGTCATGCCCGGTGGGTTAATAGCAGTTGGCACTGAACTTGACCCGATTTTTACAAAAAATGATATAATGGTTGGCAATTATATATCAAAGCCAGGCTTTCTGCCCAACCCTGTTTATGAAATTGAAGTAAACTATGAACTGTTTGAATACGTCATAGGCACAAGGGAACTTATAAGGACAGAAAAGATCAGGGTAAATGAGCAGTTAAAACTTAACATAGGCACCATGGTAAATTCTGGTGTAGTTGTGGACATGAGGGCAAATAACCTGAGGATCAAGCTGAAAAGGCCATCAATAGCGCTAAGGGGGGACAGGATTTCGATAAGCAGGATGATATCGGACAGGTGGAGGCTTGCCGGCTCGGGAAAAATACTTTGACGTTTTAAAAAGCAGATA
>JBMFTE010000120.1:0-1658 GCA_049967195.1 Nitrososphaeria archaeon
TAGTATCAATACAGGAAGCTTTTCTGTTAGGCTTTAAAAATATTTTCGATTAGCTTATATTTTGAGTAGTGCTAATTTTATAGCAAATATCTTGTAATGGCTTACTCTTGTCACTTAAAGCTTAGGAGGCACTGGGCTTACTGCACTCATCTTCATTGATTCGTAGCAGACGGTTTCCCATCCTGTCAAAAGGTAGGTTATGTCTTCGGCCATTTATTCGCGTTGGATTCAGGGCCATTTTTGCTGCGCCATTCAGGTCAACGTTTATCTCACTTTTTAAACGAGGACATATATATAACTCGCGGGTTTTCTTCCGCTTTCATAAATGCCTCCGCACAGCGAACACCTTTTGGATGTATTCCTTTTATTCACGTGCTTAATTCCGTATTCTTTCCCAGCATCAATTAACCTGCCTATTATTGCGCCGTAGCTCCAGAAGCATGAGTTTCTCTCATTTTTCTGCGCCATACCCTTCGGGTAGCCAACCATTATTCCGCTAACGCCATTATTATGCAACTTTTAACCAATTCCCTTGCCAGCACTTCCCTTGCATTTTTGAGCAGCAATGATCTAGGCTGGGTTTGACCACCTCAACCTTATTGAGTCAATAACAAAAAACGATGTATAAATCTGTTGCAAAAATAAGCCGCTTTTACCGTAGCAATTTTTCGTAACTCTGCCTGAAGGTATGAGCTTACTTGCTCACGCCTCTGTAAGGTCTTTCTGGGACAACAGCTAAAAGCCTTGGGAATCAGGTTAATTTATGCATCACCCAAGCATAAAGGATCATATTTCAAGCAAAGACTGGTACGATATAAAGGAAGCCATAAAAGCGGACAAGTACTGGAATCTGGCAGAAGGAATAGATTATATCGTATATGCATTAGCACTTTCAAGAGCCAGGACACCGGCTAAAAGCGGCAGGTACGTACGGGCTACAGGCATAGGGCAGGTTATTGCTGGTGAAGAGCAGTATTGGTTTTGCAGGAAATATAGGGTCCTATTAATTAATGTAAGGAATAAAACGGTAATTTCGGTTTTAACATGGAACGCCTTTAAAATAGCCATAAAGGAAGGTGAAAAAGTTATTGTGCGCCTCGTCCAAAGTGGAACAGTACCCCCTTATGTTAACTACAAAATAATGAAATCACTGATGAACTGCATCGTTTAACGGTGATCCCCACTTCCACGCAACGTACCTCTCATTTTCCTGCCCTTAAGCTTTTCCACGTTAGATTTTGCAATTTCCTCAAGGTTAATGCCATATGTAAGAGCCAGCTCTGATAAATACCAAAGAACATCACCCAGTTCGCTTTTAATTTCTTCCTCACTCACAGGTTCTCTGTCCCTTATTTCCTTTTTAATTTTGTTGGCTACCTCTCCTGATTCTCCTGTTAACCCTAAAGTTAGATAGTATTTTGCTAAATCAATTGGATAAACTGCCGTCTGGTGTGCCAGTTTCTGGTACTCATTAAAGTCCATGTTACTGGTTAATAAGTGAACTATAAAAAGCTGTTTGCGTGATATGTGTTTAATGCTATATGCAGAAAAATGACTGCAATAAGAAATGTATAGGTGTAGTATCCTGAAATTATTATACCATTGTTTCATGTTTTGATCTGTCATGATTTATCACCAGATCGTTTAAGCATTGGCAA
>JBMFTE010000121.1:0-1658 GCA_049967195.1 Nitrososphaeria archaeon
GCGCCCGGCTTTAGCTGGGCGTAGTTCACGATCATAGATTAAATAAACCGGCAGGCATGAAGGTTAACTGTTACACAGGGCATAAGCAGCGCTGTGGGATTGAAGGGATCAAGTGTTCAGTCATACATATGTCTCGACATTCCTCAGGCCAGAGGCGTATGACGGAAATCAGCCGGTGTGAAGCAAAGCCGTATCCTGATAATTCAATCTATAAACTGGGTCCAACTGCGTAACTAAAATAAAATAAAAAATTAATTTAAATGAAAAGCTTTTTATGGCGGTGAAATCTTTATTGCTCCCACTGGGCATGCAGTTTCGCACGCCATGCAGAAAATACAGTCTTTTTCCCTAAGTGGATCTGCCTTGTCTGTAAAGTATTTTGATTGTTCGTCCCCCGCCAATGGCCATTTATCGTTTCCTGAACCAGACTTTCCTGGATTTAATAGCCACTCAAATACATTTACCGGGCATACATCCATGCATGCGCCATCTGCAATACAGCTGTCAAAGTCCACGGCCACCACAGTGCCATGAATTCCAAGCTTTGTTGGGTATGGTTTTCCATCGGCATCTAGCCTTTCCTTTCCTTCGGCCCTTATGTCATGGCCAGCATGGTTACCGGTTACGGCATATTCATCTGGCTTTTTAAGAAAGTCAGGGTCAATTGGCTTTGATTTAAAAGGAACCTCTCTTACCATTTGCTATCGCATTTAATCTGTAGCTTGCCATATAAAAATATTGTTTAATTTTATTTTCATCCCTCAAATGGTCCCTGCATTATTATGAATTAAGCCTCGTCAGGCGGATGGATTGATTTATCAAAATTATCTGCTAACATTTCCAAAAGATTCATTAACTTTTGCGTGATTATATTCGGTATGGAAACGGAACTGCTGTATCTGGATGATTCATATCTCAAGACATTCTCAGCAAATGTCATTAGGTCCGAGGGGGCATTGTTGATACTTGACAAGACAGCTTTCTACCCGGGTGGGGGCGGGCAGCCGTTCGATAAGGGCAAAGTATCGTTTAACTCAGGAAAAACTCTGAATGTAATTGAAGTTAAGAAGATTGGCGGGGATATAGTGCATGTGCTGGATGGTGAACCGGATGGAACATCTGTAAATGCAATGCTTGACTGGGAAAGGAGATACAGGCTCATGAAGCTTCACACATCGATACACCTTATGGACGGCATAATAAGAAAGGATTTTGGGCATGGGTACATAACAGGGGGCCAGATATATGAAGACAGAGCTCGGGTTGACCTAGATTTTCCAGAATTGACTAGGGAGCTTGCCCAAAAAATAGAGACTTCAACTAATGAGGAAATATCCAAAGGGCGCGAGGTTAGGGTAAAGTACATTTCCAATAAAGAGGCACAGGAAATGCCCGATATCGCAAGGACAAAACCTGGAAGAGAATTGCTTGAAAGGCTTGAAAGGGTTAGAATTGTTGAAATTGTGGGCTTGGATATGCAGATGGATGGCGGAACTCACGTAAAGGATATAAAGGAAATAGGCAGAATCTCGGTAATAAAGTTTGAAAACAAAGGATCTCACAGTAAAAGGTTGGAAATTAAAGTTTAACTTTACTGAATTATAAGGCGATGCCGCAACTAACATGGCTGACTAAATTGTCAAATTTTCTTTTCAACT
>JBMFTE010000122.1:0-1655 GCA_049967195.1 Nitrososphaeria archaeon
TCTGCAAGTTCTGCGGATTGACAATCGACAGGGATTTGAACTCTGGGATCGACAATGATGCAAAAGGCTATAGGGATGCTATAGCCCTGGGGTATCCCCCCTTAATGCCCGTAGATGATGAGACCACCACAGTTATGCTGGAATACCTCAAAAGTATTCCGCACGTGACTGCGAGCCTCGTCGATGAAGCGGGACGCGCCCAGCTTTAGCTGGGCGTAGTTCACCTTATAATCAGGCGCATAATGTCAAATTATGGCAAACTGGCCCGAATAAAACAAGCTGGTTGGTGCAGTTGATGCATTTGTAAGCATGTGGTTTACCGGGAAAAGCAGCTGAACAAGAAGGGCAGGCCGTACAGATATTCTGATGCCTGCCGTCAGGGAATACTTTGGCCTGCCGGCAGACAGGACTGGTTTGTCAAGATGATCGGGGGAACAAGTATACTGAGATATGCAGCAGAAGGGGCTAAATGTGCCTCTTGGTGTAACATATGAAAAGGATAAGCCTTTAGATATAGCAATTGGCTCTACAGGAATAAAGGCGTTCAGCCGGATCAGGCAGAAGTGTGATAGAAGGAGGGATGGGTAAAGCTACAAATAACTTGCGACACCACCTGATAACAGGCATTCAGACTACAGACGAAGCATATGAGAAAGTGTCCAGCAAGCTTGCGCAAAGGATACTGTGGGAAAGATAAGCTGTGTTTTTGGCGATTCAGCATACAATTCAAGGGTTATCTTCAATTACGCTGCAGGTGCTGAACCTGTTATCAAGGGTGAACCCAACAGCCGGTAAGAGGATCATATGCCAGTATTATAAGAGAATTCCTGTCAGAGGCATGGAAAAAGAAACACAGGTACGTTCAGTGGTGGCAGGTCGAAACGGTATTTTCCTCGTTAAAGAGGGAGAACATTTCACATCAATACTGAACGTTACAATTAATAATGAAATCATGTCCAAGGTGTTCACGTACAACATGGCTAGCAGAAATGGGTGCAGGTTGTAGGGCATAAACGCTTAGATTGTTTTGAGACCACTAAATGCAATAAAATGCTCGGTATCAAAAATTTGGTGCCGTTCAGCCACCGGTTAGGCACATTGCCATGACCGACATCACCTCCTTACCACCGGATGTATATAACTTTGACAGAATTCCTTATACTTTTTGGGCTCAACCATCCTGAGCAGCCTTATCTTCAGTATGTTCTCAAGGCCCCTATCGCTCCACCTTGCCCATATGTGCTTGCACCTCCTCATTATCTCCGCCATCAGCCTCTCTATCGCGTTTGAAGTGTAAGGTATTCTCTTCCCCTCACTTATGGCAACCCTTGCAAAGGTAACCATAAAACCGGCATGAGCCCTTATGAACCTTGCAGCTCTTTGGTATCCACTGCTTTCAAGCTCCGAAGCCAGAGCTTCAAGCTCATTGAGCGTTTTATCAATTCTTGACGAAAGGGCACCCATATCCTTGTCCATAATGTGTTTCTTCACAGAATTGACAAGTGCCTGCAGCACGGCCTTCATCCTGCCCGACATCTGGTCCCTTTCCTCCTTTGAAGCGCTGTCCATCCACATCATGAACAGGCTGTCCCTTATTGCATGCACCAAGTCCAATTGATGGATATATGGATCAACGTTATTCTCAATTTCCCTTT
>JBMFTE010000123.1:0-1633 GCA_049967195.1 Nitrososphaeria archaeon
TGATTTATGAGAACAGAAATTTAAAAACATAACTGTGATCCGCTTAAAAGCTATGGTTTTGCAATCAATAAAAGGTGGTATAAAAACAAGATAACACCAATTTATAAATAAGTAAAGCTATATTTTTGCGATGGGCCGGTGGTGTAGCCTGGTTAGCACATCGCCCTCACACGGCGGGGGTCGCCGGTTCAAATCCGGCCCGGCCCACTTTTTGAGTAAAGTAAATTAAATTGATACATATTCTAAGCGTAATGAAGCTACCACCATACCTAGATCTAACAAAGCCAGCAGTAACATTTCTTCTGCTGCTGGCCGGAGTTGCGGGAGGCTTTCTAGCAAATCCAGCAACTAACATTGACGGGTTTGTTATATCATTGATAGCTCTTTATATAGCTACCTCCGGCATAAACGCTATTACCAATTATATTGACCGCGACATAGACGGCAAAATGCGCCGCACCTGTAACAGGGCAATACCATCAGGTAGAATCAAGCCTAACAATGCCCTAGCATTTGGCACATCCTTGCTTATAATTTCTATATCTATTGCTTGGTTGGCTTCTCCATATTCAAGCTTCTGGATTGTTTTTGGGGTGATGTTTGACCCCGTACTTTATAACTGGTTAAGTAAAAGGAGAACAGCCTTTAACATACTAATTGGGTCGCTGGCCGGAGGTGCCCCGGTGTTCGTTATGTGGAGCGGAATTACAGGTAAACTGTTTGCGCTAACGCCATTTTATTTGTTTATGATCATAGTGATATGGACACCCATACATATATGGAGCATATCAATAAGATATTATGATGATTATAAGGCTGCGGGAATTCCAATGCTGCCAGTGGTTTACGGAAAAAAACTTGCTTCACGGATGATTGGTGCATTTTCGCTTTTGTTAACGATTTTTACAACTGCAATAGGAATTGTGGAAGTTAATTTTTACTTCCTGATTTTAATTGAGGCTCTCAACATAATAATGCTAATACTAAGTTTTAAAACAATATTGTCATCAAGTGAAAGTGATTCTTTTAAAGTCTTTATTTATACTAACATATATCTTGCAATAATTTTCATAATTATTATTTTAAATAGATTGCTCTGACATACATTATCTGCTAAGCGTTGTAGCTTTGTTGCTCGAGGTTTGTAATCAGGCGGATTTTGCAGATCCTCATAGATGGTCCCCCTAATTCCATGTCGACTCGTTTAACTGTTCTGCGTCTTGGCGACCTTTAAACTGAACGTCTGCCAGCTCAGAACCATCTTATATTTAGCCCGTTTGCCTTTAATGCACCAATTTTCTGCACAGATATGAGGGTTTGGTCAACAACCCTCTTGCAGGTTTTGCCATACCGTTTGAGCTTTACCGTTTTTTACTGAACTTTAATCTACTGACTTTCATTCTCTTCGTGCTCAGATTATGTCCATTTTGATTTCATAAATAATGCCTCATCTGGCTTAAAGGAACACATATCTCTCCAAAACTATTCACGGCCTTCACTAAGATGCTCTTGACCTTGTGCTGAACGAACCTCGAACATAATTTTTTGTAAAAGTTTATCACATGTAACTTGCCAGCTGTTATGAAGTGTTTTTGGAGAATAGCAAATAACTTTATCGCTTCCTAATAATACT
>JBMFTE010000124.1:0-1575 GCA_049967195.1 Nitrososphaeria archaeon
CTGCCAATGGATGAGGAGGAGCTTAAAGCAACGGTGATTGCAGGCTATGCACCAGGTGCAGATGAAATGCTGAATTCCATAAGGAGGTGGCTGTTATGAAAGCTGTTGATGCTGTAAGGAAACTGGCAATGAATAACCCGTACTTTACCGTTGAGGATGTGAAGAGAATTGCCGGGGGAAGTTACGCATACCTCCTGCTTAACAAGATGATCAAACGGGGAGAGGTTTTCAGGGCAGGTAGAGGGATATACACCCGAACCGATGACCCCGTGGTGGCAGTATATTATTTCAAGCCGGCATATATTGGGCTTCAGGAAGCCATGAGCTATCATGGCCTTTGGGAGCAGGAAACCGCCACGATAATAATCACATCAAGAAAAGTTAGAAGGGGCGAAAGGGAGGTCTTCGGCAGCAGGGTCATCGTGAGGGTCATTGATCCTAGGCACTTCTTTGGCTATGAATTTGTTGAAATGGGCAACCTTTGTGTTCCTGTGAGCGATATTGAAAAGACTTTCATCGACCTTCTCTATTTTAGGTCATGGATCAAGGGTTACGAGAGGCTGTTCAGGGGAAAAATTAACCCGTCAAGGCTCAGGGACTACCTTTCTTCGTATGACAGTGGATTTGTGAAAAGGATAGGACCTGTGCTGAAGAAAACTGGAATTAGATGAATTATTGCAAAAATAAAATATCTTTTAGATAAAATTAAATGGGGTTTTAGGGTTATGCTATTAGATTGGGAATATGGATTTTCAGAATACCTCATGCTAAGAGCTCCATGGTGATCCTCACCGCTGCTGCACTGCTTGCATTCCTTTCTGAGCCTTCATATAACGGCATTGCCATCCTGATCATTTCATATCTACTCTTCCTTTTCACATTTGACTACCTTTTTGAAAACTCTAACAGACCATTCAGGCTGAACTATGTTCTTACAATTCTCGTGGACCTTGCTCCGGTCATTGCTGCTCTGCTGTTTTACGGGTTGAGGGTTGTATTGTCATTAGCACCTTCGGCCATACTTGTTCTGATATATGTTATTCTCTCATCCAAGAGGCTCGGCAGGAGCACAGTTGCACTTGCTGTTGGTTCTGCTATACTTTCAGGATTCTACTTATATTTTTGCAGCATCATTGGTCCACTCAGCTTCTCTGAAATCATGATTGGTGTCATGCTTGTGATGTACACTGTTTCACAGGTGATATATGTAGAGAGCAGGATGGCTTTCAGGAGGATTAGCCCGTACATCCCTGCGGCTTTGACCCTCATGATTGTTGTTCCGGCGGTATTACTGCCGATATATTTTCTTGTTCCCATAATTGAGCCTGTGGTTAAGACTGTTCATGCAATTTTTGATTTAAAGAAGATTTCTGAATATAAAATGATAGAAAGGCTGGGAAGGACCGAGGCCATTAAATACGCTTTTTTCCTCCTGCTTATGTCAGTATCAGTTGTGCTGATGCATGATCATTCGATATATTTATGGCTATTTTTATGTCACGCGTAACAAACAAACTGTGAACTACGCCCAGCTAAAACTGTGCGCTTTCCGCTTTACCGACGAGGCTCGCAGCC
>JBMFTE010000125.1:0-1507 GCA_049967195.1 Nitrososphaeria archaeon
CGCCTTTTCTTTTGGCAAGGGATGCAAGCTTAGCATCAAAGGTGGCAATGGTAAGCTTGTAGTCCACAGCAAGCGTAAGAACAATGAGGTCATTGATGTCACTTGCCGGCAGCCTGCTATCCTTAAGGAGCTTCAGCGCACCTTTCATTGTGCCCACTGATTCCTGAATGTAATTTGCCCTGGGGTCTCCGAGATACTCCTCGACTTTAACCGAAACAGTGTCTGGGTCAACGGAAAACTTGAGCAAAACCCAGACGAACTCGTGCAGCACAATTGGGGCTAAAAACAGCTCTTCTGCATCATCTAAAATTTTTGAAGCGTCCATATGGCGCTCGCTGTCTTCTACTGTATCATAAACAAGCACGTTTGTGTCAGGAAGTAGTTTCATTTAACATATCACTTGCCACGTTTTCAATATCCTCAACCGTTATTTTTGTCCCAAGCTTCACAGTGAGCCTTTTCCTCTTCACTGGGATCACCTTTATCACGCCTTCATTGCTATCATAAATTACCTTTACCCTGCTGCCTTCCTTTATACTAACCTTGGCTCTCACTCGGCTCGGTATTGTCAATTGGTAGTTTCTTGTTACCTTAACTATATCATAATCATCCATAGTAAAATTTTATAATTACTAACATATAAATTTATCTAGTTAAAATACCGTAACCTGAAATACAAGATCATGCACTAACGTAATCATGCTTATGAACTACGCCAAGCTAAAACTGGCGCTTAATGGACACGGCCACGCGTTACTTGCAGGTATTTCAGCTGTGGCAGCACCAAAGTGCTGAAGAACTTTGACCTCTTTACTGAATTATAAAGCCATCGCTTTTAATGATGGCTTTCTAATCGCTAAATGCTGCAGTTCAGATGAATCCAGGGCTTCCACCAAAGCCGTACATGCCCATTCCAAACATTCCTAGGCCACCTATCATTCCAAGCATCATCATCTGGCTCATCATGTTGCTGTGCATCTGCTGCTGTTGCTGCTGGTGCATTTCCATGTGCTTTTTCAGCTCCTCGTCGGATTTGAACAGAAGACCATCGGCGGGGCAGATTTTCAATGAAGGGTCAATCTTGTGGACAACCTGTTCCCACATCCTTTCCTCAAAGTCATGGGCGGAATTTAATTCAGCAAGGGTTGCTGTGCCTAACGTTGCTATGCCCTCAATTGCAGGAACAGCCAGGTCCCTTCCCCACACCCCAGCATGCAGCTGAACCTCAAATTTGCCCTTCTGGCCAGCCACAATTACGTCTACGTCCCTTACCTTTCCCAGGACTATCCTTTCAGCACTTGACTTTTTCGCGTGCAGGTCCCAGTAGTTTGGCCTGATGTCTTCTGCAGTTATCTTGAAGCTTTCAGACTGAAGCAGTGATTTGATGTGATTGTAAACGTCGGCCGGTTCGATATCCTTTTCCACAAAACCGTATCTTCTCATACTGTTTTATTGATAACGGCCTTATTTAAATGCATTCACACAATCATGCTTGCATCGCAAGATC
>JBMFTE010000126.1:0-1499 GCA_049967195.1 Nitrososphaeria archaeon
GGTCACAGTTCACGCTGGAATACGAGTGTTCCGCACTATTCAATGAAACTACCAGTTTTACTTGAGCGCAGTTCACATAGTGCTGTGATACCAATGCTATAGATATTATATTTTTATCACGTTAGCCCCTGAAAAGACATGTATCTGTTTGGAGCATCTTATCAAGAACATCCATATTCTAAGCTTACTGGCCAAAAAATTAAGAGCCAATAATTAAGTCTACACTAAAATTTTTAACTGATAGGCCATATATAATTCTTCAATAATGGTTACAGACAACCCAGCAAGGATCTTCTTACCTAGTCTGAATATATTATGTTTCCATTCAAATGTATATTGGTGTGGATCGGAACAGCTCGCCTCAGCGTATTATGGACATAGCATAGACCCTCGGCGCTCCTGCATAGCCCCTCGGCGTCATTGGAAGCGCCCTTGATCCTTTCAGCATTCTCAGAACCGGTAAGCATTATGTCAAAGGTCAGGCTTTTAAAAAGGCCATCGATTCTCCTGTCAATTTGCCCGGTCACCGTAGCATTTAGCGTGTCCACCTTCAGCCCTTCGCTTATGATCAGTGCTGCCCACTGGGTTAGGGAACACGCACCAGCGCCCATCAGGAATGTTTCTAGGGGAGTTATCCCATTCCCCTGACCACCTCTCTCTGGAGATTCGTCTATGTCAAGTGATAACCCCTTACCTTCAGAGGCAGTTCCCCTGAAGTGAAGGTGCTCCAAGTGTTCCAGTTTCACCTTGATGGTGCCTGGAAGCTCTTCCCTTGCACTTTGTCTCATTTTCATATGTTCATTTATACGGCTCAAAAGCACCTTATCTTGACTGATTTTCATATGATTTAGTTAACATCTTGCAAATTATAAACCTATTATTCTTAAGGAGCTGCACCTCCCTGAAATAGACAATAGACAATGTGATTTATAAAATTCAATTATTAATAAAACTGATATTATTTCAGGGAAAATGACATCAACGCATATTATATTTTTGAAAGGTGCCGGGGGAGCATATGGCAATGTTGCGGGATAACACATATGGAAAAAAACCACATATATTATGGTATGACCGACATCCACAGATACGGGCAGAAGTTTGAGTATGCACTAAGGGGGTTCGCAAGGGAAAATACAATACCGGATGATGAAAAGAAGCTGATACTTGAATACATAAAGAAACTGGAGAGCGAAAACCTCAACGCCGGCAGGATAATGAAATACCTTTACGATCTCAGGAACACCAGGCGCCACCTGAAGGTTAATTTTAAGGAAGCGACAAGGGATGACATAGAGGAGCTTATAAGGTGGATAAACACAAAGAATTATACGGCATGGACAAAAGCCGATTACAAGGGGGTTGTGAAACGATTTTACAGGTGGCTGCGTACTGGAGCAATGGACAGCAGCCAGCCATTTCCCCCTGAAGTTGCATGGATAAAAAACAATATCAAGCGCAATGAAATGAGAGAACCTGAAGTGCTTACAGAAGACGAA
>JBMFTE010000127.1:0-1443 GCA_049967195.1 Nitrososphaeria archaeon
AGCATGCTAGAATAGTGTCCCACACTCGTTACCGCAACGATTTTTTGGCTAGTTTTGGCTATATGTGATAGTAACCTAGATTTCAAGTTTTGAAGCTATTTTAAGCCATAACGCAACGTTTTTTATTGTGCTATTGCAAAGTTACTCATAACGGTTACTCGAGCCGTCAAACCTAGAACACGCCATAACGCAACGCAAAAAAGCTTAAATTATGAAGAGTAATATGTTGAAAAATTGAACCGGGAATATTGCCTTTTCTGCAGAGTGATAAAAGGGAACGAACAGGCATATGTTGTGTACGATGATATGAAGGTGGTTGCCTTCCTGGACAGATACCCCATTGCTCCTGGCCATACTCTTGTAGTTACAAGGGAACACTACAGGGATTTTCTTTCGACTCCGCCAGAAGTTTCAGCACATCTGTCAAATGCCACAAAAAAGGTGGCAACCGCAGTACAAGCCGCAATGAAGGCTGATGGCGTACGAATTTTCACCAATGTGGGAAAAAGCGCTGGGCAAGTCATTTTTCACGTGCACATCCATGTGCTGCCCGCGTGGGAACACGAGCCTGCATTTAATTATTTTAGAAAAAGGATGGAGATAATGCATGATGACGCTTTAAAGATATCCGCTTCTATAAAACAAGAAATTTTAAAGCAGGGTTAGTAACGGTTGAAACGATTTATTATAAAAATATAAAACAAAACTTAAATTCTTATAGCAATCATCAAGTATTATGAAATGGGTCACCAGAAAAAGGGCAATGGTTGACAGGATCGCATGCCCTTGGCTGATAAAGAATTTTGTAGACAAGGATGCGGAGTTCCTGTTTGTGCAGGAAGAGGAGGTTTTGAACGTTGCCAAAACGGAGGGGGCAATACCGTTTGACGTCAAGGGTGCAGAGCTTTACCATTACTACGATGAAAAAGGAAATGAATATGTTTCATTTGACGCTATAATTAGAAAATACCGGCTTAATGACCCGGCGCTGCTGGAGTTGGCCAAAATAGTAAGGGGGGCTGATGCCCATAACCCGCAGAACCCTCCGGCAGAATCAGCCGGGTTGAAGTCAGCGGCAAGGGGATTTAGGGAAATATCAGCAGATGACTATCAAAATATGAAACTTCAGTTCCCGCTTTATGACGCCCTATACAGGTACTGCCAGCTGAAGATGGAAGGTTTGCACTAATTTATAAATCAAACGCATTGATCAAGAATAATGCTAAATCACAAAAGGCGGCCTTATGTTCTGTAACTGAACAAAATATCAGGAAAGTTATAACAAAGGTGGCAGATGACGCCATGATTGCAGTCCAGGGGGTTGTTTTTTAAACCAATCGCAGCGGGCACACCCATGCCCAAGGATGCGGGAATCTGCATTGCGCCCACACTGAGCAATTTGTCAGATTGAATTATGCCTCAATGTGATTTACCGAATTTCTG
>JBMFTE010000128.1:0-1364 GCA_049967195.1 Nitrososphaeria archaeon
AAGCGCACAGTTTTAGCTGGGCGTAGTTCACTGGCGTATGTGGGGTTTCTGATCATTCCCACAGCTATCACCGGCACTTTCACGCCACCATCCTTTAATGCCTTGACCAGAAATATCCTCCACCCTTCAGCATACTGCATCGGCTCCAGCCTCTTTTCCTTGTCTCCAAGCCCGAAATCTGCATGCAAGGCACAGTAACCAAGTTCCTCAAAACCCCTGGCTATTTTAACACCCTCTTCAATTGTAATTCCGCCCTGCACATTATCCATTACCGGCAATCTGGCAGAAACCGGGAAGTTCCTGCCGCAGTAATCATGTATCCTCCTGATGATCATTTCAGCTATCCTTAGTCTGTTTTCCGTACTGCCACCGAATTTATCTTTTCTAACATTTGTATAGGGTGATAAAAACTGATTTACCAAAAGGCCATGGGCAGCTTCAATTTCCACACCATCATACCCTGCAGTCTTTGCCCTGCGAGCCGCGCCTGCAAAACCTTCAACTATCTGGGTTATTCCATTTTCATCAAGTTCCCGGGGGATAATTCCATCATTCCTCAAGTTTAGCGATGAAGGTCCCAGAGGACGCTTCCCGGTGTTCTCTGCGAAAATGCCTGGGTGAGTGAGCTCCATTGACGCATATGACCCAAAAAAGTGTATACTGCTTGAAATCCTGCTCAATCCCGGAATGAAACCATCTTCGTCTATCCTCGGTTGTGTGGCGCCATTTTTTGCATCGGGATAAATTATGCACATGTTTTCAAGGGTTATCAATGACGCTCCCCCCTGCGCCCTCCTTCTATAATGATAAACGAGCTCCGGCGTTACGTTTCCATTTGCATCTGCAAGGTTTGTCGATATTGGGGCAAAAATTATCCGGTTTTTCAGGTTAAGCCTTCCGAATTTTATTTCCGAAAAGAGCTTTTTGTAGGCCATACGCAAAATCCAGCTTTTTAATCAATATACGTATTTATGTAATACCAGCTCCCAAAAAGCATGATTTATCGATCAAGCAAAATAATAATATGCTTTAGTTAAAAATATGTCAAAAATTTTAGAAAAACGATCAACAAATCATTTGCATACTTTGCCTATAATGTATACGCATTTAGACTCTACACTAATGAGTCAGGTTGCAGACGAATCCATAATCTGAATGGAAAGCCCCCAAGCGTTAGTGTCGCCTGTGCAAAATTGACCGCTTCTAGCCTTAACCAAAAGACGTGATGTAATACTTTATGTCTTCACACAAAACAAAAATCATAAAGCGATAAAGCGCCAATATTGCGGCACCACCTAATTTAACTCTTGGAGATACTTAATACATGCTATTTTCCTCTATATGCACCTTATAATGGGTTTGCG
>JBMFTE010000129.1:0-1277 GCA_049967195.1 Nitrososphaeria archaeon
ATGCCAGGGAAACCCCATTATATAGTCTTCGGGGTTCGACGACCCAAAGTTATCCAGCAGGAGGAACGGATCGGTCAAGGGCACCGACCTCATTCCCCCGAACACCCTCTTTAGTTTCACACCCGCCCCGTCCGAGGTTTCCTGGGCAGTGTATACAATTAAAATCCTCTTTAGCATAGGGCAATTAGCCAAATTAAAGTAATAACGTTAACTGCTATTTTTCTACCATTTTAAAAGCACAGTATCTGCAGGCTTAAATATTCAATGTCGGGTTGAGCAGGCAAATCAACAGCCGGCCTCACGGTCAGCCCTCCAACTGTAACCTCAGTTCTTCAAGAGATTAAATTTTTCTGGTTTTGACATCATTTGGTCTGGGATAAAGCGCTTCAGACCACCTATCTTATCAAATGCCCTAATGAGTAAAATGATGCAGCTTTTAGCTAGTTACATATTCATATGCTGAGCTTCCCACTATATGGATTCGTCCGCAGCTTGTTTCAACGGCTAGCAGCGCGCCACGTTGTAGGTATCTGCACTGGCGTAACTTTGGACATGCCTACCAGTTCGAGCTTCATCGATGAAGCGGCAAGCTTTAACTGAGCATAATTCACTGATTGCTTTTAAAATCTCTTAACGCCTGTCAGATACAGTAACTCTTGAAAGGTAGGACAAAACGCTACTTATATTTAAATATAAGTTTGGTTAACTGCATATTATGAGTTACCTTGCAAGAAAGATAAGAAAGAGATCTCAACTGGAAATTGCAAGCGCACAGGATATTGTAGTTGAAAGAATATTTCAGAAAATGCCGGAGGTAGTGCTGCATGGAGGCACCCTGATTTGGAGATGCTACGGTGGAAACAGGTTCTCTTATGATCTGGATTTTTATGCGGAAAAAAGTGAAACCATAAAACCGTTTTTTGAAGAATTAAGTTCTTATGGTTTTATGACAAATAAGCTGCGAATCAAGGACAAGTCTGCATACATTAAGCTCACATACGGCAGGATTGAGCTCAGCGTTGAATTGCTGTTCAAGCACTCTGAAGGCACACTTTTGAACTATGAAACCCTTGAGGGGAGGAAGCTGATGGTCAGGGGGCTTGACCCAGAAACAGTCATAGTTGAAAAAGTGAATGCTTTCCTCTCAAGGAAAAAGGCAAGGGACCTCTATGATATTGTGCACATGCTCAGCTTTGCTAGCAGGACTGAGAAAGTTAAGAATGGCCTTGAATTACTAATTGAAAACTATGAGCTGCCAATGGATGAGGAGGAGCTTA
>JBMFTE010000130.1:0-1134 GCA_049967195.1 Nitrososphaeria archaeon
AAACGAGGCTGCTCTTTGAATTTATAAAGAACAAGAAGGGAGCATTTTATGTTGCAGATGACACATCAGTGCAGATTCAGGTTGATTCGCTCAAGCGCCGCCTGGCAGAATTACTGAACGATGACCTCCTGCTTAAACTGCAGCTGAACGGCTGGGAACAGCTTTTTGAATACTTCTCGGATAAAATACCGGGCGAGAGATTTTACCTTATAATTGATGAGTTTCCCTACCTGATAAGGGCCGACAGGAGCATTCTCAGTGTAATGCAGAGGGTCTGGGATTTTAAACTGTCAAAATCGAAAATCTTCATTGTGCTTTCAGGGTCTGCCATGGGCACCATGAGCGAGGCTGTGCTTTCATATTCATCACCGCTTTATGGAAGGAGAACCAGGGATATGCTGATTGGGGAACTTAAGCTGGAGCATGCAATGGAACTGCTCAACAGGGACCTTTACAGCGCACTTCAATTCTACATGATAACTGGGGGAGTGCCCGAGTACATCAACAGGGCATCTATTTATGCGGGCCCAGAAGATTTTATAGTCAATGAGTTTCTAAGCCAGTACGGGTACTTCTACAGGGAGCCATATTTTGTGATCTCGCAGGACTTTAGGGAACCAAGGATTTACTTTTCCGTGCTAAACGCCATAGCCTTTGGAAACACTAGGCCCACTGATATCGCCAACTTTGTGGGCTTTAACTCCAGGGAAATCTACCCCTACCTGGAAAATTTGATAAGGCTTGGGTTCGTTCAGCGGAAGGTTCCCTTTATGGGGAACATCAGAAACGGCATATATTTCATAAAGGATACCATGTTTGATTTCTGGTTCAACTTCACATACAGGCTAAAGGAGGAAGTGGAAATGGGTTCAGCGACCATCGACAGATCAAGGCTATCATCCTACTTTGGGAAAAGGTTTGAAATCCTGCTGGTTGAGCAGATATCCAAAAGGCTGATACCTGAATATACGGAGTTCGGAAGCTGGTGGCACAGGGACAGGGAAATAGACCTGGTGGCTTCAGATGGCAGGAAAACTGCATTTATTGAATGTAAATGGAAAAATTTAAGCGAAAGGGAAGCACGGATGATACTCAAGGAGCTGGTCAGGAAGGCGCAGGAAGTGGATGCGGAGA
>JBMFTE010000131.1:0-1104 GCA_049967195.1 Nitrososphaeria archaeon
AATAATGATCCCTATAAAATGTTGAATATTGAAGTTTTAAATTACGATAATGATGTTGTGTTGAATATTAATTACAGGGCCAGAGGTATTACAACGACGTTCAATGGAGGCAGCTTATCTAATATTTCCAAAGTTATACATCACCACGTTTCTGACAGCTTTGACATTAAGGAAGAGTACAATAAGCTTGCTAAAAAGTTAGGATTAAACCTAGATCATGCTATCATATTTACCACAGCAGCTGACGTTCAAAGGGCTCATATAGTACATAAGTGCAAGTGCAGCGACATAAATATTCTAGTTTCCCTCACTGCTGGTTTCACAAATCCGTATATTATTACTGCAGGCGAAATTCATTCACTGCTACACAGCGGGCAGTCAACAGTTAACATTGCAGTTTTTGTTGACAGGCGGCTTGATCGCGGTGCCACTGTCGACGCGGTGAGAGTAGTATCCGAAGCCAAGGCTGTATCACTTTTTGAGTTAACTGGGGGCATGATCCACGGCACAACGTCAGATGCGATTGCCGTAATTTCCAACACTTCTGGCAAAGAGGAGAATTTCGCTGGACCGATAACACCGGTGGGCAGTTCTATAACCATGGCGGTATTCAAGGCGCTATCAGAAGCTATGAAGCTAAAAAATATTTTCCCTTAAATACCGGGAAATTCCTTCTCTGTTTAATGAAAAAGATGATCATAGGCGGGTATGAAAGTGAATCTGATGCCCAGATCGTCATAGTTAATCCTTCAGACCTGCAGCCAGTGGACAGTGTAAGCTATGCAAAAGGCACAAAGGAGGTAGAGGAAGCCACAAGGATAGCAGAAGAGACTTTTGAAACGTTTTCAGCGATGCCGCTGGCAAGCCGGCTGGAAATGCTGAGAAAAGCCGCAGAACTGATCCAGTACAACAGGGACCAGCTTGCCGTTTTGCTTGCTAAAGAATCAGGCAAACCGATAGTCGATGCAAGGGTCGAAATAATGCGCGCCATATCGGTATTTACAAACTCATCAGAAGAAGTGAAAACAGCCATTGAAGGCAAAACATACAGGCCTGATGCGTACAGTTACCCGGCAGACAATGGTGAACTACGCCCAGCTAAAG
>JBMFTE010000132.1:0-1071 GCA_049967195.1 Nitrososphaeria archaeon
ATAACTTCCTTATGGCCTTTAGCATCATTGTCAAATTTGCGCAACAAATGTATACTAACTAAAAAAGTTGCTAAAAAATTATAAGATAACAATGTGATATCATGGTTGTTGCCAGAAGATATTGGCGTTTATGGTGCAGTTGCACTGATCTTCTTGCTGATATTATCAGCAATAGTTTCCCTGCGTTTGAATAAAGCGGGGGCCGGGCTGGGTTTGCCGGATTATGTGAACATTACAGCTAACATAATAGTTGTGGCAAGCGGGGGAGCACTTGTCATATGGGACGCCGCGCTTCAGATAACGGCATTCGTCCACTGGCTTGTGCTGCTGGTTTACCTCGCACTTATAATAATATTCTCTGCCTTTCGCCATATCGATAAATCGCGCATTGTTCTGCTGCCCATGGCAGCCGTTTCCGCCATAATGGTTGTACTTATGCTGGCCGATATTTTCCTTAATTTGCCCGTAAGCAGCTACTATAACTCCCTGCCGGGTTTCGGGGTATCTTATTTGCTGGGGTTCGGGCAGACAGGCACGGCCTCGATATTCTGGGTGTCTCTCACATTCGTTCTCGTGCTTGCCTTTTCGGTTGTGCAGTCGATACTCAGCTTGCTGATCTACATCAAAGGGAGAAAATAATCCACCGCTAAAAACCGTTTAGTTCCAGGGCCCGAAAAACATCACCTGCCGATGCCCGTTTAACGGTTTGGGCACAGTTTATTTATCACTTTATTTATCACCTGACCATGAGCCGGCAAATCATAATACTACAAGGAGGCGAAGACGTAAGGAAAAGAACAAATGAGCCCCTGATAAGAAAAGTTGGCGAGCTTTCCACCGCCAAGAAAATTTTGGTCATACCATGGAGCACGGGCTCTGACGAAAGGGAGCAGGAATACAGGCCCGTATTCAGGAGGTATTTCTCTGACAGCGGATTCATTGAGGTCCTTTTCCTAGAGAAGGATGACCAGGATAGCGTGATGAGGGAGAAGTTTGCCTCAGTTGATGTTGTCTATCTTCCGGGCGGCGACCCTGGAGTGCTATATGAGGAATTAAAAAAGAGAAATGTGC